>NZ_MKUG01000143.1 GCF_001897685.1 Thiobacillus sp. 65-1402
ACGGTTGCCGGCAGCCGTGCCTTGCTGCGGGGCAGCGTCGGCTTGCACGGCGATCGGGGCGGGAGCGGCGTCAGCCTGCTGCAAGCGGGCTTCCAGCGCCTGGATGCGTGCCTCGTAGCTGGATTTCATTTGCTTCAGCTCGGCGCGCAGCGCGTCGAGGTCGGCGTCGGCGGAAACCGGAAAGGCAGCCGCGAGCGCGGTCGCCAGAATAGCGGGACGTAACATTTTTCACTCCGTAAACGAATGACACTGGCCCGCGCTGGCGTTGCGCGGGCCGGACGAAGGTCAGGCGTGGACGGAGAAGGGCGGGGCGCGGGCGCAAGCGGGACGGGGCGCGAGATCGGCGCGCACGGGCGTGTCGGCGGGCAGGTCCATGCGGGCGCTAGGCGGAATCGTCAGGACGAGCAGGCCGGGCGGCGCGACCGAGCCCAGCTGCGCCTGGGCGATGCAGACTTCGCAGGGATGATTGGCCTGATCCGCGTCGTGCGGGTGCAGATGGGTCAGCGTATGCGCGAACGCCGCCGCCTGCCCGCACAACAGAATCAGCGCGAACAGCCAGGGCAGCAGGTGGCGGAGGAACAGGGGCTGCATTTATTTGCGCTTCTCGACTGGCGGCACCGGGTCGTAGCCGTGGGCGCAGCCGGGGCGGCAGCGGCCGATGCGTTTGGCAGCCAGCCAGCCGCCCTTGAGCGCGCCGTGTTTTTCGATCGCTTCCTTGCCGTATTCCGAGCAGGTCGGCAGGTAGCGGCATTGCCGGCCCAGCCATGGCGAGAGCGCCAACTGGTAGAGGCGGATCGCGCCGACAAGGCATTGCTGCGCCAGGTTCATGGAATTGCCTGCGCGTCAGGCTCGGCCTGGCTGCGCGCCGCACCGGTGAAATCGGCCAGCAGCTTTTCCACGAAGCCGGGCTCGAGGTCGCGCACGATGAAGACGAAACGGCTGCGGCGATCCGCGTCCGGCCAGGCGTCGAGCCTCACCTCGGGATACAGCACGTGCTGTACGCCATGCAGCACCAGCGGCTGGGCATCGCCCTCGAGGTTCACGATCGCCTTGAAGCGCAGCAGGTTTTCCGCGCGAAACGAGGTGAGCATGCCGAGTGCGGATTGCAGGCCGTAGCGGTCCAGCGGCGTGGCGAGCACCACCGAAAATGCCTGGATGCGCGCGTCGTGCAATGCGCGCTGCGTTTTTCCGATGGCAGGGCTGGCGCCGGCCGGCCGATAGCGTTGCTGCTTCAGCCAGCGCGCCACTTCCAGCGATTTGGTCGCGGCATTCCACAGCCCCAGGTTCTGGATCGCCGCGGGGTCGAGCTCGCCGCGCGTCACCGTGACGACGTCGGCTGCCGGGTTGAGCGCGGCCAGCCGTTCGCGCAGGGCGGCGATCCGCTCCGGCGCTGCGAGGTCGGTCTTGGTGAGCAGCAAGCGGTCGGCTACCGCCACCTGCTTCACCGCCTCGAAGTGCGCGTCCAGCTGGTCCTCGCCGAACTGCGCATCGACCGTGGTGACCACGCCGTCGAGGCGGAAGCGCGCGCGCACCCAGTTGTCGTGCAGCAGGTTGTCGAGCACCGGCACCGGGTCGGCCACGCCGGTGGTTTCGATGATGACGCGCTCGAATGCGGGAATGTCGCCCTTCTGCCGCGCCATCCACAGGTTCTTCAGGGTCGGCGACAGGCTGCCGGAAATCGTGCAGCACACGCAGCCGCCCGACAGCAGCGCCATCGGCCCCTGCATTTTTTGCAGCAGTTGATGATCGAGCGCGACTTCGCCGAACTCGTTCATCAGGATTGCGGTGCGCGGCAGCGAGCGCACCAGGTGGTTCAGCAGCGTGGTCTTGCCGCTGCCCAAAAACCCGGTGAGCAGGGTGACCGGAAGCGGGGCAGGCGAGCCCGCACGCGCTTCAGCGCGCAGCGGGTCGGCGTTGCCTAGCGGAGCGTCCATGCCGGGTGCTCGCGGCGGCGTTCAGGCATGCAGCCTTTCCTTCTTTTCGTGGCGCTCCTGCGCCTCGATCGAGTATTCGGCGGTGGGGCGGGCCAGCAGGCGGGGCAGCCCGATGGGGTCGCCGGTTTCCAGGCAGTATCCGAATTCGCCGGAATCGATGCGCGCCAGGGCGGAGTGGATTTTTTTCAGCAGCTTGCGCTCGCGGTCGCGCACCCGCTGTTCCAGCATATGCTCTTCCTCGACCGTGGCACGGTCGTTGGGATCGGCAAAGTTTTCGTTTTCTTTCAGGGTCTCGCTGGTGTCCGCCGCGTTGCTGAGCATTTCATCGCGCAAGGCTTCGAGGCGGGCGCGAAAAAATGCGAGCTGGGCCGGGTTCATGTAGGCGGAAGCCGGCATTTTCAGCAGGGCGGCTTCGGTGAGGGGTTTGGACGAGGTAGGCATCGTGGAGACTCCGTTCAGTCAGCAAAGACAGGTTGTGAATCATGCATCCTGCTGGCAGGGGCATACGTGTGTACCCAGGCGGCAAATACCTGCCCTCCCGGGAGCATCACGGGCGAGTGCGCACCGCGCATTGCCCGGCATCATACCCCGGGGTTCTCTCCCCGGGGACGAGGTGCATCGGCGCAACTCTGCAACAGGGTTGCATGGTTGGCAGGCGGGCGCCATTCTTCGCTCGCTTCACTCGTCGGGGGCCGGCGAGGGCGCGGCGGCGCACTCGGCACAGCGGCCATGCACCGTGATATCGACCCGCTCGGACACGAATCCGGGCGGCAGTTCCGGGCTGGCGCTGGCGAGGCTGCCGCGCAGGCAGAACAAGCGCCCGCAGACGCCGCATTCAAAATGCGCATGGGCATGGTGCGCGTTCATCAGGCTGAAGCGGCGGACCCGGTCATGCCCGGCCACGCTGTGCACCAGCCCCTGCCCGGCCAGCCAGTCGAGCACACGGTAGAGCGTCACCTTGTCGAAGGGATGGCCGCCGGCCGCCGCCGCCTGCTGCAGCGACTGGTGCGACATCGCGGCGTCGGCCGCCAGCAGCAGTTGCAGCACCCGCACCCGGGCCGGCGTGGCGGTCGCGCCGCGCTGGTGCAGCAGGCGGGTGGCCTGGTCGTGGCGGGGGGGAGCGGTGGCCGCTTGCATGGGCCGAGTGTAGGACGCGACACGAAAAAATGCAACGAAGTTGCAAAAATGCGCTGATGGCGTGCAGACCAGGGACATGCGATTACGCGATAATCCCGCCATGAAAACGCCCCTGTTGCCGACCCTCTTCCTGTTGCTGCTGTCCGGCTGTGGGCGCGATGCGCCGCCTGCGGTGCCCGAGGATGTGCGGACGGTGCGCGCCGAGCAGGTCGGCCTGCACGCTGCGCACAGCGGCGCGCGCTACGCCGGCGAGGTGCGCGCGCGCTACGAGACTGCGCTGGCATTCCGGGTCGCCGGCCGGGTGCAGACCCGCGCGGTGGAGGTCGGCACGCAGGTCAGGGCCGGCCAGCTTATCGCTACGCTGGACCCTCAGGATTACGCGCTGGCGGCGAGTGCGGCGCGGGCGCAACTCAGCGCCGCCGAGGCCGAAGCCAAGCTGGCGCAGCAGGACTTGCAGCGCTACACCGAACTGCGGGCGCAGAATTTCATTTCCCCGGCCGAACTCGACCGCCGCCGGACCGCTGCCGAAGCCGCGGCGGCGCGGGTGCGCCAGCTGCGCGCCGAGGCCGAGCGCCAGGGCAACCAGCAGGCCTACACGCGGCTGACCGCGCCGCACGCGGGCGTGGTGACGGCGATCTCCTTTGAAGCCGGGCAGGTGGTGGAGGCGGGGCAGCCGGTGGCGCAACTGGCGCGCAACGGCGAACGGGAAGTGCGCATCGACGTGCCGGAAAATGCGCTCGCCGCAGTGCGTGCGGCGCAGAATCTGAGCATCCGGCTGTGGTCGGCGCCGGGGACGGACTATGCCGGCCGCTTGCGCGAGTTGTCGCCGATGGCCGATGCCGCGAGCCGGACCTACAGCGCGCGCGTGAGTTTC
The DNA here is from genome assembly GCF_001897685.1 of Thiobacillus sp. 65-1402. Classification (GTDB taxonomy): domain Bacteria; phylum Pseudomonadota; class Gammaproteobacteria; order Burkholderiales; family Thiobacillaceae; genus Thiobacillus. Next base: position 3,946 of record NZ_MKUG01000143.1, read on the forward strand.
ATCAAGCCGGATGCGGGGGTGAAGCTCGGCATGAGCGCAACGGTGGATGTCGGCGGCGAGGCCGCGCCTAATCTGTCGGTGGCGCAGACCGCGCTGTTCAGAATCAACGGCCAGCCGCAGGTCTGGGTGGTCGATCGCCAAACCCGCAAAGTGGCGCCGCGCAGCGTGCAGCTGGGCGGCTTGAGCGGCGACCGCGCGGTGGTGACGGCGGGGCTGGCGGCCGGCGAATGGGTAGTGACCGCAGGCGTGCACAAGATCGCGCCGGGCCAGCAGGTGCGCCTGGCGCCTTCCAGGCCATGAGCGCGCTGCCCCGCTTCGAGCCGCGGCGCGGCAACCTGTCGCGCTGGGCGATCGAGCATCCGGCGCTGGTGCGCTTCTTCATCGTGCTGATTCTGCTGCTGGGCGCGCGTTCCTATATCCAGCTGGGGCAGGCCGAAGACCCGCCGTTCACTTTCAAGACCATGCTGATCCAGGCGCAATGGCCGGGTGCGACGGCGCAGGAAGTGTCCGAGCAGCTGACCGAGCGCATCGAGAAAAAACTGCAGGAAATGCCTGAGCTGGATTTCGTGCAGAGCTATGCCAAGCCGGGCGAAACCGCGCTGTTCGTGAACCTCAAAGAGACCGTCCGCGGGCGTGACGTGGCGGAGGCCTGGTATCAGGTGCGCAAGAAAATCGGCGACCTCGGACCGCAGTTGCCCGCCGGGGTGCAGGGGCCGTTTTTCAACGACGAGTTCGGCGATACCTTCGGTTCGATCTACGCCTTCACCGGCGAGGGGTTCAGCCGCGCCGAACTGCGCCGCGCCGCCGAAGACGCGCAGCGCGAAGTGCGCCGCCTGGCCAACGTCGGCAAGGTCGAACTGTTCGGCATCGTGGCGGAAAAAATCTATATCGAGGTTCCCGCCCAGAAGCTCGCCGCGCTGGGCCTCACCCCGCAGCAGATCATGCAGGCGGTGCAGGAGCAGAACAGCGTGGTCGCCGATGGGCGGGTGGAAAACGACGTACTGTCGATCCCGCTGCGCATATCGGGGGCGTATTCCGAGGTGGAGCGCCTGCGCGAAACCGTCATCCGGGTGGGCGCGCACCGCCTGCGGCTGGGCGACATCGCCGAGGTGACGCGCCGCTACGAGGATCCGCCCGTCGCCGAAATCCGCTCGCAGGGCGAAACGGCGGTATTGCTCGGGGTGTCGCTGGCCGAAGGCGGGGATGTGGTGGCCATGGGGCGCGCCGTCGCCGCCGCCATGGAAGCGCTGCAAAAGACGCTGCCGCTGGGCCTGGAAATCCGCCAGGTTCACGACCAGCCCAGCATCGTCAGCCACGCGGTCAAGCTCTTCATGCAGAGCTTCCTCGAAGCCGTCGCCATCGTGCTGGCGGTGACCTTCCTGGCACTGAAGTGGCGCGCCGGGCTGGTGGTGACGCTGTCCATTCCGGTGGTGCTGGCGATCACCTTCAGTGCGATGTGGCTGTTCAGCATCGACCTGCACCGCATTTCCACCGGCGCGCTCATCATTGCGCTCGGCCTGCTGGTGGACGACGCCATCATCGCGGTGGAAATGATGGCGCACAAGCTCGAAGCCGGCTGGAATCGCTTCGAGGCCGCCACCTATGCCTTCCAGTCGACCGCGTTTCCCATGCTCACCGGCACCCTGCTCACCGCCACGGCGTTCCTGCCGATCGCGCTGGCCAAATCGGTGGTCGGCGAGTACACCTTTGCGATTTTTGCGGTGACCACGATCGCGCTGCTGTCGTCCTGGCTGGTGGCGGTGGTGGTCACCCCCTATCTCGGGCATGCCCTGCTGAAACCCCGCCAGCACGTGACCGATGAAAACGCCGCCTACCTGACGCCGTTCTACCGGCGCTTCCGCGCCGCGGTGACCTGGTGCGTGACGCATCGCCGGACGGTGATTGCGCTGACGGTGGCCGCGCTGGTGGTGGGGTTGGCCGCGATGCAGCGGGTCGAAAAACAGTTCTTCCCGCAGTCCGACCGGCTGGAAATCCTGATCGAGCTGTGGCTGCCGGAAGGTGCCTCGACCGATGCCGCGCGCGCCGAAGCGCTCAGGCTCGAAACCCTGTTGCGGCAGGACCGGGATGTGGCCCATGTCCTCAATTACATCGGCCAGGGAGCGCCGCGTTTCGTGTTGGCGCTGGATCAGCGTCTGAACAACCGCAACTTTGCGCAGCTGGTGGTGATCGCGAAGGATGTGCCGGCGCGCGAACGCGAACTCGCCCGCATCCAGCGGCTGTTCGAGACCGATTTTCCCAATGTGCGCGGACGCGCAGTGCGCTTCGAGTACGGCCCGCCCGCCGGCTATCCGGTGCAATACCGCTTGAGCGGCCCCGACATTCCGCAATTGAAGATCGAAGCCGAGAAACTGCGCAAGATCGTCGCCGCGCAGCCGCAGGTGACGGCGGTGAACCTCGACTGGAACGAGCAGTCGCTGGCGGTCAAGGCGCAGCTCGATCAAGACAAGATCAAGGCGCTGGGGTTGAGTTCCGACCTGGTCGGCCGGCTGGTGGCGCTGCAGCTGTCGGGCGTCAGCGTCACCCAGTTCCGCGAAAACGACCTGCTGATCGACGTGGTGCTGCGCACGCCGCGCAACGAACACCGCGACGTCGATGCATTGAAGTCGCTTCCGATCGGCCGCTTCAACGGCCAGAGCGTGACCTTGGGGCAGATCGCCCGCCTCGAGCCGGTGTTCGAGGACGGTGTGATCTGGCGGCGCGACCGCCTGCCGACGATCGCGGTGCGCGGCGATCCGGTGGGCAAGACCCAGCCGGCCACCATCATCGACGCCATCGCGCCGCAGGTGGCCGCATTCAAGGCCCGGCTGCCGTCCGGCTTCCGGCTGGAAGTCGGCGGGCCGGTGGAAAGCAGCGCCAAGGCCAACGCCGCCATCGGCGCATCGTGGCCGCTGATCGTGATCACCACGCTGAGCCTGCTGATGCTGCAGCTCGGCAGCTTTCCGCGCGCGCTGCTGGTGGTGCTGACCGCACCGCTCGGCATCATCGGGGTGGCGATCGCGCTGCTGCTGAGCGGCCAGGCGATGGGTTTCGTCGCGCTGCTGGGGATCATCTCGCTGGCCGGCATGATCATGCGCAACTCGGTGATTCTGGTCGACCAGATCCAGCAGGACATCGCGCGCGGCCTGTCGCAATGGGATGCGATCATCGAGTCGACGGTACGGCGGATGCGCCCGATCAGCCTCACCGCCGCTGCCGCGGTACTGGCGATGATCCCGCTGTCGCGTTCGATTTTCTGGGGGCCGATGGCGGTGTCGGTCATGGGCGGCCTGGTCGCGGCGACCTTTCTCACCCTATTTTTCCTGCCGGCCTTGTATGCGGCGTGGTTTAGGGTTAAACCAAATCAATAGGATGCCCGTTGCAAGGAGGCCGCATGATGAAGACGATCGGACTTGGACTCGTGCTGCTGCTGGGCGGCTGTGCGGGACTGCAGTCGCCTGACCCGGCGTCGCCGTATTACGCCTATGCGCCGGGCTGGACGGTGCAGTTGAACCGGCCGCTGACGATTCCTCCGGACGCCGCCACGGTGCGCCTGCAATACGGCCGCATCGTGCCGCGCAACAGCGTGCAGGAGTATGCCCCGTTCTGCGTGGTGGAATTGAACACGGTGCGCGCCGAAGCGCAGACGCTGCAGCCGGGACGCTTCGAGGTGTGGCGGGTGACGCGCAGCGTCAGCCCCGTCGCCGCCACGGCTTCGCCTTTCGTCAAGGCGGGGTTCGTCGCCGACGACGGCGATCCGACTTTCCTCTACTTCAAAACCGAATTCCGCCTGCGCGACACGGCCCAGCCGAATCTGCGCGGCATGAGTTGCGCCTGGAACCAGATGGCGCCCGGCAATCGCGCGTTGATGAGGCATCTCACGCTGGACGAGATCCGCCAGGCGCTGGGCGGCTGGATGAGCCTGATTCCGCCCGGGGAGCGCCCGTGAAGCCCGCCGAAACCCGTATTGCCCCCGACACCAGGGTCAAGCTGTCGAAGTGGGATGCCGGCGACAGCGCGATCGTCGGCAAGGAAAAATCCGATGCGCGCGAGCGTCTGGACGACTATCGCGAACGCCTGGAAACGCTGCAGGAACTGCTGTACGCCGAAGGCAGGCACAAGCTCCTGGTGGTGTTGCAGGCGATGGACACCGCCGGCAAGGATTCCACCATCCGTCACGTGTTCCAGGGCGTCGATCCGCTGGGGGTGCGCGTGGCCAGCTTCAAGGCGCCCACGCCGCACGAGCTGGCGCGCGACTATTTGTGGCGGGTGCACCACCACGTGCCGGGCGCCGGGGAGATCGTCATCTTCAACCGTTCGCATTACGAGGATGTGCTGATCACGCGGGTGAATGGCTGGATCGATGCCGCCGAATGCAGACGGCGCTTCCGCCAGATCAACGACTTCGAAAGAATGCTGGCGGAAACCGGCACCACCATCCTGAAGTTCTATCTGCACATTTCCAGGGACGAGCAGAAGAAGCGTCTGGAAGAGCGCCGCGACACCCCCGAGAAGCAGTGGAAATTCCAGCCCGGCGACCTCGCGGTGCGCGCGCAGTGGGACGATTACATGGAAGCCTACGAGGCGGCGCTGTCGGCCACCAGCACGGCGCACGCGCCGTGGCACGTGATCCCCGCCAACAGCAAGCTGGCGCGCAACCTGATGGTGTCCAGCCTGCTGATCGAGGCGCTGGAAAACCTGAAAATGCGCTATCCGGATCCGGCCGCCGGGGCGGCGGATACCGTGATCGTCTGACGGGCTATCTGACCAGCGTCAGCTGCGGCGGCCGTGCAGCGCCGGCGTGTGAAACCGGCTGCCAGTGCGGCAAGGCTTCCGGGCGATGGATGTGGTAGCCCTGTAAATAATCCACCCCGATGTCCTTCAGCAGTGCGGCCATTTCGGCGTCTTCCACCTGCTCGGCCACCGAATGCATGCCGAAGTCGCGCGCCAGCTGCGCGATCGAACGCACGATGGCCTGGTCGCGGCGGTCGTCCAGCATGCCGCGCACGAAGGCGCCGTCGATCTTGAGGAAGTCGGCCGGCAGGTGCTTGAGGTAGAAGAACGAGGAGGCGTCGCGGCCGAAATCGTCCAGCGCGAACTGGCAGCCGCGTTCGCGCAGGCCGTGGATCAGGCGTTGCGCATCCGCCAGATTCACCACTGCCGCGGTTTCCGTGACCTCGAAGCCCAGGCGTTCGCCGGCCACGCCATAGTGGTCGAGCAGATGGCAGACGGTGCCGAGGAAGGATTCGTCGGCCACCGTCTTGCCCGACAGGTTGATGAAATACACCGCATTGTCGCCGGGTTGCGCCGCCAGGTAGGACACCACGGCTTCCAGCATCCAGCGGTCGAGGATCGGCGCCTGCCCGTAGCGTTCGAGCGCGGGCAGCAGCTTGGCCGGCCCCTCGATCGCGCCATTGCGCTGCCAGCGGATCAGCACTTCGTAATGCGGTTGCCCGCCGTGCGAGGCCGGCTGGATCAGCTGGCGGTAGGGCAGGAACTGGTTGGCTTCGAGTGCCTGCGCGAAATCGGCGGCCCAGCTCATTTCCGCCTCCAGGCGGCGGAACCCGATCTCGTCTGCCTCGTACAGCATGATCCGGCCGCTGCCTTCGGATTTGGCGCGGTAACACGCCATGTCGGCCTGGATCATGAGATCGCCGGCGGTGGTCGCGGACTGGGTGATGGGCGCGATTCCGGCGCAGGCGCCGAGCGTGAAACGCCGCCCCTTGTGTTCGAAACGGAAGTCGCGGATGCGCTGCACCAGCTGCCGGCAGACCGCGCTGGCCGCGTCGGGCCGGGTGTCGAACAGGATCAGGCCGAATTCGTCGCCGCCCAGGCGGCCCAGATAGGCATGCTCGGGCAAGGCTGCCTGCATGGTCTGCGCAATGTTCATCAGCAGGGTGTCCCCCACCGAATGGCCGCAGGTGTCGTTCACCAGCTTGAACTGGTCGAGATCGATGTAGCAGAACGCGTGTTGCTGTGCCTGCTCGCGCGCGGTGCGCAGGGCGCGTGCCAGCCGGCCTTCCACCGCGCGGCGGTTCGGCAGCGTGGTCAGGGTGTCGTGGAAGGCCATCTCGCGCAGGCTGTCGAGCAGCTGCTTTTTCTCGGTCTCGTCGCGCAGCACGTAGACCGCGCCGAAGCCGCCGTTTCCGGTTAGCGGGGCGCAGCTGTAGCTGATCGCCAGGTCCTGCCCCAGGCGCGTTTGCAGGCGGGCCGAGCCGGTCTGCCCGAGTTGCGGCGAATTGGGCGCGAGAAAACAGACCGGGGCTTCGTCGCCGCCGCCTGGCCGATCGAATTGCATCAGGCTCTTCAGCGGGCTCGACACGGCATCTTCAAGCGCGATGCCGAGCAGGCTCTCGGCGGTCGGGTTGAGATAGACCACGTGATTGTGGGCATTGGTGACGATGACGGCGTCGTTGATCGATTGCAGCGTGACCTGCCAGCGCTCCTTTTCCTCGCTGAGCGCGGCTTCATCAAGCTTGCGTTGCGTGATGTCGACGTGGATCGACAGATACTTCAGCGGCAGGCCGTCGTCGCCCTTGATCGGCGTGATGGTCGAGGCCGTCCAGAACAGCCGGCCGTCCTTGGCGCGGTTGCAGATTTCGCCGCGCCAGGTTCGCCCGCGCGAGATGGTCTCCCACAGTTGGGCAAAAAACGCGGCGTCGTGCCGGCCCGAGGCGAGGATGCGGTGGCTCTGGCCGAGGAGTTCTTCGTGGGTGTAGCCGCTGACGATGCAGAACAGGTCGTTGGCGAAGGTGATGTTGCCGGCGAGATCGGTTTCGGACACGCTGGCGGCGCTATCAAGGGCCTTCTGATGCTCCTTGAGGTCGGTGAGCAGGCGCTCCAGCGCTGCGCTCATGTGGTTGAAAGCGCACAGGGTCCCCTGCAGTTCGGGCGGACTGCCGGCCCGAATGGGAATCCGTGCGCTGTAATCTCCGGCTTCGATCTGGCGCGCGGTCGCGCGCAGCCGGTCCAGGTCCTTCAGGTTGATTTTGAGCAGCCCGTAAGTCAGCCAGCCGAGCAGGATGAAAGCGGCGCTGAGCAGCATGAACAGGCGGGTGCCGAGATGCCACAGAAAGTCCTCGTAGGCATGGGCGGACGGCTGGATGAGCAGGCGGCCATGGTAGATGCCGTCGACGACCAGGGACTCCTGCATGACGGGGGCGACCAGATCGGTCAGCCCGGCAAACCAGCCGGGACGGTCTACCGGGAAGGGCGCTGCCTGCTGGCTCAGGCGGCGGCCGTCGGGCGCGGTGTATTCCACCCGCTGCAGGTTGCCCTGCGCAATCGGAATGTTGAGCCGCGCCTGCACCGCGCTGTAATCGCCGCGGCTGGCCGCATCGGCCACCGCCTGGGACAGCGCCGCCAGCTGGGCCGACGCCTGCACGCGCAATGCGGCGCCGGCATCCTGGTGGGCGATGTACAGCGCCTGCCGCCCGGCCAAGGCGAATACCGCGAGCAGGATGAGCAATACCGCGCCCATGACCCGGCCCTGCGTGCTGAGGTAGGCGGGGCGCAAATCCTGCACAAGGCGAACAAGCCGGGAGAAGGGAATGACGCGCATACGGAATGAATCGGCCGCATTTCCCGTTTCTGAAGGGAATGTAAAACCGGGGGCGCCGGATCGTGCGGGCACGCGCCCCGACGGCAAACTCAGGGTTTCTTGCGGGCGCGCGGATGCGCCTGATCGTACACCTTGGCGAGATGCTGCCAGTCGAGGTGGGTATACACCTGGGTGGTGCTGATGCTGGCGTGGCCGAGCATTTCCTGCACCGCGCGCAGATCGCCGGACGACTGCAGCACGTGGGTGGCGAACGCGTGGCGCAGCATGTGCGGGTGGACGTGCTGGCCGAGGCCGGCCTGCCGCGCCCAGCGGTCGAGGCGCAGCTGCACGCTGCGCGGGGTGAGCCGGCTGCCGTTGCGGCCGACGAACAGCGCGGCGGTGTCGCGCGCCAGGGCCAGCCGCAACGGCAGCCACGCGCCCAGGGCGGCGAGCGCCTGGCGCCCCACCGGCACGACGCGGCTCTTGCGGCCCTTGCCGGTGACCTGCGCTTCGCCGGATTGCAGGTCGAGGTCGCCGAGATCGAGCCCGGCCAGTTCCGCCAGGCGCAGGCCGGACGAATAGAACAGCTCGAACATGGCGCGATCGCGTGCCTGCAGGGCGTCGCCGCTTTCCGCAGCGGGGCCGCCCTGCAGCAGTCGGGCGCAGGCGTCGGGCGACAGGATGTCCGGCAGTGCCTTGGCCGCCTTGGGCGGGCGCAGGCCGAGACAGGGATTGTCCGCGTGGCCGAGGCGGCGGCAGGCGAAGGCGTAAAACCCGCGCCAGCTCGACAGCTGGCGCGCCACGCTGGTGGCCGCCAGGTTCTGGCTGCGCAGCTTGACGATGGCGCCGCGGATGTCGGCGGCGCCGAGCTCGGTCAGCGGCTTGCCGTCAGCCAGCCTGGCCAGGCTGGCCAGATCGCGCCGATAGGCCGCAACCGTATGCGGCGACAGCCGCCGTTCGGCGGCGAGGTGTTGCAGGTAGCGATCGACCGGATTCAACCCTGCATCCGCACCAGCGCGGCGCCGACCAGCTGGCCCAGCCGTTCGAGGTAAAGCGTGCCCATGCCGGCATAGAAGCGCTTGGCCTCCTCGGATGCCAGCACCAGCAGGCCGATGGGGGCGGCCGCTGCGGCGGGCCGCAGCGGGATGCAGGCGAATGCGCGCAGGTGCGGCGACACTTCGCCGAACCAGTCGCTGGCGTCGGGCACGGCAAGCGGGCCGCATACCGGATAGGGCATCGCCGCCACGGCATCGCGCGCTGCCTGCGACACCGGCTGATCGAGCCCCGGCATCGGCTCGCCGGTCAGCATCCAGGCGCGCAGCGCGTGATGCGGCACGGCGAAGCCGTCACGCAGGTGGATCGCCAGCGCGGCGGTGATGTCCTGCGGCTGGCTGGCGGTCACCAGTGCGAGCGTCAGCGCGTGCAGCTTTTCGGAGATGCCGTCGTTTTCCTCGCCAAACTGAATCAGTTCGGCGAGCTTGTTTTCCAGCATCCGCACCTTGTCGCGCATCGCGATCAGCTGGCGCTCGCTCATCGACACGGCGTGGGTGCCGTGCGGATGCGGGATGTGCAGATCCGCCAGCAGGGTGGGGAAGTCGTTGAAAAAATTCGGATGCCGGGTCAGAAATTCGGCAATCGCCGGTGCGTCCAGCGTGGTGGGTTGCGTGTCCATTAGAGTTCGATCTCTCCTTCAAATACCGTTTCTGCCGGGCCGGTCATGCTGACCGGCTGGCCCTTGCCTGCCCATTCGATGACCAGGTCGCCGCCGCGGGTGTGTACGCTGACCGGGCTTTTCAGCCAGCCCTGGCGGATGCCGGCGACCGCCGCGGCGCAGGCGCCGGTGCCGCAGGCCAGGGTTTCGCCGGCGCCGCGCTCGTACACGCGCAGGCGGATATCGTGCGGGGTCAGCACCTGCATGAAGCCGGCGTTGACGCGCTGCGGGAAGCGCGCATGCGATTCGATGGCGGCGCCGAGGATGTCCACCGGCGCACTGTCGAGGTCGTTCACCCGCAGCACCGCGTGCGGGTTGCCCATCGACAGCGCGGCGATCTCGATGACATGCTGGCCGACTTTCAGCGGATAGGCGAGCGCTTCGGCCTCGGCCGCGAACGGGATGTCGGCCGGCGCAAAGCGTGGCGCGCCCATGTCCACCGTGACCTGGCCATTGCCGAGCAGGCGCGGCTCGATGACGCCGGACGCGGTTTCCACGCGGATCGCGGTCTTGGCGGTGAGGCCTTTTTCGTGCACGAAGCGCACGAAGCAGCGCGCGCCGTTGCCGCATTGTTCGACTTCGCCGCCGTCGGCGTTGAAGATGCGGTAGCGGAAATCGACATCCGGCCGGCTGGCTTTCTCGACCAGCAGGATCTGGTCGCAGCCGACGCCGAAGTGGCGGTCGGCGATGCGGCGGCACTGTTCGGGGCTGAGCGCGACGGCCTGGCCAATGCCGTCGAAAACGACGAAGTCGTTGCCGAGGCCGTGCATCTTGGTGAAGCGGAGTGTGGTGCCCGGTTGGGCGCTTGTGCCTGCGGTTTTCATGCGGTTTTGAGCCTGACGTATTCCTTGAGGAGGCAGCGGTCCATCACCACCGTCATGCCGCCGGCCTGCGCGCGTTGCGCGGCGGTTTCATGCACGATGCCTTCCTGGATCCAGATGGCTGCCGGTAGACGGTGTCCCGTCGAATCGGGCCGCTGCAGGGAGTGTAGCGCCAGGCATTGTTCGACGATAGCCGGCACATGCTCGGCAGCGCGGAACACGTTGACCAGGTCGACCGCGAACGGGATGTCGGCGAGGCTTGCGTAAGCCTGCTCGCCGAGCACCCGGTCCACCAGCGGCCGCACCGGCACGATGCGGTAGCCGTAGCGCTGCATCGCCTGCGCCACGCGGTAGCTCGGACGCGCGGGCTGCGGCGACAGGCCGACCACCGCGATCGTCCGGGTGCGGTCGAGCAGGGCGCGCAGGCTGGCGTCGTCGGGATTGGCGAAACTCACAGCGTCAGTTCCATCACGTGATCGTCCATCACAAAACCGCCGCCGATATCGAACACCCGCGACTCGACGATGTTGAAGCCGTATTTCCGGTAGGCGGCAATGGCCTGCGCGTTGCCGCGATTGACCTGCAGGCGCAGGCAGCGGGCTCGCTGCTGGCGCGCCCAGCTGGCGGCGGCGTGCAGCAGCGCGGCGCCGATGCCCTGACGCTGGTTGTCCGGATGAACGTAGAGCTTGTCGAGCTTGCAGGCGGCGCCCTCCAGCACCGCATGGGCAAAGCCGACCAGCGCATCGTCCCGGCGCATCCCCCACCAGGCATGGCGCGGATCGTCCAGCTGTTCCCGTATCCGTTCGGGCGCATAACGGTCGGCCAGCATGGCATCGATCTGCGCCTGCGGGATCAGCGCCGGATACGTGGCCTGCCACACCTCGCGCGCCAGTGCGCCGACGGCATCGGCGTCGGCGGCCGCCAGCCGCGACAGATCGGTCCGCGGCTCATTCATACAGGCTGGCCTCGCCTTCCGGGCGGGTCTTGAAGCGGCGGTGTAGCCACAGGTACTGCGACGGCATCTCGCGGATGCGGTCTTCGATGAACCCGTTCATGCGGGCGACGTCGGCCTCCAGGTCGCCGCTCGGGTAGTTGTCCCACGGCGGGTAGAAGCGCACCGCGTAGCCCCGCCCCCAGGGCAACTGGCGGGTGATGGCCGGGATGATCTGGGCGCCGGTGAGTTTGGCCAGGCGCGGCAGCGCCGATACGGTGGCGGCGGGAATGCCGAAGAATGGAACGAATACGGCATTGAGGCGGCCATGATCCTGATCCGGCAGGTAATAGAACGGCAGGCCGTCCTTGAGTGCCTTGAGAACGGGTTTGATGCCGTCGTTCTTGGCGATCAGCACCGGGGAGAAAAAGCGCGAACGCCCGTGCCGCATCATTTCGTCGGCGACGGGGTCCTTGGCGCGCGCGTACATCGAAGCGGCGGTGCGATCCATCGCCAGCCGCACGCCGCCCATGTCGAGCCCGACAAAGTGCGGCGCCAGCCAGATCACCGGGCGCTTGCCGTCGCCCAGCACCGCTTCGGGATTGTCGATCCGGATCAGCCGCCGCAGGCGTGCCTCCGACCCCCACCACAGCACGCCGTGTTCGAGCGCTGCGCGCATCGAGCTCTGAAAGGTCTGCCGCAGCCAGCGGCGGCGCGTTTCAGGCGCGGCCTCGGGAAAGCACAGTGCGAGATTGGTCGCGACGATGCGCCGCCGCCGTCCGGGGAACTGTGCGATCAGCCAGCCTGCGGCGTTGCCGAGTGCCGCCTGGACCGGCAGCGGCAGCCAGTGCAGCAGCCAGAGCGCGCCCACGCCGAGCCAGTTCGGCAACAGCGAAGGGTGCAGCAGGTTTGCGTGGGCGGCCGGCTTCATGCGTGTTCCTGGGCGTCCGGGGGGGCGACGTCGCCCGGGCGCTTGTGGCGGTTGTAGCTCCACATGTATTGCGTCGGGAAGCGCCGCACGATTGCCTCCACCGCCTGGTTTAGCTGGACGGCGGCGGCGGTCTTGTCGGCCGGCAGGGCCTCGTCCAGCGGAAAGACGTGCAAGTGGTAGCCGCGCCCCCAGCTCAGCCGCTCGGCGGCGATGAAAAAGGCCGCCGCCCCGGTCTTGCGCTGCAGGCTGGCGGCCAGCGTCGGCGTGTAGGCCGGGCGGCCAAGGAACGGCGCCCACACGCCGTCGCCGCCGGTTGCCACCTGGTCGGGCAGAATGCCGATCGCTTCGTGGCGCTTCAGGGCCGCCAGCTGCGCGCGCACGCCGGAGAGATCGCTCGGCACCAGCGTCGCCTGGCCGCGCTGACGGCCGGCCAGCATCAGCGCGTCGAGCACCGGCTGACGAGGCGGTTTGTACATGGCGGTGAAGGGATGCCGCGCGGCGCAATAGAGGCTGATGATCTCGAAGCAGCCGATGTGCGGCGACAGCAGGATGATGCCCTTGCCGTCCGCGCGCGCGGCATCGATGTGCTCCCAGCCGCTGGTGCGCTTGATCAGCTTCAGCACCTTCTGGTACGGGCGCAGCCACACCGGCAGCAGTTCGATCATGGCCTTGCCGGCCTCGCCGATGCTCTTGCGCAGCAACCTCCGGCAGCCGCGCCCGGGAGTGCAGATCCCGCTGCTGAACAGGTTGTTGCGCACGCGCGCGGAATAGCGCCCGGGCGACCAGTAAAGCAGCCAGCCCAGCACGATGCCGGCGCCATGCAGCAGCGGCAGCGGCAGGCGGGCCAGCAGCTTGAGCAGGAACATCATGCGGGCATACGATCTTTCATGGGCTTCAGCCCATAGAAAGTCGGAGTCCCCTTGTGGGGCATACGATCTGTCACGCGCTTCAGCGCGTAGAAAGTCGGAGTCCCTTCATGGGACATGCGGCCCCACATGGGCTTCAGCGCATGGTGGATCGGCGTCCCCCTGCGGGAATTGACGCCGGGGGAAGCGGCGGGGCACAATGCGGCAGCCGCCGCGTTAATCTTGACAACTTGCGGGCGGGATACAAATACAGCTAAAGCGTCGCCGCTCCGTTGGTCCCCCGAGCCGGTTACGCAGTCGGTAATCGGGACTACAGGAGCTGTCATGCAAAAGGATTTCATTTTCACGTCTGAGTCGGTGTCCGAAGGGCACCCCGACAAGATGGCGGATCAAGTGTCGGATGCGGTGCTCGACGCGATTCTAACCCAGGACAAACATGCGCGCGTGGCGTGCGAGACCCTGCTGACCACCGGTCTGTGCGTCATCGCCGGCGAGATCACCACCTCGGCGGTGATCGACTACAACCAGATCGCGCGCCAGACCATCAAGCGCATCGGTTACGACTCGTCCGAGATCGGCTTCGACTACAACACCTGTGCGGTGCTGGTTACCGTCGGCAAGCAGTCGCCCGACATCGCGCAGGGCGTGGATCGCGCGCACGACGACAACCTCGACCAGGGCGCCGGCGACCAGGGCCTGATGTTTGGCTACGCCTGCAACGAAACGCCGGTGCTGATGCCGATGCCGATCTACCTCGCGCACCGCCTCACCGAGCGCCAGTCCGAACTGCGCAAGGACGGCCGCCTGCCGTGGCTGCGCCCGGACGCCAAGTCGCAGGTGTCGATCCGCTACGTCGACGGCAAGCCGCATTCGATCGACACCGTCGTGCTGTCGACCCAGCATGACCCCGATGTTTCGCACGCCCAGTTGTCCGAGGCGGTGATCGAGGAGATCGTCAAACCGGTGCTGCCGAAGAACATGCTCTCCGCCGACACCCGCTACCTGGTCAACCCCACCGGGCGCTTCGTCGTCGGCGGGCCGATGGGCGACGCCGGGCTGACCGGCCGCAAGATCATTGTCGACACCTACGGCGGCTCAGCGCCGCACGGCGGCGGCGCCTTCTCCGGCAAGGACCCGTCCAAGGTCGACCGCTCCGCCGCCTACGCCGGCCGCTACGTGGCGAAGAACATCGTCGCGGCGGGGCTGGCCGACAGGTGCATGGTGCAGGTTTCCTACGCCATCGGCGTCGCCAGGCCGACTTCGCTGATGGTCGACACCTTCGGCACCGGCAAGATTCCCGAAGCGAAGATCGTCGAACTCATCGCCGCGCACTTCGACCTGCGCCCCAAGGGCATCGTCGCGATGCTCGACCTGCTGCGCCCGATCTACACCCGCACCGCGAGCTACGGCCATTTCGGCCGCGACGAGCCGGATTTCACCTGGGAAGTCACCGACAAGGCGGCGGCGCTGAAGGCGGCCGCGGGGATTTGATAAGGCAGCTTGCTTGATCGCAAACGTGAAAAGAGCCGGTTTTACCGGCTCTTTTTTTTGGGTGCGGAAGAATCAAGCCAATCTACGGCGGCGATTTGCCATCACGCCCACCAGTCCCACTCCCGCCAGCATCATGGCGTAGGAGTCGGCTTCGGGCACGAGCGACAGTGTGGCGATGCCTTCCAGGTGAAGGGTCACGCTTGAACCGTTCCAGCCCGGCGAGATGGCATTTGTGATTGAGTTGGAGTCGTACACGTCATTGTTGAAAACATGCGTCCAATCAGCAGTGTAAAAATAATGGTTGGCATCGATCATGGATATTGAGGTTTGCAAGGTGCCCGCGTCGGGTGCGATTGGGAACACCGTGTTGCCAGCAGAGAAGTCGGCAACAATACCGGACAGGTTGAGCGACATGGCACCATCGATGACCGTCCCGCTCGGAGCGCCATTCAATGTGTTGACGTAAAAGTGATTGCCGCCCCAGATGAACCCTGTCGAAATGGCGCCATTCGCTTGGATGGTTCCCATGATGAGCGCGCCGTCCACGCCGTCACTGAGAAAGTAGGCAGGTGGGGCCATAGTGGTTCCCTGATCGGTATACCAGTTTCCCCAACCGCCGCCGCCCGCAAGTCCTGATGTCCCCAAGCCACCCGAGGCCCCCCCGATTTCTTCAATCGTCATGCTTTGAACGGACGCAGCCTGTGCCACGCTGGCCGCCATGCAGCAGCCCAAAGCAAACCCACCCAATATGTTTTTTTTCATGTTTTCCCCTCGTCGATTTTTTGGATTCGTTATATCGGCCCGTTTGGCTTGATAAACGCTACGCGCGGGCCTTCGCGCTGGAGCGCAATTTGTGTTCCAGTTCAGTTGCGCTTAGTCGCTGTCCATATGAAACAATGGCTTGCAACGAGGCGTGAGTGGGCGTAGATGACGAGTGTAAAAAATACCGACAAAAGCACGATGACTCTGACGCACCCCAAGTATTGCCAAAAACGCATTCGCGTTTGGCGCTTCCGGGAGTAAAATGCCGCCTCGGTTCTGAGGAGCGCTGCGACGGTTCACCCGCCAGGCTCAGGACGCTTCCTTTCAACGGCGCTCACGTTTTCTTTTTCTGAACGAAAGGAGGGCGTGATGAACGCCGCACTCAATTCCACCGCCGATTACGTTATTGCCGACCTTGCGCTTGCCGACTGGGGCCGCAAGGAAATCCGCATCGCCGAAACCGAAATGCCGGGCCTGATGGCGATCCGCGAGGAGTTCGCCAAGAGCCAGCCTTTGCGCGGCGCGCGCATCACCGGTTCGCTGCACATGACCATCCAGACCGCGGTGCTGATCGAGACGCTGACCGCGCTCGGCGCCGAGGTGCGCTGGGCCTCGTGCAACATTTTCTCGACCCAGGACCACGCCGCCGCGGCGATTGCCGCCGATGGCATTCCGGTGTTCGCGGTCAAGGGTGAATCGCTCGAAGACTACTGGGATTACACCCACCGCATCTTCGAATGGACCGACGGCGGTTTTTCGAACATGATCCTCGACGACGGCGGTGACGCCACCCTGCTGCTGCATCTGGGGGCGCGCGCCGAACAGGATATTTCGGTGGTGGCCAATCCCACCAGCGAGGAAGAGCGCGTGCTGTACGCCGCGATCAAGGCGCGCGTGGCGGCGCAGCCGGGCTGGTATTCCAGCCGTCTGGCGGCCGTCAAGGGGGTCACCGAGGAAACCACCACCGGCGTGCATCGCCTATACCAGATGCACGCGCGCGGCGAGCTCAAGTTCCCGGCGATCAACGTCAACGATTCGGTCACCAAGTCCAAGTTCGACAACCTCTACGGTTGCCGCGAATCGCTGGTCGACGGCATCAAGCGCGCCACCGACGTGATGGTCGCGGGCAAGGTCGCGCTGGTCGCCGGCTATGGCGACGTCGGCAAGGGTTCGGCGCAGGCGTTGCGCGCGCTCTCCGCCCAGGTGTGGGTGACCGAGATCGACCCGATCTGCGCGCTGCAGGCGGCGATGGAAGGCTACCGTGTGGTGACCATGGAATACGCTGCCGACAAGGCCGACATCTTCGTCACCGCCACCGGCAACTTCCACGTCATCAACCACGACCACATGGCGAAGATGAAGGACCAGGCCATCGTCTGCAACATCGGCCACTTCGACAACGAGATCGACGTCGCGTCGATCGAGAAGTACCAGTGGGAGGAGATCAAGCCGCAGGTCGACCACGTGATCTTCCCCGACGGCAAGCGGATTATTCTTCTTGCCAAGGGCCGCCTGGTGAACCTCGGCTGCGCCACCGGCCATCCCTCGTACGTGATGAGCTCCAGCTTCGCCAACCAGACCATCGCGCAGATCGAACTGTGGCAGGAGCGCGATTCCGGCAAGTACCCGGTCGGCGTCTACACCCTGCCGAAGCATCTCGACGAGAAGGTCGCGCGCCTGCAGTTGAAGAAGCTCAACGCGCAGCTGACCGAGCTGACCGAGCAGCAGGCCGCCTACATCGGCGTACCCAAGAGCGGTCCCTACAAGGCCGAGCATTACCGCTATTGATCGGCCCGCCCGAAGGAGCACGCCATGCGTCTGCTGCTGCTGTGGATACTCAATGCCGTCGCCCTGCTGGCGGTGACCTGGCTGCTGCCCACCATCCAGGTGTCGGGCTTCGGCACGGCGCTCGCCGCCGCGCTGGTGCTCGGCTTCATCAACACGCTGGTGCGGCCGGTGCTGGCGATCCTGACCTTGCCGATCACGGTGCTGACGCTGGGCGTCTTCTACCTGGTGTTGAACGGCCTGCTGTTCTGGCTCGCCAGCGCGCTGCTGCCCGGTTTTCACGTGCAGGGCTTCGTCTCCGCGCTGGTCGGCGCGCTCCTCTACGGCGTGATCGCCTGGGCGCTGTCCGCGCTCGTCCCCAATGCAAAAGGTTGAAACATGAGCGCTCGTACTTACAGCTTTGAATTCTTTCCGCCGAAGACGGCGGAAGGCGCCGAAAAACTGCGCGCCACCCGCAAGCAGCTGGCGCAGCTCAATCCCAAGTTCTTTTCCGTCACCTTCGGTGCCGGCGGCTCCACCCGCGACCGCACCCTGGAAACCGTGCGCGAAATCCAGGCCGACGGTTCGGAGGCCGCGCCGCATCTGTCGTGCATCGGCTCGACCGAAGCGAGCATCCGCGACATCCTCAACGAATACAAAAGCCAGGGCATCCGCCATCTGGTCGCGCTGCGCGGCGACCTGCCGTCGGGGTCGATGGACGTCGGCGAGTTCCAGTACGCCAACGAGCTGGTGGAATTCATCCGCAAGGAAACCGGCGACTGGTTCGAGATCGAAGTCGCCGCCTACCCCGAAGTCCATCCGCAGGCGCGTTCCTATGCCGAGGACATGATCAACTTCAAGCGCAAGGTCGACGCCGGCGCGAATGCCGCGATCACGCAGTATTTCTTCAACGCCGACGCC
>NZ_MKUG01000144.1 GCF_001897685.1 Thiobacillus sp. 65-1402
CGGACATCCTCGGCATCCTGCAGCGCCGCCGGCAACGGCTGCCCGAACTGCGCCAGCATTTTCACGAGGCGCAAACGCTCACCGGTATCGACTGGCGCCTGCTCGCCGCCATCGGCTATCAGGAATCGCAGTGGAACCCGTTCGCCACCTCGCCGACCGGCGTGCGCGGCTTGATGATGCTGACCGGGGAAACGGCCGACCGCATGGGAATCACCGACCGCCTCAATGCGCGTCAGAGCATTCTGGGCGGCGCGCGTTATCTGCTCATGCTGAAAACAGCCCTGCCCGACCGCATTCCCGAGCCCGACCGCACCTGGCTGGCGCTGGCCGCCTACAACCAGGGACAGGGACACATGGAGGACGCGCGCCGCATCGCGCAGGCGCGCAACGGCAGCCCGGACAGCTGGGCCGACGTCAAAGAGGCATTGCCCCATCTAAGCCGGGGCACCTATGCCAAGGCGATGAAGTACGGCTACGCGCGCGGCACCGAGGCGCTGCACTTTGCCGAAAACATCCGCAACTATTACGACATCCTGCTACGGCTGGAGCCGGAATACAACCCGCTGATCAATCTGGGCGACAGCGAGGAAGGCCTGGCTGTCGGGCCGGGCTGAATCAGGCGGCCGTCAGCCGCTCCACCCCGCCCATCCGGGAGCGCAGCACTTCCGGCACGCTCACACTGCCGTCGGCGTTCTGGTAGTTCTCCAGGATCGCCACCAGCGTGCGCCCCACCGCCAGCCCGGAGCCGTTCAGCGTGTGCAGCAGTTCCGGCTTGCCCTGCCCCACCTTGAAACGCGCCTGCATGCGGCGCGCCTGGAAGGCCTCGAAATTGGAGCAGGAGGAGATTTCGCGGTAGGTATTCTGCGCCGGCAGCCACACTTCCAGGTCGTAGGTCTTGGCCGACGAGAAGCCCATGTCGCCGCTGCACAGGGCCATCTTGCGGTACGGCAGGCCGAGCTTCTGCAGGATCGCCTCGGCGTTCGCCGTCAGCGCTTCCAGCGCAGCGTAGGAATCTTCCGGCTTCACCATCTGCACCAACTCGACCTTGTCGAACTGATGCTGGCGGATCATGCCGCGGGTGTCGCGGCCGTAGGAGCCCGCCTCCGAGCGGAAGCACGGCGTGTGGGCGACGAACTTCAGCGGCAGCGCCTCGGCAGGCACGATCTCGTCGCGCAGCAGGTTGGTCACCGGCACTTCGGCGGTGGGGATGAGGTAGAGCTTGTCGGCATCGCTGCGCGGGACGTGGAACAGGTCTTCCTCGAACTTCGGCAGCTGCCCGGTGCCGCGCATCGAATCGGCATTCACCAGATAGGGCACGTAGACTTCCGTGTAGCCGTGTTCGCTCGTGTGCACGTCGAGCATGAACTGGGCGAGCGCCCGGTGCAGCCGCGCAAGCCCGCCCTTCATGACGGAAAAGCGGCTGCCGGTGATTTTCACCGCGGCGGCGAAGTCGAGCTGGCCCAGGCTCTCGCCGATGTCCACATGATCGCGCACCGGAAAATCGAAATGCTTCGGCGTGCCCCAGCGGCTCACCTCGACGTTGGCGGTTTCGTCCAGGCCCTGCGCAACCGATTCGTGCGGCAGGTTCGGCACCCCCATGAGGAAGTCGTTGAGTTCGCCCTGCAGCTCGGACAGACGCGCCTCCAGCTGCTTCTGCTCGTCGCCTAGCCCGGCCACCTCGACCATCACCGCGGCCGCATCCTCGCCCTTGCCCTTCAGCATGCCGATCTGCTTGGACAAGGCGTTGCGCTTGGCCTGCGCCTCCTGGGTACGGGTCTGGATCGTCTTGCGCTCGGCTTCCAGCGCGTCGAAACGCGCCGCATCGAAGGCAAAACCACGCGCCGCCAGGCGCTCGGCTACGAGGGCTGCGTCACGGCGCAGCAACTGGATATCAAGCATGGGAGTGTTGGGATAGCGCCAAAAACGTTATTTTGGCCGATAGCCGCCCTCTGCGGCTAGGGCCATGAACATTTACTGCATCAAGCTGATGCCCTGCTTTCGGCCACAGCGACACGAGCCAGCAGACTCAAACGGCCCGGATCGGACCAGGATATTGGGCAAGTAGCGCATCGGCCGTAAGCAGGGTGATACCTTCGACCGTTGCCTGCGCGACCAGAATTCGGTCAAACGGGTCCTTATGAATAGTTGGCAAGCTGTCGATGAAAACCGCGTGCTCGCTGGTAATCGACAATTCCAGATAGCCGTTGTCCAGCAAACCCCGACGCAGTACACGCGCATCGACCTGGAAATCGTGGCGTCCCAAGCTGCGCTTGATCGTGATTTCCCCCAGGCTGGCCGCGCTGAACACGAGCTCGTTACTCGGGTCTTCCAGCAAGGTGCGTGCATCGGGCGGCAGTTGATCGGGCGAACCCGCCGCCCAGAGCAACACGTGCGTATCCAGCAGCAGCTTCATCCTTCAGCGCCAAAAAGCTGCTCGATGGCTTCGGCGCCCATGCGATCGAAATCGTCCGGCACGGCAATCTGGCCCGCCATGAAACCGAGACGTCTGGCTTGCCCGGTTGCTGGAGCATCCAGCCGGGTGACCTTGACCAGGGGTTTCCCAGCCTTGGCAATAATGAAGGCATCGCCCTGCACCGCCTGCTCGATCAGCTTCGACAACTGGGTTTTGGCTTCGTGGATATTGACGGTATGCATGACCGCTCCAAACAAGACTAAGTTTGATTGGTTTAGTTTAATCAACCGGGAAGGGGAAGTCCTGGCCAAGCGGCTCAGGCCGCCTCGACCATGCCCACCGCCTCTTCCACGTCCACTGCGACGATGCGCGATACGCCCGGCTCCTGCATGGTGACGCCGGCGAGGTGCTGCGCCATTTCCATGGTGACGCGGTTGTGGGTGATGAAGAGGAACTGGGTGTGGTCGGACATCGCCTTGACCAGGTTGCAGTAGCGTTCGGTGTTGGCGTCGTCGAGCGGTGCGTCGACCTCGTCGAGCAGGCAGAACGGCGCCGGGTTGAGCTTGAACATGGCGAACACCAGCGACAGCGCGGTCAGCGTCTTCTCGCCGCCCGACAGCAAATGGATCGAGGCGTTTTTCTTGCCGGGCGGCTGCGCGAACACCTGCACCCCGGCGTCGAGCAGTTCGTCGCCGGTGAGGATGAGCCGTGCCTGGCCGCCGCCGAACAGTTTCGGGAACAGCTCGCCCATGTGCTGGTTGACGGTGTCGAAGGTCTCCTTCAAGCGCGCGCGCGATTCCTGGTCGATGCGGCGGATCGCGTCCTCCAGCGTGGTGACGGCTTCCAGCAGGTCGGCGCACTGCGCGGCGAGGTATTCGGTGCGCTCCTGCGCCTGGGTGAGTTCGTCCAGCGCGGCGAGGTTGACCGCCCCGAGCGCGGCGATCGCGTTCTGCAGGCGGTTGATTTCGGCCTGCAGCTGGCTGGGCTTGGGACTGTCGGCGAGCCCCGATTCGAGGCTGGCCTCGTCCGCCGCGGCCTCGCGCAGCTGCAGCTCGAACTGCGACTGCATCAGCATCGCTTCCTGGTCCTTCAGCTTCAACTGCTCGATGCTGCGGCGCAGCGGATCGAGCCCCTGCTCGCAGGCCAGGCGCGCCTCGTCGTGGCTTCTTAATTGCGCGGTGAGGCCTTCCAGCGCGTCGCGCGCGGCGGCGAGCGCGGCTTCGGCCTCGGTGCGTGCGGTCAGCGCGAGTTGCAGTTCGACATCCAGCGCGTCGGCGGGCAGGCGGGCGAGCTCCTCGCGCGCCTGGGCGAGGCGCGTCTCGTCGTCGGCGATTTCCTGCTCGATGCGCGCCAGCGCGTCGCCAAGTTCCCTGATCTTGTTGCTGCAGGTGGTGAGCGCGAAGCCGGCCTCCTGGTGCCGCCGCTCGGCCGCACGCTGCAGTTCGCGCGCCTCGAACACCGCGCGGTCGGCCTGGTCGCGCTGCTGGCGCGCGGCGTAGAGCGCCTCGCGGGCGGCGTCGTCCTGCGCGCGGTAGTCCTTGAGGCGGGCTTCCAGCATGTCCAGCGTGGCGTGCTCGCTGGTCTGCTGATGGATGACCTCTTCCAGTTCCTGGGTGATCTGCGTCGCCCGGCTCTGCACCCGTTCCACCGCCTGCTGCAGGCGCAGCAGCTCCATTTGCGCGGTGTGATGGCGGCTCTGCGTCTGGCCGGTCTGCGCACGCAGCGCCTGGATTTCGCGCTGGCGATCGCCGTGGCTTTGCTGGGCCTCGGCATGGGCGGCTTCGAGCCAGGCGGCTTCCTCGCGCAGGCGCACGGCGTCATCGGTGAGCCGTTCGAGCTCGCGCCCGCGCGCGAGGATGCCTTCCACCGCCGTATGCGGGCCATGGAAGGTGACGCTGTGGCGGGTGAACAGATGGCCCTGCGGGGTGACGATGTATTCGCCGGGAGCAAGGCTGGCGCAGCGGGCGCGCGCGGCATCGGCGTCGGCAGCCCAGTAGCCGTTGGCGAGCCAGTCGGCAAGCGCGGCGCGGACCGCCCCGTCGTCGCAGGCGATCTTGCTGGCGAGGCTTTCCGGCGCGGCCGCTAGCGCTGCGCCCTCCCCGGCCCAAACCGTGAGGCGGGCCGGCGGCGCATCGGCGAACCAGCCGGGCTGCGCGTCGGCGGCCACCGCCTGCAGGCGTTCGCGCAGCACCGCTTCGACCGCGGCTTCCCAGCCGGGGGCGACGCGCAGTTGTTCCCACAGGCGCGGCGCGGCATCGAGGCCGCGGCTGTGCAGCCAGGCGCTGAGCTTCTCGTCGGCCTTGAGGCTCTCCTGCAGCTTTTTCAGCGCGGCAAGTTCGGCTTCGGTCTGGTGCAGGACCTTGCGCGCGGTTTCGAGTTCGCGCATGTGCTGCGCGCGCGCGGCATCGAGCTCGGGTAAGGCGGTCTCGGCTTCCTTGAGGCCAGCCTGCGCTGTCGCCAGCGTTTGCGCCAACTCTTCGACCTCGACCTGTTTCTGCGCCAGGCCCGCCGTATCGGTGCGCGGCAGCTGCGCCTGTTCCTGGACGAGCCTGCGCTGGCGGGCGTCCAGCTGTTCGAGCTGGCGCCTGGTGTGGCCGAGGCTGTTTTCGTCGACCTGACGCGATTGATCCAGCTGGGAGACCATGCGCTGCGCCTCGCCCACCGCCTGCTGCGCCTCGCGCAGCGCGGCTTCCTTCTGCGGCAGAGTGCTGTCGGTGGCCTGGTGCGCGGCGGCTTCGGCCTCCATCAACACCTCCTCCAGGCCGGGCTGCTGCGCGTTCACCTCGTTCAAGGCCTCCAGCGTGGCGGCACGGCGCGCCTGCTGGCCCTCGACGCGCGCACCCAGATCCTGCACCTGGCGATACAGGCGCTCACGGGTGGCGTTCTGGTGCGCCATGGTCTGCTCGATGCGCGCGACTTCCGATTGCGCCTGGTAATACCCTGCCTGCGCGCTGTTGAGCGTGTCCTGCCCGGAGAGCTGGGTCTGGCGCACGGTTTCCAGTGTCGATTCGATGTGGCGCAGGCGCGCGGTCTCGGCTTCCAGCCTGTTCTGCGCCTCCGTGAGATCGCGGTCGATGCGCGCGCGCTGCTGCGCGGCGTCGTGCTTCCTGGCATACCACAGGCGGTGCTGGGAGAAGGTCAGGTCGGCCTGCAATTGCTTGTAGTGCTGGGCGACCTCGGCCTGCGCGGCGAGCTTTTCGACCTGGCTCCTGAGTTCGCGCTGGATGTCCTCGACGCGGTTGAGGTTGTCGCGCGCGTCCTTCAGCCGCGCCTCGGTTTCTCGGCGGCGTTCCTTGTACTTGGATACGCCGGCGGCTTCTTCCAGGTAGCCGCGCAGCTCTTCCGGCTTGGCCTCGATCAGCCGCGAGATCATGCCCTGTTCGATGATGGCGTAGGCGCGCGCGCCGACCCCGGTGCCGAGGAAGAGGTCGGCGACGTCGCGTCGCCGCACCCGCATGTTGTTGATGTAATAGGTGGAGTCGCCGCTGCGGTCGAGCACCCGCTTGACCGAAATCTCCGCGTATTGCGACCACTGGCCGGCGGCGCGCCCGAGTTCGTTGTTGAACGCCAGTTCGACCGAGGCGCGCGACGCCGGCTTGCGGGTGCCCGAACCGTTGAAGATCACGTCCTGCATGGTTTCGCCGCGCAGATGCCTGGCCGACGATTCGCCGAGCACCCAGCGCACCGCGTCGATCACGTTCGACTTGCCGCAGCCGTTCGGCCCCACCACGCCGGTCAGCTGCGCGGGGACGGGAATCACGGTGGGATCGACGAAACTCTTGAAACCGGCCAGTTTGATGTGGGTTAAACGCAAGACGGCGGAACCTTAGCTTTTATAATGGGGTCTCCAAACGTCCTTGCGGGGACGTTTTTGTTGCCGCCATTCTACACCGAGCTTTTTTATGCCCTCCACGCCCGCCAAGACCCTCGAAACCTTCCCCAACCCAAAACCTGAGCGCGACTTTCACATTCACATGGAAGTCCCTGAATTCACTTGCCTTTGTCCCAAGACCGGACAGCCGGATTTCGCCACACTGATCCTCGACTACATCCCCGACAAGGCCTGCGTCGAACTGAAGAGCCTGAAGCTCTACATGTGGAGCTTCCGCGAGGAAGGCCACTTCCACGAAGACGTCACCAACCGCATCCTCGACGACCTGGTCAAGGCGACCAAGCCCAGATACATGAGACTCACCGCCAAGTTCTACGTGCGCGGCGGCATCTTCACCAACGTGGTCGCCG
>NZ_MKUG01000145.1 GCF_001897685.1 Thiobacillus sp. 65-1402
GCCGCGCTGCCTTCGCTCGCCATTGTCATTGCCGGTATCATCCCCATCATTCTCATGACCTGGCGCGGAGCGCACTCCCATGGCTGAATTGATCCTCGATTCGGTTTCGCAGTCGTACGCCAAACGACAAATCATCGCCGACCTCACCTTCACGCTGCCGGAAGGCGCAATCGGCTGCCTGCTGGGCCCGTCGGGCTGCGGCAAGACCACGGCATTGCGCTGCATCTCCGGCTTCGAGCCGATCCAGAGCGGCGAAATCCGTATCGGCGGCGAAGTCGTCAGCCGTCCCGGCTGGATGCTGGCCGCCGAAAAACGCCGCATCGGCATGGTGTTCCAGGACTACGCGCTGTTCCCGCACCTCACCGTGGTGGGCAACGTCGGCTTCGGCCTGCGCAAGGAATCCGCGGCCGCGCGCCAGGCACGCATCGACGAGTTGCTCGCATTGGTCGGACTGACGGCCCACGCCGATCAGTATCCCCACCAGTTATCCGGCGGCCAGCAGCAGCGCGTCGCGCTGGCGCGCGCGCTGGCGCCACGGCCGCGCCTGATCCTGATGGACGAGCCGTTCTCCAACCTCGACGTGGAACTGCGCGAACGCCTGTCGATCGAGATACGCGACATCCTCAAGCGCGAAGCCACCACCGCGCTCATCGTCACCCACGACCAGCACGAAGCGTTTGCGCTGGCCGACTGGGTCGGCGTGATGCACCAGGGCCGCATCCAGCAATGGGATACGCCCTACAACCTGTATCACGAACCGGGCAACCGCTTCGTCGCCGATTTCGTCGGCCAGGGGGCGCTGGTTCCGGGAGAGGTGATCAACGACCATCAGGTGGAAATCGAGCTCGGCGTGCTGGAAGGACACATCCCGGTCGAGTGCGACGCCAGCGGCTGCGACGAATGCGTGCGCAGCTGCCACGTCGACGTGCTGCTGCGGCCGGACGACATCATCCACGACGACGACAGCCTGCTGCTGGCCGAGGTCGAAAACAAGGCCTTCCGCGGCGCCGACTTCCTCTACACGCTGAAACTGCCGAGCGGCCAGCACGCACTGTCGCTGGTGCCCTCGCATCACAACCACGCCATTGGCGAAAAGATCGGCATCAAGCTGGCGGTCGACCACGTCGTGGCGTTCCGACGCGAATAACCGCCCCCCATGCTGCCCTCTCCGCTGCGCGGCTTGATGTTCAATGTGGGGCTTGGCTTCACCTCCGCCCTGTTGCTGATGCTGGCGGTGATCGGGCTGGGGGTCACCCAGATGGAGCATCTGAACGCCGAGCTGGCCAATGTGGTTTCGGTCAACAACGTCAAGACCCGGCTGGCCTCGCGGATGCGCGACTCGATTCGCGACCGGCAGATGCTGATGCACAACATCGTGATCTCCAACGATCCCTGGGAAAAAGACGCGCTCTTCATGCTGTTCCAGGATTACGGCGAACGCTACGCCAAGGACCGCGGCCAGCTCGGCACCATGCTCAGCACGCCGGACGAGAAACTGCTGATGGACGAACTTGACGTCCTCACGTCCTTCAACCAGCCGATCATGTTCAACGTGGTCCAGGCGGCCCTCGACGAGAACAATTACGCCGCCCTCAAGCAGTTGCAGGAGGAAGCCATTCCCCTGCAAAACGAGCTGATGGAGTCGCTCAACAACATGACCAGCCTGCAGCGCGAGGCCAACGAAGCGGCGCTCGGCAAAACCTTCACCGCCTATCAGGCCACCCGCAACCTGATGCTGGTGCTGGGCATCAGCGCTACCCTGCTGGCAATCCTGGTTGCGGTACTGGTCAGCCGCCGCATGCTGACGCAGACGCGCCAGCTCGAAACCGAAAAGCAAAAATACCAGACCCTGTTCGAGAGCAACTCCGACGCCGTCGTCATTCTCGACGATCAGGGCTTCACCGACTGCAACCCCGCCACGCTATCGCTGTTCGGCATGGATTCGGTTGCCACCTTCCTCGGCAGCTCCATTTCCCAGCTTGGCACCCCGCTCCAGGCCCATGGCATGAGCGCCCACGATCACGCCATGCAGGCGATCCGCCAGGCACGCAGCCAGGGACATGCGGTGATGGACTGGCAGGGGCTGCGCCAGGACGGCTCGGTGTTCTCGGCCGAGATCGCCATGCACGCGATGCAACTGGAAGGCAGGCCGGTGATCCAGGCGATCATGCGCGACGTGTCCGAACGCCGCGCCGCCGAGGCCGCCAAGGAAGCGGCGCGCGAAGCCGCCCTGCAAATGGCGCATGCCAAATCGGGCTTCATCGCCAACGTCAGCCATGAAATCCGCACCCCCATGCACGGCATTCTGGGGATGAGCGGATTGCTGCTGAAAACCCCGCTCGACGGACAACAGCGCGAATACGTGGCGACCCTGAAAAGCTCGGCGGAAGGTCTGCTTACCATCATCAACGACATCCTCGACTTTTCCAAAATCGAGGCCGGCAAACTGGCCATCGAACAGGTCGCCTTCTCGCCCGCAGCGCTGGCCCAGGGGGTGGCCACGCTGTTTCAGGCGCGCGCACTGGAAAAGAACCTGCACCTGAGGCTGACCCTGCCCGATGCTCCGCCCGCCGCCCTGCTCGGCGACCCTACGCGCATCCGCCAGATCCTGCTCAACCTGGTCGACAACGCCATCAAGTTCACACACCAGGGCGAAGTCGAGTTGCGCGCGGCCTTCGAGACGGTGGAAGGTGCGGTCAATTGTCTGTTCACCGTCCGGGACAGCGGCATCGGCATGAGCGCCGAAACGCAGGCGCGCCTGTTCCAGGCCTTTTCACAAGCCGACTCGTCGACCACGCGGCGTTACGGCGGCACCGGCCTGGGGCTGGCTGTCAGCAGCCAGCTCGCTGAATTGATGGGTGGACAGCTCACGGTCGAGAGCGAACCCGGCACGGGCAGCCGCTTCACCCTGGCACTACGCCTGCAGGCAACGACGCTGCCGCTGGTTGAACTGCCGACGCAGCAGGCCGCCATCCAGCTGCAGGGCCGCATCCTGGTCGTGGAAGACCATCCGGTGAACCAGAAAATGCTGGCGCACCAGCTGCGCGAAATGGGCCTGCAATATGCCGTTGCCGCCAGCGGAGCGCAGGCGCTGGACATGCTGGAGAAGGAGACGTTCGACCTGGTGCTGATGGACTGGCAAATGCCGGAAATGGACGGCCTGGATGCCACCCGGCAGATCCGCCGGCTGCCGACCGACGTCCGCCATATTCCCGTCGTCGCGCTGACCGCCAATGCCAACGCCGATTTTCGCGAAATCTGCCTCGCCGCCGGAGCGAACGATTATCTGAGCAAGCCCTATACCGAGGCTGCGCTGGCGGCATTGCTGAAGCAGTGGCTGCCGCAAGCCGGGCCTGCCGCCCCCCGCGTTCCGCTGCTCGACCTGCCCGCCCTGCATGCGCGCTACCCCGGCAATCCGGGGCTGGTGAACGATCTGGCCACGGTCTTCGCCAGCACCACCGAAGCCAGCCTGGCGGCGCTGAAGCATGCAATCGGGCAAGGCCATGCCGAATCGTGCCGCAGGGAAGCCCATGCCCTGAAAGGCGCCGCAGCCAGCGTGATGGCCACGGCCATCCAGCAGGGTGCCGCGCGTATCGAGAGCAGCGTGCAAAGAGGCGATTTCGCCGGCGCCGCCGCCGAACTGGCGGTGCTGGAAAACACCTTTCGCAGGCATGCCTGAGCGCGCATTGACGCACGCGCCGCAGCGTGCGTAGGATGGAAAGATTACAGTCCAGGAGACACGCCATGATGCGCATCCTTTCATTCGTTCTCGCCTGGCTTTGCAGCCTGCCGGCGCTCGCTACCGAGCCGCCCGCCGCCCCTGTCGAGCGCGATCCGCAGGCCGCGCCAGCGCAAAGCTGGATCGGCGTCGAGCCCACGCCCTACGGCCCGATGCTGATCCAGCAGGCGTCACCCCCGCCTTATCGGGACTACCAGATGAATCGTATTTTGACGCCCGAGGAAAAGAAACGCTGGCGGCAGACGATGATGCCCATGATGGCCAACATGGCGCAGATGGATCCGCGCGAAGCGATGAACTATTTCGCCGTCAAATACAAGGCCAAACCGGGCGTATCGTTCGATGAAGTGGTCGAATCGATGATGCTGCGCGCCAACCAGGTGAACCTGAAGTTCGTTGGCAGCAATCTGATGTGGAAGGATTTTCAGACCGTCCTGGGAGACAACAACGCGCCGCGCGTCGAAGTGTTCAGCTTCTGCGACATTGCGATTGGCCGCGAATTGCTGAAGATCATTCCGGAAATGGTGGTTTTTCTTCCCTGTCGCATCGCGGTGATGGAAGACGCCGACAAGAACATCTGGGTGATGATGCTGGACTGGGATGTAACCGCGCTGCAGCTGATAGACAACCAGAAGGGCATCCCCGCGGAACTGCGCAAGGATGCCATCGAAATCCGCGAAAAGATGGAAAACGTGATGCGCGCCGGCGCCAACGGCGAACTTTGAGTTTCTCAACGCGCTGAATGTCGCTGCCCCGCCATCCGTTCGCCTCCACGACCTCGCTGGAACAAGGTTTTGCCGACGGACTGGCTGCGCTGCTGGAAAGGCATTCCACGCTGGGCGTCTACATCCTCGTGCTGGCCAATGCCGCCTACGACGCCCGCCTGTGGGCGCTGCTCGCGCCCGCCCTGTCGGCGCGCCATGCCGAACATGCCGCCGCCCTCACGGCGACGCTCCGGCACGGCCGGAAACTGAGCGAGCCGGACGACGACGTGCTGGTTTTTCTCAAGCTGCACGCCATCGGCTTTGCCCACCTGAGAACCATGGAAAACCGCCGTACCGGGCCTTGGGAGGTGATGTTCAACCCGCTACGCGCCCTGCGCCCGCCCCGCATCAGCAGGATGGAATTCGACAGCCTGCGGCGCCCTTTCGATGCGGCGGGCTTCCATTTCAACAAACCGTTTCTCGCCAAGGAAGTCTTCTGGGAAGGCGAACTGGCCGGCAGGCCGGCCCGCATCCTCTACAATAAGTTTCCCTTTGCCCGCCTGCACGGCCTGCTGGTGCCCGAGCCGCTGCGCCAGGCGCCGCAGTTCCTCGCACCGGAGCTGCACCGCTGGGCTTGGGATGTCTGCGCGCAATCCGGCGTGCCCGGCCTGTGCCTCGGCTACAACAGCTACGGCGCCGGCGCCTCGGTCAATCATCTGCATTTCCAGAGTTTCGTGCAGGCGGAGCCGCTGCCGGTGCAGCATGCGTGCTTTACCCATAACGGCGGCGACAGGCCCTATCCGCTGCCCTGCCAGCGCTTCACCGACCCCACCGAGGCCTGGCGCGAACTCGACCGGCTGCACCGGCAGAACACGCCCTACAACCTCATCTACAGCCAGGCTTGCCTGCACCTCGTCGCCCGCGTGCCGCAGGACAGCGAAAAACTGAGCGTCCAGTCGGCCGGCTACGGCTGGAGCGAAATGGCCGGCGCCGTCACGCTGTTCAGCCGGGAGGCGTTTGAAGGCTTGGGCGAGGCAGAGTTTGAAGCGGAACTGGCGAGGTTTGCGCCCTGAGCCGGGCGGCTCGCCGGAGTCTACAGCTCGATCACCTGCCCCTGCAGCAAGGCCTCCACGCCCCAATCCGGCGCCGCGGCGCGCAGTTCGTTCATGATCGCCGCCTCGTTGCCGGGCTTGAGGTGGGTGATCCAGACGTCCGGCCGCCCCTGCAACGCCTGCAACTCCGCCGCCAGCGAATCCGGCCAGTGATGCTTCGATGCCCGGGCAATGCCGGCCAGCGCGTTCTCGAACGAGGTTTCGATGATGAGGTGGCGCAGGTCGGGAATCGCGTTGAGGGCGGCGACGAAGGCGTCGCTGTGCGTGGTATCGCCGCTGAACGCCAGGCTGCCCGCTGCCGTCGCCAGATGGAGGCCGCACGCCGGCACCACGTGATTCGCCGGCAGCGGCCTGAGCGTGCGTCCCTGCAGGGTAAGCGCCGCGCCGAAATCCAGCGGAGAAAAGCGCAGCCACGGCGCCTCCGCACGCGGAATTTCGCGGAAATCCGGCCACAGCCGCCAGTTGAACAGGTGGTCGGACAACACCTCCAGCACCGCAGGCAGCGCATGCACCGTCACCGGCGTGCCGCGCAGGTCGCCGACGCTGTCGAGCAAGAGCGGCAGGCCCAGCACATGATCGAGGTGGGCATGGGTGAGGAACACATGGTCGATCTTCAGCAGCTGCTCGAAGTCGAGCGTGGTAAGGCCGCTGCCGGCGTCGATCAGCACGTCGTCGTCAACCAGCAGGCTGGTGGTGTGGCGCCCGCTGCCGATGCCGCCGCTGCAGCCCAATACGGTGAGTTTCATTGCTGTTTTGATCGTGGCTATTTGGTTGTGTAGACGAACACGCCGTCCCAGTCGGCCGGCGGCGGCTCGGTGCGGAAATGCGCGATGCGCTCAAGGTAGACATCGTACAGCGCGCGCGGCGCGCGGGCGTTGAGTGCGACGAGTGCCGCCTCGGCGGCGGCCCAGTCCTGCGCCTGGTAGCGCGCGAATGCGGCTTCGAAATCGGCGGCGTCCCGGCGCACCGGTTCGGCAAGCTCGGCGCCGAGTCCCAGCGGTTCGTAGATTGCCACCGGGTTTTCCTTGCCCTTGACGCGCACGTCGTCGACCTTCATGAAGGCGTGCGCCGGGTCGGCGTCGACCGTGGGCTGGGTGACCAGGATGCCGACGCCGTATTGCTTGGTGATGCCTTCGAGGCGCGAGCCGAGGTTCACCGCGTCGCCCATCACCGTGTAGGCCATGCGGAATTCGGAGCCCATGTTGCCGACGCTCATGCGCCCGCTGTTGACGCCGACGCCGATCTTGACTTCCGGCCAGCCGCGCGCGGCGAACTCCCGATTCAGTTGCGGCAGCGCAGCCTGCATGTCGAGCGCGGTCTGCACCGCGCGGCTGGCGTGGTCGCTCAGATCGACCGGCGCGTTCCAGAACGCCATGATGGCGTCGCCGATGTACTTGTCGATGGTGCCGCGCTGCTGCTGCACGATGCGCGTCATGGTCGACAGGTAGGCGTTGAGCACTTCGGCGAGCTCGGCTGGCGGCAGCTTTTCGGAGAAATTGGTGAAGCCGCGGATGTCGGAGAACAGCACCGTCATCTCGCGCGACTGTCCTTCCATCGTGTAATACGCGGGGTTCCGGCTCATTTCGGCCGCCAGTTCGGGCGGCACGTACTGGCCGAACAGCTTGGTGATCTGGCGCTTGCTGCGGGTGGCGGCAAAAAAACCGTAGGCGGTGTTGAGCGCATACAGGCCGAACAGCGTCAGCATCGGCGCCGCCATCGGCACCACCATGAAGCGCGACCATGCTGCGCCATAGGCGGCCAGCAGCAATGCCAGCAGCGCAATGCTGGCAGCCAGCCCGATGGCCGGCCCGAACCGCAGCAGCACCGCGGTCAGCAAGGCGCCCAGCAGCAGCACGGCGATCAGCCGCGCGTCGTCCGCCCACGGCGGCGTGGCGCGGGTGGCGCCGTCGAGCATGCCGGCGATCAGGTGGGCATGGATCTCGACTCCCGGAAAGGCGTTGGAAAATGGCGTCACGCGCAGGTCGGCCAGTCCCGGCGCGGTCGATCCCAGCAGCACGATGCGGTTTTCCAGCTGCTCCAGCGGCGCCTTGCCGTCCAGCACCCGGGCCGCCGAAATGTAGGGGAAAGGCGCACCGGAACGGTACGGCACATGCACGCTGCCGTCCGCGCTGAGCGGCACGCGAAGGCCGCCCACCTCCACCCACGGCGCAGCATACTGCCGCCCCAGCAAGGTCTGCCGGTCGACGCCGGCCTGGACCGGATCGCCGCCGAACGCCACCCGCAGGGTGGCGGCCGACAGCGCCAGGTAATAGCCCGCGCCATACGGGCTGACCAGATTCATCTGGCGCGCCGTGCCATCCGCATCGGCCCGCATGTTGAAAAACCCTGCGCCCTGGGCCGCGTTCTGGAAAACCGCCAGGTTCGCGCCGTAGCCCGTGGGCGGCGGCATACCCGGCCGCAGCGGCGCGAACGCCGCAGCTGGCAGGGAAGGCGGCGGCAACACGCCGCTTTTGGCCTCGCCGTAGCCCTGCGGAATGAAGTAATAGCCCAGCGACAGCGGGCGTTCGGCGAGCACCTGCGCGAAGCGGGCGTCGTAATCGAGGCGCGGCGCGAGCCGTTCGAGCGCCGCCCTGAAATCGCGGTTGCCGGCCAGATCGCGCTGCGCCAACTGTTGGAGGGTAACGAGCCCCGAACTCGTGTCCGGTTCGGCAAACACCACGTCGAAACCGACCGCCGCCACGCCATAGCGGTCGAACAGCTGCCCGACCAGCGCGCTCATGGTGTCGCGGCTCCACGGCCAGCGGCCGAGGCTTTTCAGGCTGGCCTCGTCGATGTCGAGGATGGCGATACGGTCGTCCGCCCCGGTGGGCGCGGTGCGCTTCAGCCAGGCGTCGTACAGCCAGGCCTCGGCGCGCTGCATCGGCGCGATGTGGATCAGTCCCGCGACATGCGCCGCTATCAGCAGCACAAACAGCGCAGACAGCCCGGCCTGCATCAGCCTGGATAAAACGCGCTTCACCGAATGCGATAGAAACGGTCGGCCAGTTCCTTGCCGCGAACGGCATCGAAACGCCCATCCACGGCTTCACCCAGCGCAGCGAGCCGCTCAGCCGGATGCGGGTGGGTTTTGTAGAGCAGGCTGGTGCGGTTGTCCTTGGCAGGCAGCCCCGCCATGTCCTGCAGCACGTCGGGCAGGCCCCACGGGGTATAGCCCGCGCGGGCGGCATACACGACGCCGATGCGATCGGCCTCGAATTCGGCATTCTTGTCGAGCCCGCGCGCCATGATTTCGGCGCCGTTGCCGATCAGGTTCTGCACCGCCTGATCGCTGTCCTTCGCCTTGCTGCTGGCGACCTGCCCCAGCGCGCCGATGAGGCTGGATTGTTTCAGCACCTTGAGATGATGCTTCTGGCTGACATGGGCGATTTCATGCCCCAGCACCCCGGCCAGTTCGGCCTCGTTGTTGAGACGCCGGTACAGGCCCTTGGTCACGAACACGTAGCCGCCGGGCGCCGCGAAGGCGTTGATGTCTTCGGTGTCGAGCACGCCGAAGTGCCAGCTAATGTCCTTGCGCCCGCTCTGCAGCGCCACCCAGTTGCCCACCAGATTGACGTAGCGTTGCAGTTTGTCGTCGCGCACCAGCGGCACCGCGCCCAGCAGGTTGCCCGAAATCTGCTTGCCGATGCGCGTTTCCTCTTCGGGGGTGTAGTCGCCGAACAGGGCAAACCCCAACTGCCGGGTATCGATTTTCTGTTTGGCCGGAGGCGGGGATGCGGCGGCGCCTTGCGCAGTTGCGGGCGCCTGGCCGGCGGCCGGCGCCGGCTGCTGCGCAGGCGCCGGCTGGCTTTGCTTGTCCTTGTTCAACTCCTGCTTGACGCGCTCCTCCAGCAATTTCCCCAGATCGAGCCCGGCGGACACCCCGCTGAAAGAAGCCAGCGACAACGCCAATACCATCAGCTTGATTCTCATCAGTTGCTCTCCCACGGCGACGACGCCTGCTGCGGTTTGGGTCCGGGCAAGCCCGGCACATTGACCGCGGCCAGGCCGGACTGGCCGGCAAAACTTCTGGCCTGTGCGGTCGTCGCCACCCAGCCATCCAGCCGCGCCAGTTCGTCGCCATTGAACTTGGCCTGCTTCAACTCTTCGTCATTCAGGCCGCGCAAGCCTGCCACCGCGACCACGCGGCTGGGGTCTGACTTGGTGGTGGCGGCGCCCACCACGTCGCCCAGCCCCGCGCCGCCGATCCCGCCCGCCCCGGCGCGCACCGACAGCAGGCGGATCCAGCCGGTGGTCTTGCCCGAGCTCACGCGCAGCCAGCCGCCCTGCTTGGCGAGGATGTCGACGCTGGCGCCTTTGGCCGCGCTTCCCGTCACCGTGGAGGTGGCACTGGGCTGACTGTAGAGCTTGTCGTTGCGCAAGACCGTGCCGGGCGCAGCCCAGGCGGCGGCTGCGGCAACGCACAGCGCCAGCGCGGCCGACGGAATCAAGAATATTTTCATCGTGCGTCCTCTCCGTATGAAGCAAAACTGTATGGCCTGGCACCCGATGGCGCAAGCGCCTGCGATGACGTTATGATGCCGCGATGAATTTTCTTGCGGCTTCCATCGAATCGCTCGGCGCCAAGGTCGCCGGCTGGTTCACCGTCGGCTACGGCATGTTCGCCTTCCTGGCCCAGGCCGGTTCGCTGCTGCTGGAACGCGCCACCTGGAACCGCGCCACCTTCGACGTGGTGGTGAAGCAGGTCTACTTTACCGCGGTGCAGATTCTGCATGTTTTCCTCGGCTACGCGCTGGTCATTTCGTGGCTCATCATCTCCATCATCCTGTCCACCGCGCGCGACTTCGGCCTCACCGAATTCGCCAGCGAAATGACCATCCGCGTGCTGGTGCTGGAACTGCTGCCCTTCCTCACTGCGCTCTTCATCGCACTGCGCTCCGGCAGCGCCATCAACACGGAAGTCGCGCTGATGCAGGTCAACAACGAATTGGATGCGCTGGCGCATTGCAAGGTTCCGCCGATGCAGTTCGAGTTCCTGCCGCGCCTGATCGGCGGCGTCATCTCGGTCGTCACCCTGGCAAGCCTCGCCGGCCTGCTCGCGCTGCTGATGGGCTACCTCGCGATTTACGGCATCAACACGGCGGGCTTCGCGCCTTTCACCCAGACCATCGCCAAGATCTTCGACTTCAAGATCATGGCCGGGCTGCTCGCCAAGTGTGCGCTGTTCGGGCTGGCCGTCACCCTGATCCCGGTCACCGCCGGCCTGGAAACGCCGAAAAAGCTCTTCATGGTTCCGGTCTCCGTGTTGCGCGGCATGATGCGGGTGTTCTTCGCGATCGTGGCGATCGAGGTGGTGTCATTAGCGCTCAAATACGTCTGATCCCGTTTGCCGACCGTACCGCGCTGCTGGCTGCGGCCGCCGCCCTGCCCGACGACGTGGCGCGCGTTGCGCCCGATCTGCCGCTGCGTGCCAACCTGTCCGCGCTCGACAACATCGCGCTGATCCCGCTTTATCAGCGCCATTACAGCGCAGTGGAATCGAACCGCCAGGCGCAGCAATTGCTGGCGCAGCTCGGCCATGCCGACATCGCGCCGCTGCGCGACCCCGACATGACGCCGGCGCAGCGCTTCATCGCCAAGCTGGCGCGCGCGCTCATCCTCGGGCGTCCCCGCCTGGTCATCGACCGCCCCGGCGCCATGCTTTACGATGTGCCCTACCCGGACTTCATCCGGCAACTGGCAGCGCAGCAGGAGATGGCCGGCACCTGGGAAATTTACGACTTCAGCTGGAACCAGGCTCTATACAACCAGGCACTTCATCCGGAATGA
The DNA here is from genome assembly GCF_001897685.1 of Thiobacillus sp. 65-1402. Lineage (GTDB taxonomy): Bacteria > Pseudomonadota > Gammaproteobacteria > Burkholderiales > Thiobacillaceae > Thiobacillus. The sequence continues at coordinate 11,343 of NZ_MKUG01000145.1, forward strand.
ACAAACTGCATTTCAAAGTGGGATTGTTTGCGGCGGCCGCGCTGCTGCTGGCGGGCGCCTTCGTCGTTTATCTGCTGCATGCGCGCGGATTTTTCGAAGACACCTTCCACCTGCAACTGGCGGCGTCGAGCGCCGACGGCGTCGCACCCGGCGTGCCCATCGTGTTTTCCGGCATCGAAATCGGCCGCGTCACCGCGCTGGGCCTGAACGACGCCGGCGGCATCGTCATCCATGCCGAATTCCTCGGCCGCAACGCCAAATGGCTGAAGCAGGACAGCACCTTCACGCTGGACAAGCCCCTCGTCGGCGGCGCCAGGATCCGCGTCGACTCGCCCGACCTCGGCGCGCCCGCCCTGCCCGACAATTCCACCATGCTGCTGCTCACTTCCGACATCAGCAAGGAGATTCCGCTGCTGGTCGAACGGGTCAAGGCGATTCTGGCCAACGTCGAGCATCTCACCCGCAAGGATGGCGAAATCAACGCCACGCTGGCCAACGTGAAGACCGTGACCGGACGCATGACCGGCGAATACGGCGTGCTCGAAGGCGTGCTCGGCAGTCCCGAGAAAGCCCGCGCCGTCACCGATTCGCTCGACAAGACCCGCGCCCTCATCGGCAAGCTCGACAGCCTGGCCCTGAAGGTGGACAGCATGGCCGGCAAGACCGATCAATGGCTGTTTGCGCCCGGCGGCGTGGCCGAGCACACGCGCGAATCGCTGGCCCAGGTGCGGCTGATGCTGAACGATGCCCAATCCAGCCTGAAGCAGGCCGACGCCCTGATGACGAACGCGGTGGCGATTTCCGCCAACCTCAAGGACGGCACGCAGGATATCGCCAAACTGCGCGCGGAGATCGACGATGCGGTGCGCAAGGCCAACGCGCTGGTCAACGAGATCAACAGGAAATGGCCGTTCGCGCGCGATCCCGAGGTGAAACTGCCATGAAGACCCTGCTCGCGCTCGCCAGCCTGCTCGCGCTCGCCGCCTGCGGCAGCGGCGGCCCGCCGCCGCCCGACTGGAAAACCGATGCAGCCGACCTGATCGGACGCTACCAGAAGCATGCGCTGAGGGGCGAAAACAGCCTGGCCGAGCGCTATTTCCAGCAGGCCGTCGCCGCCACCGGCGGCGCCGGCCGCGTCGCCGAGACGGCGCGCCTGTGGCTGGTGCGCTGCGCCACCCGCCGCGCCATGCTGATCGACGATGCCTGCACCGAGTATGCCGAACTGGCGCCGCTCGAACCCAACGCCGCCGATCAGGTTTACTACCATTTCGTCACCCTGCGCTGGGAAGCCGTCGCAACGGCCCAGCTGCCCAGCCAGCACCGCGACCTGGTGAGCGCGGCAGCCGGCAAGCGGCACGAGGTGCTCGGCAGAATCGAGGATCCGCTGGCGCGTCTGCTCGATGCCAGCCTGCTGGTGATGCGCCGGGAAGCCGATGCCGCCACGCTGGCGCTGGCCGCGGAAACCGCTTCCGCCCAGGGCTGGCGGCAGCCCCTGCTGACCTACCTGAAGCTGCAGGAGAAACAGGCCGCGGCCCGGGGCGACACCGCTGAACAGGCCCGGCTTGCCAGACGCATCCAGCTGGTCGAGCAGAGCCTCGCGCCCGGCGACAAATAAAAGCCGCCTTCAAACGCGGGCCATCGTTACATTCCTCGACCGTATTCTTGCGCCGCATCGGGCGCCGACGCGGACGGCCCCGGCTTTGCGCGGCAACCGGGCGGGCATGCCTGCCGGGCCGCATTGACAAGCCTGCACGGCATGATTAACGTGCAGCCTCGGAGAATTTCTTCTTCGTACATACAAATAAGTTGCAACCCAACATTCAATCAATAAAGGAGGAGGTACCATGAAATACACGTCAATCGCACTGGCCGCCCTGGCAGTATTCGCCACCGCTGCGCACGCCGCACCCGCCATGATGTCCGCCGAGTGGACCGCGCAGGCTTGCGACGCCTGGAACAAGGACGCTGCCCTGACCGGCGGCCTGGGCGACAAGTGGATCAAGAACGACAAGGAGCGCGGCTACAAGATCATTCACCTGTACCGCACCGACTGCGGCGAGGCAACCCAGACGGAACTGAAGATCGTCCCCAAGGACGGCAAAGCCATGTGCGTCTACGGCGGCGCGGTGCAGAACGCCAAGATGGATCACGCGGTCGACTACACCATGCACGCCACCACCGAGCGCTGGAATGAAATGGGTGCGGGCGAATACGGCCCGATGAAGGCGATGATGTTTGGCCGCCTCAAGTTCACCGGCCCGAAAATGGAAGCCATGGGCGTGATGGGGCCATTCGAGGCCTTCCTGCGGCTGCCGGGGAAAATTCCCGGCGATCAGGCCTGCCCTGCCAAGTAAGCTTGCCGCAGTCGTAAAAAAGCCGGGAAGACCCCCGGCTTTTTTTTACGTCGCCACATCAGAGGATGTTGCCCGGCAAATGACCGGCAACCGGTTCGGCAGGATCCGCCGCCGTTCGCTCAGCTTGAAGGGGCCGCATTCACCAGCTTGGTGAGTAGCGAGGCCAGTCGGCGGGTTTCGGCATCCGTCAGCGACCGGCGCATCCAGTCGCCTATAACCGCGTGCAGTTCCGACATCGCCTTCTCCAGAACGGGCATCGCCTGAGCGGTGAGCGCGACGGGTTTGACGCGGCGGTCGGCATCCTGCATCGAGCGGGTGACCAGGCCCCGCGCTTCCAGTTGCCGCAATACCTTGGTCAGCCCGCCGGAGGTGATCAACACCGCGCGCTGAATCTCCGATGGCGTCAGCGCATGGGGCGGCGGGGTACGGCGCAGACTGGCCAGCACATCGAATTCAGCCGGACTCAAGCCGTTGGCGGCCATGATCTTGGTCGCACGGGAATGTTGCGCCGTGTAGGCCTGCGTAAGGGCGAGCCCCAATGGCAGCACCTGCGCATCGTAGGATTCGGGCCAGTGCTGGCGGTGCATATCGAGAGGATTGGCGATTCTGTCGGCCATTTCGGGAGGTTTGCTGATGGAGCGGTTACACGATTAATTATCTTGCTAGATAGATAATAATGCAATATGCTTTGTCGGTTGAAGCTGCTATCAATGCCAAGATCATAGATCATGCAGGCACGCCGTTTCGCCGCTCTGCTTCAGGCCCTGCAGCACGAATGAACGAATGCGCTCCATCCTATCCAACGTCCACCAAGGCCAAGACCGATGACTACCCGTCCCGAGCCCGCCCTCAACCCTCTCCAACAAGGATTATTCCTGTCCAAGCCGGCCGGCCTCGTGCTGCTGAGTGCCCTGTTGCTTGCGGCCTGCGGCGGCAAGACGGAACCTGGCGCCGCCCCCGCTGCCGCAGCCCCTGCCGTGACGGTGGTGACGGTGCAGCCCGAACCGGTGCCGGTGACAGCCGAACTGCCTGGGCGCACGTCGCCTTATCTGGTGGCCGAATTGCGGCCGCAGGTGAGCGGCATCGTCAAGCAGCGCCTGTTCAAGGAGGGCAGCGATGTCAAGGCGGGCCAGGTGCTGTACCGGATCGATCCGGCGACGTATCAGGCGGCCTACGACAGCGCCCGCGCCAATCTGGCGCGGGCCGAGGCGAATCTGGAGGTGGCGCGGCTGAAAGCCGGGCGCTACGCCGAACTGGTGAAGATCGAGGCGGTGAGCGCCCAGGCCAACGACGAAACGCAGGCCACGCAGAAACAGGCGCAAGCCGAAGTGGGCGCGGCGAAGGCGGCGCTCGACAAGGCGCGCGTCGATCTCGATTTCACCCGCGTCACTTCGCCCATCGCCGGCCGCATCGGGCGCTCGGCGGTGACCGCGGGCGCGCTGGTCACCGCGAACCAGGCCGCGGCGCTTGCCACCGTGCAACAACTCGATCCTATCTATGTCGACCTGACACAATCCAGCGCCGAGCTGCTGGGCCTGAAGCGCAGCCTCGATTCCGGCAGGCTGCAGCGCTCGGGGGGCGGCACGGTGCCGGTACAGCTGGTGCTGGAAGACGGCAGCCTCTACGGCGCCGCAGGCAGGTTGGCGTTCTCCGAGGTGACGGTCGACCAGGCCACTGGCAGCGTGACGCTGCGCGCGGTGTTCCCCAACCCCAGGGGCGAACTGCTGCCCGGCATGTATGTGCGCGCGCGGCTGACGCAGGGCGTGAACCGCGATGCCGTGCTGGTGCCGCACGCGGCGGTCAGCCGCACGCCGCGCGGCGAGGCGCAGGTGATGGTGGTGAACGGCGAGGCCAAGGTCGAGGCGCGCAGCGTCAAGGCGGAGCAATCGATCGGCGACAAATGGGTGGTGACCGGGGGCCTGGCTGCCGGCGACCGCGTCATCGTCGAAGGCTTGCAGAAGGTGAAACCGGGCGCACCGGTGCAGGCACAGGAAGCCGCCGCTGCAGCGGCGCCCGCAGCGGCAGCGGCGAAGTGAGGTAACGGACCATGGCCCGCTTTTTCATCGACCGGCCCATCTTCGCGTGGGTCATCGCCATCGTCATCATGCTCGCCGGCGGGCTGTCCATCCTGACGCTGCCGGTATCGCAGTATCCGGCCATCGCGCCGCCCACCGTCGCCATCAACGCCTTCTATCCCGGCGCCTCGGCGAAGACGGTGGAAGACTCCGTTACCCAGATCATCGAGCAGAAGATGACCGGGCTGGACAACCTGCTCTACATGAGCTCGTCGTCCGACTCCTATGGCCGCGCCACGACCACGCTGACCTTCGACGCCGGCACCGACCCCGACATCGCCCAGGTGCAGGTGCAGAACAAGCTGCAGATCGGCCTGCCGCTGCTGCCGCTGGCGGTGCAGCAGCAGGGTGTGCAGGTGGCGAAATCGACGCGCAACTTCCTCATGGTGCTCGGCTTCGTCGCCAAGGACGGCAGCCTGAGCCGGGAGGATCTCGCCGACTTCCTCACCGCCACGGTACAGGATCCGCTGTCGCGGGTGACCGGCGTCGGCGAGGTGCAGGTGTTCGGCGCCCAGTACGCCATGCGCATCTGGCTCGACCCGGCCAAGCTGACCAATTTCAAGCTCACCCCGGCCGACGTGCAGGCCGCGCTGCGGGCGCAGAACGCCCAGGTCTCGGCCGGCCAGCTCGGCGGCACGCCGGCGGTCAAGGGCCAGGGCTTCACGGCCTCGGTCACGGCGCAGAGCCGGCTGCAGACGGTGGAGCAGTTCGAGCAGATTCTGCTGCGCAGTTCGACGCAGGGCGGCGAAGTGCGCCTCAAGGACGTCGCCCGCGTCCAGATCGGCGCCGAGAACTACGGCATCGTCGGCCGCTACAACGGCCAGCCCGCCTCCGGCATCGGCATCAAGCTCGCCGCCGGCGCCAACGCGCTCGAAACGGCGGATGCGGTGCGCGCCAAGGTCGAGCAGATGAAGCCCTACTTCCCCGCCGGCATCGAGGTCGTGGTGCCTTACGACACCACGCCCTTCGTCAAACTCTCCATCATGGGCGTGGTGCAGACGCTGGCCGAAGCGATTCTGCTGGTGTTCCTGGTGATGTATCTGTTCCTGCAGAACTTCCGCGCCACCGTCATTCCGACCATCGCGGTGCCGGTGGTGCTGCTCGGCACCTTCGGCGTGATGGCGGCGTTCGGCTTCACGATCAACACCCTGACCATGTTCGGCCTGGTGCTGGCCATCGGCCTGCTGGTCGACGACGCCATCGTGGTGGTCGAGAACGTCGAGCGCGTGATGAGCGAGGAAGGCCTGTCGCCGAAGGAGGCGACCAGGAAATCGATGCGCCAGATCACCGGCGCGCTGGTCGGCATCGGCCTGGTGCTGTCGGCCGTGTTCATTCCGATGGCCTTCTTCGGCGGCTCCACCGGCGTCATCTACCGCCAGTTCTCGATCACCATCGCGGCGGCGATGGGGCTGTCGGTTCTGGTGGCGATCGTGTTCACGCCGGCGCTGTGCGCAACCATGCTGAAGCCGATCGAAAAGGGCCATGGGCACGGCGAGGGGGGCTGGTTCGCCGGCTTCTTCCACTGGTTCAACCGCGCGTTCGCCCGCAACACCGCGCGCTACGAATCGGCTGTCGGCAAGATCCTGCAGCGCAGCTTCCGTTTCCTGGCGATCTACGCCGCGATCATCGGCGTGCTGGCGCTGCTGTTCATGCGCATGCCGACTTCCTTCCTGCCGGAGGAGGACCAGGGCGTGATGTTCACCCAGATCATGCTGCCGGCCGGTGCGACCCAGGAGCGCACCGTCGAGGTGCTGAAGAAAGTCGAGCATCATTTCCTCGTCAACGAGAAGGACAACGTAAAGTCGATCTTCACCGCAGCCGGCTTCAGCTTCGGCGGCAGCGGCCAGAACATGGGCCTCGGCTTCGTCGGCATGAAGGACTGGGACGAACGCCATGAGCCGGGGCAGGACGTGAAATCGGTCGCCGGCCGCGCGATGGCTGCGTTCTCGCAAATCCGCGAAGCGATGGTGTTCGCCTTCGTGCCGCCGGCGGTGATCGAACTCGGCACCGCGAGCGGATTCAACGTCCAGCTGCAGGATCGCGCCGGCCTCGGCCACGACGCGCTGATCGCGGCGCGCAACCAGTTCCTCGGCATGGCGGCGCAGGACAAGCGCCTGGTGGGCGTGCGTCCGAACGGCCAGGACGATGTCGCCGAATACCAGCTCGACATCGACCATGCCAAGGCGGGCGCGCTCGGCGTGGCGGTGGCGGACATCAACGACACCCTCGCCACCGCCTGGGGCGGCACCTACGTCAACGACTTCATCGACCGCGGCCGCATCAAGAAGGTGTATCTGCAGGCCGACGCCGAGGCGCGCATGAAGCCGGAGGATCTGGCCAAATGGTACGTGCGCAACAAGCAGGGCGACATGGTGCCGCTGTCGGCGTTCACGACCGCGCACTGGACCTACGGCTCGCCGCGGCTGGAGCGCTACAACGGCCAGCCGTCGGTCGAGCTGCAGGGCCAGGCCGCGCCCGGCCTGTCGTCGGGCGAGGCTATGGCGGTCGTCGAGGAACTCATCGCCAAGCTGCCGCCCGGCATCGGCTACGAATGGACCGGCACCTCGTTCGAGGAGCGGCGCAGCGGCTCGCAGGCACCGGCGCTGTATGCGCTGTCGCTGCTGGTGGTGTTCCTGTGCCTGGCGGCGCTCTATGAAAGCTGGTCGGTGCCGTTTGCGGTGATGCTGGTGGTGCCGCTCGGCGTGCTCGGCGCGCTGCTCGCCGCGACCGGGCGCGGCCTGTCGAACGACGTCTATTTCCAGGTCGGCCTGCTGGCCACCATCGGCCTGTCGTCGAAGAACGCCATCCTGATCGTGGAATTCGCCAAGGCGCAGATGGAACAGGAAGGCAAGGATCTGATCGCGGCAACGCTGGAGGCGGTACGCATGCGGCTGCGCCCGATCCTGATGACCTCGCTCGCCTTCGGCCTCGGCGTGCTGCCGCTGGCGATCGCCACCGGCGCCGGCTCGGGCAGCCAGAACGCGATCGGCACCGGAGTGCTCGGCGGCACCATCGCCGGCACCCTGCTCGGTCTCTTCTTCATCCCGCTGTTCTACGTGGTGATCAAGCGGATATTCAAGGACAAGCCGCAGGCGGCGGGCGCCGCCCCCGCTGCCGCCCCGCTGGAGGCCGAATGATGTTCCCGTTACGCACCCTGACCGTCGCCCTCGCCGCCGCCCTGGCGAGCGCCTGCAGCCTGATCCCGGATTACCAGCGGCCCGCGGCGCCGGTGCCGGCAAGCTTTCCTGACGCCGCGCAGGCTGCGGCGGCAACGCCGGCGGCCGATGCCATCGCCTGGCGCGATTACTTCGCCGATGCCCGCCTGCGCGAGGTGATCGCGCTGGCACTCGCCAACAACCGCGATCTGCGGGTCGCCGCGCTCAACATCGAGAAGGCGCGCGCGCAGTACCGCATCCAGCGCGCCGACCTGTTCCCTGCGATCGGCGCCAGCGGCAGCCAGAACGCACAGCGTCTGCCAGGCGATCTGACCTCCGGCGGCGAGGCCGACGTCACCCGCCAGTACAGCGCCACGATAGGCTTTGCTGCCTACGAACTGGATTTCTTCGGCCGCATTCGCAGCCTCAATGCGCAGGCGCTGGAGCTTTACCTTGGCACCGAGGAAGCGCGCCGCAGTGCGCAGATCAGCCTGGTGGCGGAAGTCGCCAACGCCTGGCTGATCCTCGCTGCCGACCGCGAGCGCCAGGCGCTGGCGCGCAGCACCTATGAAACTCGGCAAAAATCCTACGATCTGACCCGCCGCAGCTTCGAAGCCGGCGCGGTCTCGGCGCTCGATCTGCACCAGTCACAGACGCTACTGGAAAGCGCCCGCGCCGACGTTGCGCGTTACCGCACCTTCGTCGCGCAGGACGAGAACGCGCTCGCACTCGTCGCCGGCGCCCCGGTGCCCGCCGAACTGCTGCCCGCCACGCTCACCGACAGTGTCAGCGCGGTAGCCGAATTGCCGGCCGGCATCCCTTCCGACGTGCTCGCCCGCCGCCCCGATATCCTGCAGGCCGAACGCGCGCTGCGTGCGGCCAATGCCAGCATCGGCGCCGCCCGCGCAGCCTTCTTTCCACGCATCACGCTGACCGCCGCGGGCGGCAGCGCAAGCAACACGCTGGACGGACTGTTCGGCAGCGGTTCCGGCACCTGGAGCTTCGTGCCGCAGATCCGCATCCCGATTTTCGAGGCCGGCCGGCTGCAGGCGAACCTGGACGTCTCCACGGTGCAGCGCGACATCAACGTCGCCCAGTACGAGAAGGCCATCCAGAGCGCGTTCCGCGAAGTGGCCGATGCCCTCGCCGAACGCGCCACCCTCGCCGAGCAGCTCGACGCGCGGCGGCGCCTGGTCGAGGCCACCGCAGCCGGCTTTCGCCTGTCGGAAGCGCGCTACAAGGGCGGCGTCGACAGCTACCTCGGACTGCTCGACGCGCAGCGTGCACTCTACGGCGCCGAACTGGATCTGATTGGCGTGCGCCTGTCCGAGGCCGCGAATCGCGTGGCGCTGTACAAGGCGCTGGGCGGCGGCTGGCAGTAAGTTCGGTCCTCGCCAGCGCCGTCGTGCCCGGCTCATGCCGGTGCGCCCCGCACATGCGCGCCGTCGCGAATGCGGCCCCCATCCTGTGCCGAAAGGAGTTCGACATGAAACGACTGCCCAGCTACTTCCTGTCCCACGGCGGCGGCCCGTGGCCGTATCTAACGGGCGAGTTCCGCGCGCACTATCGCCTGCTCGAAGCGTCGCTGCAGGCGCTGGCGCGGGAACTCGGCGCCAAGCCGCGCGCGGTCCTGATGGTGTCGGGCCACTGGGAGGCGAGCGAATTCGCCGTGATGGCGAGCCCGCGCCCGCCCATGGTCTACGACTATTACGGATTTCCGGAGCACACCTACCATGTCCGCTACGACGCGCCCGGCTCGCCCGAACTGGCCGGCCGCGTGAAGGGCCTGCTCGAAGCGGCGGGGCTCGGCGCCCGGCTCGATGCGAACCGCGGCTTCGATCACGGCTGCTTCACCCCGATGGCCGTGATGTATCCGGAAGCCGACGTCCCCGTCGTGCAGCTATCGCTGAAGACCGGCTACGACCCGCAAACCCATCTTGCTGCAGGCCGGGCGCTCGCGCCCCTGCGCGACGAAGGCATATTGATCGTCGGCAGCGGCTTGAGCTATCACAATCTGCGGGAGTTCGGCGAGCAGGCCAAGACGGCATCGGAGGCATTCGATGAGTGGCTGCAGGAGACCCTCGTGCGCACGCCGCCGGGCCAGCGTTCGCAACGCCTGCTGCAATGGGAACACGCGCCGTCGGCCCGGCGCGCCCATCCGCAGGCAGACCACCTGA
>NZ_MKUG01000146.1 GCF_001897685.1 Thiobacillus sp. 65-1402
TCCCACAGGATATTGGCGATCACCACCGAGTTGGGAATGATCTGGGCCATGCGCAGCGGGCGCAAGATGTCGACGATCTCGACGATATCCGCCTCGTTCTCGAAGATGACTTCGAACGGCTTGAACACCGGCGGCCTGGGCATCAGCCAGAAGCCCATCTTGGTGGTGATGCCGTAGTTGGCCTGCGTGAACATGCCGTCCAGCGTCGGGCCATAGCCCCACTTGAAGATCTGCCAGGTGTTGCTGCCTTTGACGCCGCCCATGCCGGTGCGATAGATGTCGCCGTTGGCCAGCACCACCTCCATGCCGCACTGCATCATGAAGTGCTCGCCGTAGGGGGTATAGCCCACGCCGCGGTCCATGGTGTTGCCCAGCGGGCCAGCAATCGCCGAAGGAGCGGAGAAGGACAGCATCAGCGGCAGCTTGTTTTCTTCGATGTAGTCGTACAACTGCTGGAAAGTCACCCCCGGCTCGACCAGCGCCGTGCACATGTCCGGGTCGATCTTGATGATCCTGTTCATCTTCTTCAGGTCGAGAATGACCTGTCCGCGCTGCACCGGGGCCGCCGTGCCGTAACCGAAGTTGCGCCCGGTGGAGATGGTCCAGATCGGAATCCGGTACTGATTGCAGATTTTCACGATGCCTTGCACCTGCTCGACCGTGGTGGCGGTCAGCACCGCCGAGGGGGCATGGGCGGCATTCTCCACCGACATCATGATTTTGTTGTAGGGAATCAGCTGCTCGGCCTTGAGCAGTACGTTCCCCTCCCCCAGCAGGGCGCGAAATTTTTCCACTGCCGCGTTGAATTTTTTCTGCGTCACGCCCCTGGGCAGTACGCCATTCATCTGTTCAGACATGGATCAGACTCCCTCAGACCTCGATCGAAAAGGAAACGAAACTGCCGCTGGGCAGCGTGCCCTGCACGGAAACCCGCGGCATCATGGTCGGGCGCGTGCCCAGCGTGGCAAGCAGATAGCCGACACCGGCTGCCCACTGCGCAGAACCCGCGCCGTTGCGGGCTGGCCCCGCCAGCTGCCGGGCCGGGGCCGCGCTGCCCTGGCGCTCCTCGTCCAGGGTGAAACCGGCGCCGCAGGCATGCAGATGGCGGCTGAGCTGCCGTGCGCAACCTTCGGCAAGATCGGTATTCAGCAGACGATGGCGGGTCGAACCGGCCTCGCCGGTGTGGTGCCCCAGCCAGGGGATGCGGGCGCCGGCGCTGCGCGCCAGATCCAGCACCAGCGTCGCCGCGGCATCGTCCAGCAGACCGATGACCCGCAGCGACCGGCCCGCGCGCAACCGCTGCTCGAAATCCAGCATGAAGCCCAGGCCGGGGTCCATCTGCAGCACCTGCAGCTGCGTGCCGACAGCCGCCCTGGCACCCTGCAGAAAAGCCGCTTCAGCCACGCCGCTGCCGACCAGCGCCAATGCCGGGCGGATAGCGCTGCGCGAAAGAGGGGCTCCCAGTACCGGTAGCGACCGGCTCAACACCACGCCGGCGGCACCGCCAAGGACCATGCTTTTGAGAACGAAACGACGATCGACGCTCATGGCAGGCTCCTCAAGGCTGAGCGGCCGGCGCCGGGAGGGTCGACAGGTACTTGACCAGCAGGGCGATGGACTCATCATCGACGTAGGAGGCGGGGAAGGCCGGCATGGCATTGAAGCCGCTGCGCACGATGGCCTTGACGTAGGCCTCCGGCAGGCCGCGGCCTTCCAGCAGCGGACCGACGCCGACCTCGGCTTTGTGGCAATAGCCACACAGCTTGTTGTACAGGTTCTGGCCGCTACCCCACTGGCTTTCGGCCTGAGCGGCGGCGCCCAGCCCTGCCAGCGGCAGAGCCACGCAGGCAGCGAACATCCGCTTCGCGATCGCACTACGCAAGAAAAACAACATGGCATGCTCCTTTGTATCGATCCGTGATGGCAAGGCGACGGGTGATGCTTTTCAACGATCGCCTCGTTCATTCAGCCGCAATGGCCGGCTCCCGGCTCAGAACGGATACGCGCGCGGCGCGCTCTGCACCGTGATCCAATGGTCGGTGGTGAATTCCTCGATCGCCCAATCGCCATTGAAGCGACCGATGCCCGAATTCTTCTCGCCACCGAAGGGCGCGTTCGCCTCGTCGTTGACGGGCATATCGTTGACGTGAGTCATGCCCGCGCGAAGGCGCTGGGCAAATTGCACGCCACGGGAGAGATCGCGGGTAAAGACCGCACTGGACAATCCATACTCGCTGCGGTTGGCCAGCTCCAGCGCATGTTCGGCATCGCGGGCCGATTGAATGCCCACCAGCGGACCGAAAATCTCCTCCCTGGCGATGCCCATCTCCGCAGTGACATCGCCGAACACATGCGGCGGCATGACATTGCCTTGCGGCTCGCCACCCAGCAGCACGCGCGCGCCTTCTTGCCTGGCCCTGGCGATCTTGTCCTTCAGGCCGGCCAGCTGCCGGTCGTTGATCACCGGCCCGATGACCGTTTCCGGTTTGCCCGGATCGCCGCAGGGCAAGGCCTTGACCCGCTCGACGAAGCGTTGGGTGAACGCCTCCACCAGCGGAGCCTCCACGATGATGCGGTTGATCGCCATGCAGATCTGGCCCTGGTGCAGGAACTTGCCGACCACCGCGGCATCGACGGCCGCCTCGACGTCGGCATCGGCCAGGACCACGAACGGGCTGTTGCCGCCCAGCTCCAGGGCAACGTGTTTGAGATGCTCGCCGCTGCTGGCAATGCGGCCGATGTTGCGACCGACCGTGGTGGAGCCGGTGAACGACACGAAGGACGGAATGGGGTGTTCGACGAAGGCATCGCCGATGTCGGAACCGGCACCGACCACCACACTGAGCACGCCGGCAGGCAAGCCCGCCTCCTCGAACAGACGCGCCAGCAACAGGCCACCGCTCACCGGGGTGTCGCTGGCCGGCTTGATGACCACGGCATTGCCCAGCGCCAGCGCCGGGGCTACCGAACGGGCGCTGAGGTGCAGCGGAAAGTTCCACGGGCTGATCACCCCGACCACGCCCAGCGGCTGGCGGTATACCCGGCTTTCCTTGCCCGGCACGTCGGAAGGCAGAATGCGTCCGTGCATCCGCCCCGGCAGGCTCGCCGCCTCCTGCGTGATGGCCCGCGCCGAAGCCCATTCGATTTCCGCCTTGATCCGGGTGCTGCCCGCCTCGCGGACCAGCCAGCCGGTGATTTCATCCTTGCGCGCGTCGAAAAGGGCCACCGCCCGCTGCATGACGTCGCCACGCGCAGTCGGGCCCATGGCCGCCCATGCGGGCTGGGCGGCGTACGCGCCACGATAGGCCTCGTCCAGATCCTCGCGGCTGGCCATCGGCAGGCTCAGCAAGGTGCCCCCGGTGAAAGGGTCGGCAACATCCAGGACGCGGCCCGAGGTGCCTTTGCGCCATTGGCCGGCGATCGGCAGCAATTCGAGGTTCTGATAGGCGGCTGGGCTGCTCATGGAGGTTCTCCGCTATGTATCCAAACCAACGCCCGACCGGACCAGCGACCCTGCACAAGGTATGACGAAGAATCCATCCGGTCCGGCGTCTTGAACTTGAGCATAGCCGTCCCCGCGAGCAATGCCAGTTGTTCCTGACCCGCTCCGTGCAGTGCGCGGGCGTTCAGACCAGCTTGAGAACCGGCTTGACGGTGGCCCCCGACCTGGAGTCTTCGAAGGCCTGGTTGATCTCGCTGAAATCGTAGAACTTGATCAGCCGGTCGAAGGGGAATCGGCCCGCCTTGTAGAACTCGATCAACTGGGGAATGAATACCCGCGGCACCGAATCGCCCTCGATCACGCCGATCATGCTCTTGCCTTCCGCCATCAGGTCGTTATGCACGTCGATGCTCATTTCCGGGGTCACGCCGACGATCGCCGCCTGCCCCAGCGGGCGCAGTGCATTCAGGCACTGACGCACGACCGGCGGCACCCCCGTGGTCTCCACGGCATAGTGCGTACCGCCGTTGGCGGCGGCCTTGATCTCCCTGACCACGTCGACGTTCCGGCCATTCAGCGCATGCGTCGCACCCAGTTCGCGGGCCAGCTGCAGGCGGTTGTCATGCACATCCACGGCGAAGATCTGCGGGCAACCGGCGATTTTCGCCGCCATGATCGCGCTGAGCCCGACTGCGCCACAGCCGTACACGGCGATGGAGGTGCCGAACGCGGGCTTGAGACGGTTGAGCACCGTACCGGCGCCGGTCTGGATGCCGCACCCCAGCGGCCCGAGCAGCGCCAGGTCTACGTCCTTGTCGACCTTGATCACGTTGCGCTCGTGGGCGATGGCGTACGTGCCAAAGGAGGATTGGCCGAAGAAAGTGTGCACATCGGCGTCGCCCTGGTGCAGACGGCAGGTGTGATCGTCCATGCGTCCGCCGAAATTCAGCTCATTGAAGGTCGCGCATACGGTCGGATGCCCGGTGAGGCAGTTGTCGCATTGGCCGCAGTGTGCAAAGGACATCACCACGTGGTCGCCGGGCAGCAGACGGGTGACGTTCTCGCCGACCTGCTCGATGATGCCGGCCCCCTCATGGCCCAGCACGATGGGGTAGGGCGACACGCCCAGGTCGCGCCCCACCGCATCGGTATGACAGACCCCCGTGGCGACAATCCTGACCCGCACCTCGTTCGCCTTGGGCCCCGACAGGGTCACGTCTTCGATGGAAAAAGGCTGACCCTGGGCATGTGTGACCGCTGCTTGGATTTTCATGTGTGACTCCGTCGTGATGGGTTCAGGGACACTTCGTTTTTAGCTCATATCTGAATCCGTGTTCCCGCGACGGCCAATTTCTTTGGCGGCCGAAGTCGAGCACCTGACGGCGCGCATGCGCGGCGAACTTCGCGACGCGAGATACTTGAGATTCTGTATGAGGTAGTAGGCGGAGGGCGTTGTCGGCACAACGGAATTCCGGTGTCGCTGTCGGCTGAATGGTTGGCAGCCTAATTCCCAACTGGTTGAGTGTCGCTTGCTCGGTAGGGAGACGAGAGGCGGCCGGGGAAACCCTGGTTACCGAAGTTCCGTTGCCCCGACAACAGCAAGCCAGGCGCGTAACCATTCAAGTACATTATTTAACATAATATACATTATGCGAAGTCGCCACCGGCCCGGCCTCAGCGTGTCCACCCGGCAGCGCGCCGGCGAAAAAACCGCATGTCACTGACAACACGGCGACGTGCGCTCTGCGCTTCATGCCAGAAAAAAAACGGCGCCAATACTCGCGCTTCTTCTCCGATCTGGCCGCTTTAGCCTCAACTTGAGCGATTACTTCCAATGGATCGCGGTCTAGGACTTCTGCGATCTTTGCGCATTCGTAAGGGTCGGGTTTGTTTCTTCCTGCTCTCAGGTCTGATACTTTTTGTTTAGTAAAATCAAGTACTTGCGCTAGCTTGTAGTCGCTGGTTGCGCCTGTTTTTTTCATTACTGCATCAAGCAAATCTGTGGTGATCATGCGACACCTCCTGTGGGAGCGAATGATAGTCGTAAAAAATGACTTGCAAAATGTCGTGACTTACGACTATGGTTCGCTTGTCGTGACTTACGACTATCTAACCACCAGGAGCTACCATGCAAATCACCATCGACGTGAACAGCCAAAAGACCGCCATCAAGCGCGGCACCGCCAAAGCCACCGGCAAACCTTACGAAATCATCACCCAGCGTGGCCACCTGCACCAGGCCGACACCATCACCGGCGAAATCAGTCTCATCCCTATCGACATCACCCTCGAACCCAATGCTTTTCCGTACGACACAGGCCGTTACACCATCGACGCATCCAGCCTGATCGTTGGCCAGTACGGCGGCCTGTCCATCGGTCGTTTGAAGCTTTTCAAGCTGCCCGCGCAGGCGGTCAACAAGGCGGCGGCTTAAAAGTCCGGGTCTACTGTAATACCCGGACTTTGAGCAATGGGTTGCTCACCTTACCTGATCGACTGGCTAACCATGCGCCTTCCTATCAGTGCCCAAAGCCACCCCGCGTTGTATGCGCGGGTGGCCGCCTTCTCGGGACATATCGTTTCATGCGATTCGTCTGGCGAAGTTGTTTGGATTAAGCGCACCCTCGACATTGACGCCTTGCGCTCCGATTCTCCAGGTCTCTACTGGCAACTGACCGGCGACGGCAAAACCGATGTGCTGGTCATCGGTGCCAGCCCGGCCAGCCTAGAACACGGCTTCAACGTCTGGGGTAGCCTCGACATCAATCACTGCGCAAAGGTGCTCATTGACCATGCAAGCCGCTGTCTGCAACTCCTGCTACCTGATGTCTATCATTGGCAATGCCGGCGGATCGACGTTACCGCCAATTACGCGCTGCCCGATGCGGCATCCGTCAAGCACGCACTCGCTCAACTGCTCGTCTCAGCGGGCGCACGCCGCCGCCCAAGCTCGCATAACCGTGGCGGCGATACCGTCTATTGGAACCCCGGCTCGGACCTCAGCAAAGGCAAGGCCTACCACAAAGGCCCGCAAGTCCAGCACCTCTGGAAAAAGAACAAGCTTCAAACCCTCCCGGAAAACGTCGGCCTACTCGACCAAGTAATCCGCCTGGAACACACACGCGGCGCGAAATGGTTTCGCCGCCTTGAAGAAGCTGGCAAGCGCTGGCAAGACCTGAATGAAGAGGCGTTGATCGCCTTGCATAATGACTTTTTTGTCCCGCTCATCGCAGACGGAATCGAGGTAAAGAACATGGAACGAGACCATATCTTGAAGGCCATCATGACGGCCAATGAATGCAGTGAGAACCAAGCCCGTGCGGCATTCTCGACCTATCGCAACATCCGTGCTGATGGTTACGAAGTGACGAAGGACAGCATGAGCCGTCGCACCTTCACTCATCATCAAACCTTGCTTCGTCGCGCCGGCATCAGTGATCAGCACCTCCGCGATGCAATCGTCATTCCCTTCCCTCGTGTTCGCTTTGACCTGGCCCGGCCTGTTGCCAATTGGGACGACATCCGGAGGGTCGCGTGATGAAAACCGCCGCCGTTCTTTTTGCCCATCGAACCAGCCCCTATAAGGCGTTTGACCTGGCTGACGTTTACGACGAAGACCGGGACGCCCTGACCTATGCCGGTTCCTTGCCGGTTGTCGCGCATCCTCCGTGCCGTGCTTGGGGTCGTCTTCGTCATCTTTCAAAGCATCAGAAAACCGAAACCGAGCTGGCCTTCTTCGCTGTCGATCAGGTTCGCCGCGTCGGTGGCGTCTTGGAACATCCCGCCTGCTCGACTCTGTGGCCGGCTGCTGGTCTGCCTGCACCTGGCTGTCGTGATTCGTTCGGCGGCTTGACCTACCCAATCAGCCAATCGTGGTTCGGCCATCGTGCGCCGAAATCGACCTGGCTCTATATCGTTGGCGCACCTGGCTTGCCTGCTGTCCCGTTTCACCTGGGCGTTGCATCTGGCCGCATTGAGCTTATGGGCCGCACGGAGCGCGAAAAAACACCGCCTGACCTGGCGCTCTGGCTGTTTGACCTGGCTTCGTCCTGCAATGGGGCCGCGTGATGTACTGCCACCCTCTCATGGTCAAGCAATGGGCCAAGATCATGAATCCCTCTCCCTCTTCGATTGCCCGCGATCTTCGCAATATCGCATGGTTCATTTTCGGCATCGGCCTTGCCGCTCTCTGGATTCTGTCTTGATGGATACTGTCACCACCGTCCAGCTTGTCGGCATCGCTGTCATGTTCGGCATCGGCTTAATTGCGGGATTGCTCTCATGACCGAAGCCGAATTCATTGGCGCATTGCTGTCCGCGTTCGGCATCGGCTGGTTTATCGGTCGAGGTATCAAGGCAGTTCGCCAGTTCCTCGACCTGATTTGACTTCCTTTCCCTCCGGGGAAAAAACCGTAAACCGGACGGCAACCGGCAACGGCTCAACCTTCGCCTAGCCAGCAAAATCTAAGGAGTCTGAAATGTTTGCTTGGATCAAAACCGCGTATCAAAAAACCCGTGCTGGTGTGCAAAAGGTCAAGGCTGGCGCTCAAACGCTTGCCGTCGCCGGTTCCGTCGCGCTTGCTTCCCTGTTCAATCCCGCTCCGGCTGAGGCCGCTGTCGATGGTGCCGTCTCCGCTGGCATCACCGCGCTGGAGGCGGACGCCGCAACTCTGGGCGGCCTGGCAACTGGCGCGGTCGTCTCGATCATGCTGATCATCTTGGGTATCCGCCTCGTGAAGAAGATGCTCGGCCGCGCTGTGTAACAAAACGTCCTCCCCCCCGACCACGCGCCAGCGGGGGAGTGGGGGGAGGACGTTTCTTTTCTCTATTCGGGGTGTCTCTTGAAAAAAATCGCTTCCCTTACTGCTCTGCTTTTTTTTCTGGCCGCACCTTCTGCCCACGCCTATGATTTCGGCACGGCCGGTATCGTCGCTGCTGTCGGTGGGGCTGGTGCTGGTCTCGCTCTCGTTTTCGGCGCTCCGGCTGCGCTCGGTACCGTCGCCATTGGTGCTGCTGTCGCAGGTCTGACGTTCGCTCTCGATCCCGCATCCAATCAGTCTTCTAATCTTGATGTTCAGCTCTCTCCCGCGGCCGTTTTGCCTGTGCCGCCGGGCTGGAAGCCTGCTCCGCCCGGATCTGTTGAGCCTGTTGCGCCTGACACCCTTCCCCTTTCTGGCAAATTCCGCAAAACCGTTTCCAGTCCCTTGTATGACAGTCCTGACGCTGCCTGCGCCAACGAAACTAACTCTGTTAACCAATACACCTGGATTCCTGAGCCTCCTTCTACCTTTCCTGATGGAACGATCTCTGGTGTCTGTAAGTCGGTTCGTTTTTCCGATGGCTATGTGGGTTACTCGACCGTGCTTTTTGTTAGCTCGTGTCCATCGGGCTATAGCGTATCCAATGGCTCCTGTGTCAAGACCGACGAGTCCGCAGTCCAGAAACCTCCAGATGACAGGTGCGGTATCAAACGCACTGGCAACAGCTTTGCTGTCGATCCCCGCGATCCTGATTGCGCATCCGGCAAGATCCCTGCTACGACTGCCGTGCAGCCGAACATCATCACGTCCAACAAGCCGGACGGCTCCAGCAAGTCCATCCAGATCAACCCGGATGGATCTTCTACGGTCAACGAGAGTCGCCCCAACAATGGCAACAACACCACCGAAACCAATACGACTACCCTGTCCGCTCCTGATGCGTCTGGCGCTTCCAAGGTCACCGGCCAAGGATCTGGAGTAGCACCTGGCACCGGCACCCAGGCCGGTACTTCTACAACCCCGGTTAACGTCAATTTCGACAAAGCGGGACTGGCAACCGAAGGCACCCTCACCGGCATCAAAACCGATACGGCCGCCATCAAGGATGCGCTCAGCCCCAAGGACGTAGATTCCTCCCTCGGCGATCAAAAATCCGCCCTCGACACTGCCATGGATGGCCTCGCCGCCCTGTTCGGCGCCGAGGTGTCTAAGTCTGCAGTCATCGAGGATGATTTTTCCATCGGCGGATTTCTCCCCGCTCAATGCGGCTGCGCGCCTTTGACCATGACCATTCTTGGCAAAACAGCGTCCTACAACTGGTGCGGCCCGATGGAGACATTCAAGGGCGTTTTTTCGTGGGTCATAGGCCTGCTCACTGCTCTCTATGTCCTCTCTCTTTTCCGTCTTGGAGGTGGCAAATAATGATCGCCTTTCTCGCGTCTCTCCTTGGTTCGCTGGCTGGATTCTTCGGCCAGTGGATGACCAAAAAAGCTGCCATCGGCACCGCCGCGTTAACCGCCCTCGCTGCGCTCACCCTCGGTTTCTGGATGTCGATCAAAGGGCTTATAAACGGCGTCCTTGTCGCCGCACCTGGACTCTGCGAATTGTCATGGCTTGTCCCATCCAACACCGCCGCTTGTGTCGCCGTGGTGATTTCCGCAACCGTCGTGCGCGCTGTCTATGACTGGCACGTCGAAAACATCAAAGTCCTGAGCTACATCACATGAGCGTCTACGTCATCACCGGCAAGCTGGGCAGCGGCAAAACCCTTGTCTGCGTTGGCCGCATCCATGACTACCTCCGCCGTGGCAACCGCGTTGCCACGAACCTCGATATCTGGATGGAGCACCTCGCCGAGAAGCGCGATTCGATGGCCTACGTTGAGCGCCTTCCCGACTACCCGACAGCCGATGCGCTCGATGCGCTCGGGTCGGGTAACACCACCTACGACGAGGAAAAAAACGGTCTACTCGTTCTCGACGAGTGCGGCACCTGGCTCAACACCCGCGCCTATGCCGACAAGGGCCGACAGCCCATGCTTGATTGGATGCTTCACGCCCGCAAGAAAGGCTGGGACGTGCTTTTGATCGTTCAGGATTTGCAAATCATCGACAAGCAAGTCCGCCTGGCATTGACCGAGCATCTTGTTTCCTGCAAGCGTGCCGACCGCCTGGCCATCCCGCTTTTGTCCAAGGTCATCAAGCTGTTTACCGGCTATCAGCTCACCTTCCCCAAGATCCACTTCGCTACCGTTCGTTATGGCGCTGAGCGCGAAAGCCCTGTCGTCGATCGCTGGTGGTACGCCGGCAAACGGTTCTATCAATCCTACGACACCAAACAGACCTTCAATCCCTACTATGACCAAGGCACCTTTTGCACCCTCCCCAAGCGTTACCTTGTCCCCCAAAACCCGCCAAAATCGCCGCCATCCGCTTATCTCGTACGAAAGGCTGCAACGGTATGTCTCGCTCTTGTTTTTGAGCGCCTTGGCCTTCTTGGCCGTCATGACTGGGTGGTGGCTGATCCTGCTGGCCGCTCTGTCCTGATGTGCCGACAATAGCGTTATCACGCCGCCGCCGCCGCCTTCGCAAGTGGAAACCACGCAACAAACAACGGCAGCGGCATTTGCAGCAACGAAGGAAGTTCTACCGGCGCCGGCATCCGAAATGCCTTCAGCCATGCTTTAAACGCCTTCCTGCGCTCCATCACCACGCTGGCCAGTGCCTCTAGCGCCGGCCCTACAGCGTCCTTGAAATCCAGCCACATCTGGCGGTTCTCGAACTCATCGCCTCCCATGTAACGCCTACCAAGACCACGAAACCATACACCAGCGTTGGCCCCTCTAGCCAAGCGGCGATGAGCGTCTGGGTTTTTTAAAGAGTGGTTCATGGTTTTTTCCTTTTCACGTGGTAGAAATTTCCGCGCCGCCCCCTCGCCCTTCTGAGGGGGTCGCGGAAATTTCTGTGGAAAGGAAAAAAACAGGAACTACAAAAAAGCTAGACGCCGTAGTTTGGTGATGCCAGAGCAGGAAAGAAAAGCGGCGGGCGTGCCAGGTGCTTTTACTGGCGCGGCTGCTGCGTTTCCTGCGGATTTGGGCGAGTTCAGCAGCCGAAAAAAAACCCGCCTTGGCGGGTCATTTTTTGCTGTGGTCTTTGTTTTAACCGCCCATTATGTGCATATTATCGGGTCTTGATAAAGCCCCTAAGGGGCGCTTCGCATTGCTCAAGTAGACTCGTCTGGCCACATCCCTGACCCTACTAGGCCATCATCAGACACAAATTATTTCGACTTGTCAACATTCACCCCCGATCCTCTCAAAAATATTTTTTGTAAAACTGCCACTGAACCCGTGTGGACACCGCAAAAACCAACGCTAATGGTGCAATGACCCAGAACGGGCTCATTGCAACCGGCAGGCAGAGATATAGCGTGAACCCGGATGCGAAGAACATCAGCTTCGCGAGGCGCCCAATTTTGTGCAGATCCGCCGATTCGCGTCCTGCGCACGCGCGGCGGATATAACGCTCGGTCAGGCCGTCTACGCCAGCCAAGACATACAACAGGAAAAACAAAGGGGTCGCAGCCAGTGCCAAGCCAATCCTGATCCCGTAGACCTGAATCACGTTCATAGCCAGGTAGATTTCCCGTGCATTGCGCGCTACAAACTGGCTGAGGTACATCCGGTCAACCTCGTTGACCAGATACCCGGAGAAATAGGCATAGGTGGCTTCATGGAGTGATGTCGCCTTGAAAAAAAGCCAGTAAGTCCACTGTTGGGTGTGCTCGGTAAGTGTGGAAAGGCCGGCGGCGTGGCTTCCTGGCCGTATAAGCTCTTTGATGCGTGCGGTTTCCGACTGGAACAAAGCGTCGGCAGCTTGCACAGGATCCAGCCATTGATATTTGGCAAACAGGAAAGACGCGGTGAGGGCGATGAGCCCAAGCATGACATATAGCAATAGCGTCCCAAAAAGCCATTTCAATGGCCACAGAAAGGCGACTGCAACATTGCTGTCATAGAGACCGGAATTCCTAGAAGCCACTGCCCTTCCCTTCAACGACCAGATTTTCCGTCTCGGTGCCGTGCGTGTCGTATTTCTGACGCATGCTCGCGGCAATGTCTTCCAACGATGCAGGAATGGGGTGCGCTTCGTCGGGGTCGAACAGAGGGAGTCTGATTTTGTAGAGCTGGCCGCCTTCGATAAGCGCAAAAGCCTGCCCCTTGGGCAACTGCACCAGATCAGCAGGCGACAACATGGGGGCTTCCTGGGTGCTGATCCGGTCTTCGTTCCGTGTGGTGAAAGACAACACCTCACGATCATCTGAACTGTCCGTGGCAGCACTGGCTTGAATCGAGGTGACCAGTTGCACATCCGGGAGCTGGTCGGTGAGAATTTCGGCGGTTTCCTTGTTCTTGACCCGTAGCATGATCAGGGTATTGAGGTTGCCGCCAATCTGTGAGGCCTTCGCCTTGTTGCCAATGCGGGCTTCCACGTCGGCCCAGGTCTGGGTATAGACCGCTACTTGGAATCCCGCACCACCAGCCTTGTTCAGAAGCGGGATGAATTCGTCGCCGATCAGCTCGTTGAACTCGTCCGCATGGATGGACAGTTTGCGCTTGGGGATGGCCGTGGACAGCCCGTAGCCCTGCTCGAACTTGTAGGTCTGGCCGGCGATCGAGGTCAGGTCGGCGAACATGGCGTTGCCCACTGCGCCAGCCACTTCGTAATCTGAAAGCGAATCGAGCCCGACATAGACCACCGCGCCGCGTTCGATGACGCTCATCCAGTCGAAGATCGGCCTTGGATCAGTCGGGTCGTCGTACTGCGGAGACAGTATCTGCGCGGTTTTTCCGGTAGTGAGCTTTTCCAGCAAGGGATAAAGACTGGACACCAGTTTCTCGAAATAGCTGCGGTCATTTGACAGGATGGATGCCAGGCCGTCCGCGATCGGGTCATGCAGATTATTCTCGCGGACGAACAGCAGGATTTTCATGGCATCGATCGTCCGTCCCGATTTCATTGCCTGCTGAATTTGGGTCTTATCCATCTCGATAGCATCAACCGCCTCTTTCCAGCCGGGCTGTTCCCGGTCAAGCCAGAAGCGTAAGTATTCCAGCGCCAAAGCGTCGATATTGACCGCATCCTCATAAATCATGCGGTAATCCGGACGGTAGCCGAGGGTGGTGCGCGCGCGTGCGATCACGTTCACGAAGCGCCAGACAAATTCCTTGAACGCGGCAGACTGTCCTTCGCCCGGGAGCTGGCCAGCGATACGGGTGCTGACCTCGGTGGTTCGGGCAAAATTACCGATCGGGTTGTAACGTGCAGACTGGTCGGGGTAGCCCAGGTGAAACATGAAGAACTCGCGCCCGGCCATGGCCGCCTCGATGTAGCAGCGGGTCATCAGACCGGCATCTCCCTTGGGGTCGAATACGATCACCACGTCGCCTCGCCGAATGTCCTGTGTGATGAGCACCTCGGCGAGGCGTGATTTGCCGACCCGTGTGGTGCCCAGCACAACCATGTGACCGGGCCGCTCGACCAGATCCATGCTGATTTCCGTTTCGTCCGGCTCCAGGCCGTGAATGATCGGATCGCCGCCGACAGGCGGCAATGGCGTAACCGGATTCCACCAGGCTTCCTTCCTGGTCTGTCGCGCCATCCAGCCCGAGGCGCCGCCGCGCCCTTCGTGGCGGAATTCGAAGCGACGCGCCCAGGTATACAGGCCGGATTGAGTGATGTAACGACGGTTCTTGGGATCTCGCGCCAGCGCCAGGCGCTGGGTATGGCGTTGATCCCATTTGAACCCAAGGCCGAGGAAAAGGCGGCTTTTCGATACGGGAATTTCGCTGGTAGGAATGACGTACTTAGGCAGCCTAGTAAGGTTGCGCTGAAATCGGGATACCCGAATACCCTGTCTCAGTCGCACGCCGGCATGCAGGACCATGCCGGCAGCGGCTATCACGATCAGCTCCTTTGGCAGGAAAAACCACTCGTGAGCGCTCATCAGGAGAATGGCACCGGATAATGAAGCAAAGGCCGGCACGTATTCGACCGCGGGCCTGAATAGATTTTCGATGGGATAGCTCATGTCAGACGTGTTCGATGGGTTTGTCGAACCTGACAATGCAGGGATTATTCGGCGGAAGTGGATTCACGAATCGAACAGGATCCAGTATGACCACGCCAGAGATCAGTTTCTTGCCCTCGCCATCGGCGCCGATCACCATGTAACGTTGGATGTTGCTCTTCTTCTCTCCGGTAACCAGATTCCAGCCAGCATTGGTAACCTGGCGCTGGATGCCGGTCCCCAGCTTGCTCCCCGCTCGATCCGATGGCGTGCCATCGCCCTCCTCCCCGAACAGTTCAGCGAACTTGCGAAAGATCACTGGGGAAACCAGCATCATTCCTTCGTCAACGAAGTGAATCATGGCGTCCGCGCGGTTGTACGGCATGCTGCCTTCCGAGAGGCCTTCCTGAATCCAGCGCATGAACCGCAAGGCTGCACCAGAGGGTTCCTTCTTTTTCGAGCCAAGCTTGGGCCTGGCCGCTGTCTGCCCTGCCGGCGCAACCGGCTTCAATGCTGCTGCAGTAGGGGGCTTGGGTTTCGGTGAATGTTTGATCGCGGTGTCATCTTCATCGAGAAAGCCTGCTTCCTCAGCCGCGCCCTTCTGTTCAGATAATGCGGCCGCTCCGGGCTGTGCCGGCGGGCGAAGGGGAGGGAGAGCCGTGGTGGCCCGCCTCGGCTGCTCTTCAGAGTTCGGCGAGGAGGTTGGTTCGGGCTGCGGTATGACAAGGGACAGCTGGTTGGCCGGATCCTCCAATGGGTTGGTGGCTGGCTCAACGCCAGAATCACTCATGGAACCAATAGTTAGCTCGGATTCCGAATCGAGCGGCTGGATGTATGAGGCATCCTGCGTTCCGGCAATGATCTTGCCTCTCATGATTTCCGGGTAAAGAATCGGGGACTGGAACAGTTTGTCGAGCGAGAAGCACAGCACGGTCAGCTTTTGTTCCCACCCTTCATCGAGACTGACCATGACCTGCCACACAGCACGGTTCTCACTGGTGGGAATCAAGGCACCGTACTCTTGCCAGGTATCGAAAAGGCGATCGTTCTTATCCTTGCCAGGTATGCCCTCCCCGCTTTCGCGTTCAGTCAGGAACTGGCGTACCTCGTCAGCCAGCCGCTTGGACACGAACCAGATTTTTCCATCGTAAACCCAGCCATGGGAGCCCGCCCTATTCAGGCCCAGTCGCCCTTCTTCCAGCATCAGGCGCAAGGCTTGCATCAGGCGTTCGATTAGTGGCACCGACCGGGCGGAAGCAAAGCGGGTGCGCGGTCCCTGCATCAGGTTGTTCTTGACTGACTCGGAGTCGGCGCGTGTGATGATTTCTCGCAGCACCCCCTTGTCTTGATCATCCCCCGAAAGGTAGCTCGTCAAATCGCCCATGAGCTGTACGTCATCGGCAAGCCAAGCGAGAACATGGGAAGGGACAAGCCTCTGGAACAGCACGATAGGCAGTTTCTTGTGCAAGTCGTAATCCCGCGTTATCTCGAAATTCAACGTGTAATGCGTCAACCCCTGATCCAGCATCGAGCCAGCAAGAGGCTGCCACTTGCCACAAGGTTTTCTCGATCGGAGAACTTGGACGTTGATATCGGCCATAGGCCTTCCAATGTCATGCAGTAGCGCGGCAAGGAACACCGCGTAAGTCCAGCGGTGCTTGCGAGCCGGGATTTCCTCGGGGGCTGCTCCGACCGGAAGCAGATAGCCCTGCCGGAAGCGTAGCGCGTGTGCTGCCGACTCCATCATATGGGTCATGAGGCCACCGGGCTGCGCGTGATGGTGCGATTCCGAGGCTGGTAGCAGTTGTGTCCATTCCGCAGCCCGCTCGATGACGGGCATGCAGTCTTGGTTGAACAGGGTGTAGTCGAAGCCCATGCGGTCACGACATCCGTCGACCAGGGCTTGAAGGTTGAGTTGATCCAGGACGGCTTTGCCAGGGAGAACCTTAATATGGTTGGCTGCCCTTGAATCGCTACCGGATGGAGTTGAATGGTCGGACGCCGCGTGGTCGGTGTGGCAGGCAATACGCCAAACGACCCATACGCCGCCTACTCCGAAGGCTCCAGCGGCAATGAGCAGCCAATCACCGGACATCAGCGGTGTGTGAGCTGTTCGATGAGCCATGAGGCAATTACGTGTGAAGACGGGAAAGTCCCTTCCCATTTCCAGCAATTGGGCGATAAGTCCCCGCCGATGAAATCACTGAGGGATAGTGAGAGCGGATCCCAGCGCTCCGCGGTTTCGGGATGGCGGACACGCCAAGTAAGGAATTCAAGATGAGATAGCGCGTGGGCTACTTCGTCGTCTGTAGTCCCATGCTCCAGTTCGGAGATGCAATGAAGCACCTCATGGGCTGGAGATTCCTCTTCGTCTTCAAAATAGCATCGATCGATCCCGTCATAACGGGCAAGCCATGCAAACACAACGACCGTCCAGTGGGACAGTTCGATTTGTTCGAATCGTGCCGCAATGTGTGCGAAGAGCGTGACAGGATGATCCTGATTGTTGGGTTCTTCTATGGAAGACACGGGCACTCTTTGCGCGAGGAGTGAAAATGCCCGTGATGCTATGGACTCGACCTTGGTTATGCAGCAGTTAATGCAAACAAAGTTCTTTTGATTGATTGCTGAAGTGTTTTTTGTTTTGTGGTAGGCGTTTTTTATGGGGGAGAGGCTTGAATCGTAGAAGACATGGCCCTACGGCATGTGTCGATTTTTTAGTACTTTATGGTCTCAAATCAACCCTGGCTGTTCGGCCTTCGGTGCCATCAAGGTCAGTTATCTGTGGTGGAGCCGTCGTTAGTCAGTTGGCCTTGCACTTCTGTTCCTCGGCCAAAGCGGCCGGCGGGTTCAGAGCCAACTTGATCCGCTATGCGGTTCCAGAGCAGTCGTTCAGAAAAAACCCTGGCCTGCCCCGGATTGCCAGTGATGGGGTGCTCACTCGACGATAGGCGAAGGGCGATTGAAACTATTGTTGAGTTTGGTTTCAGGAATTGTGTTTGATTTTGATTGTTGCGAAAGCTGATCCAAGACCTCCGCTAATTGCCTTTCGGATGTGGAGTAACTCCATAAATAAGAGGCTTTCACTTCCTCAGAAGCCCGACTCTCCAAACCATTAAGCCAATCTTTTGATCCTATTACAGCAGGCGTGTTCTTCATATCTTGTTCCCACTGGTTATACAAACGTCGCTCATTCTTTCGAACCCATTCGTAATACTCGCGCAGATTGAATGAATAACGGTAATCAATGAGATACCAATCTCCGGACACCATTTCGTGAATTGTGTCCGGAAGCCAGTCAATGTTTGCTAGTCGATTGCGCCACCTGCCAAAGGGGGTTTTCGGGGGTTTCACAATGTAGCGAACAGCTACTGTAACAACTAAGGGATGCCCGTCTGCCTCGATGTACTCATTCGTAAAATGTGGCCCGCTCAGAGCGACAAATGTCATTACGAAAAATGAATCTCGGCGTTCAAGCCGGATGATCTGCATACGCGACTCTGGGGGAGAGAACGTTGCATCTATTGGTGCAAGCGACGAATGTGATCGAGGGAGAAGTGTTGTCGCCTCAACCTCGGACCACAAGATATTGCGAAATGATGGAGGCGGCGATCGGCGAAGTCTTTCAGCCGTTTCTTCTTGGTCAGTAAAATGAATTAGGCTCTCCACATCGCCATCAACGATGTAACTGGAAAAAATCCGCGCCATCTGAATTGCACGTTCTGGGGTTTCCCGAAGATTATTGGATTCCGGAGTATCTATTGTCTCCACGACCAATACAGTCGCCAACCCAATTACCCCACTCAGAAAAAGGTGGGTCCGAAACCAGCGGAAAATCGAAAACTGTTGCGGAATCATCGTGAGGCTCAACGTGCTGGCTCGGAGGCCCAAATTTAATATTGTCGGTAATTATCACTGCTTAAATGCCAGTTGACTGAATTTCATTGGGCTGACCATGCATTCCAATGAACAATGAATAAACTCGCCGCGAGAACACCAGGCATTTCCAGATTCTCAATTAGGAGATTGAAAAAGCCGACATTTCTGTGGAGTGAAAGAAACAGTGCGCCAACAATGAATCCGAAAATAAATGCGCCGATCGCATACATGAACGAGAAATTCCCGGTGAATAGCAAACCCAACAATGAAAACCATGCTGCTAAAGAAATGAACACAACGATCTGCTTATACAGTTGCCCAATCACCCCCATTTTGAATAAACCGGGCGGAGCTAATTGTGGATTTTCAAACCAGGTGGAAACTCCTTGGTGGATCAAAGGAGTAAGGGCGGGCGACAGGAACGCGGCTGTGTAAATGGGATTCATAATGTCGTTTTGTATGCCGATAGTTGAAGTAGGTTTACTAACTTCGGATGGGGAGCTAGCCCACCCCCACCACGACCTCAGCGACAATGCGGCCATCGCGCCGGATGGCATATCCCCTGACCCCCGCCCATATACGTTTTGTTTCGTCTTTCGTTGAGGCGAATGACCAGAGTTCGTCGTTGGGTTGCATGGCAGCCTTGAACGAAAGCCAAGCGCTGTTAAGGTGGCCGAAGGGGACAGGCGGAACGGCCCCTAAGGGATCAACAATCCGCTCCCATGCCTCCACCTCCTCCACTGTGGTGGGTGCAACCAGGTTACTGGAGTGGGCATGGAATTTGGCACCGTTTTCTCCTTCCATTTCGCAGGCAGCTTCGGTGTCCGGTTGTGTGTCGGTAGAAAAACCCGCTTTCAGGCGCCCATATGCCACGACTAAGACGAGAAATGGCCAAGTTGCCATCACTGATAGAAAAATGAAAACGGGGACGAGCCGGTCGCTTATCCATTCCTGGATACGCAAGCCCAAAGGTTTGCCATCCGGATAGAGGATGTAGCTTAGGTCTATCAGAGGCTTCCCTGCGCGCGGGTCGTAATGAACCATTCGTAGAATTAGTATCGACACTACGGCACCGATGAGGAAATAACCTGAGATCCAGTATGTCATTCCGCCCACGCGTCTGTATCGTTTGTCACATCGTTGGTTCTCACCTCACGACTCATGAGCACTCCCTGTTTGACATACAGGAGTATATCCTCCTCGAAGACGCTGCCGTAACCCATGTGCTCATAAGCGAGCATTGGACCCCGAGGGCAACGCAGGATGCCGGTGAACCAGTGCGCAAAGACCCGTTCAGGGTAGCCTGGGAAAATGTCTTCCAACTTAACGGGATTCCTATCTCTGTGTTTGGCATCAATGCCGACCAAGTAGAGGCGCCCGTTGCGAATTTCCCAGGTACCGATGTAGCTGCGCCAACAACTAGTTGCACGGGGGGCGAAGTCGGGCTGTGTCCCCCCGAAGTAGAAGTAGTGGCCTAACGGTTCGGTGCATAGGTCCAGCATCTCACCGTCCAGCAAGATCTTTTCGGGGGTCTGTGCGGTCAATGCATGTGCTCCCTTGTTGTTTGTTTGGGGTTCACGCCAAGCGGGGCTTGTGGGGGGGGGGCTGCGAACACACACTAAACATAGCCCCGGATGCCTACTGAACACGGGGTGGTCTATGGCTTCCTTAGAGCTTTTGATTGCGAAGATCAAAATAAGAAACTGGCCTCCGACCTTCTAGCATGCTGCCCGTGATTTCTTTTCTCACATCCGTAACCCGATTGACACCAGCAATCGCCCCAATTGCACCGAAGGCTGACAGCAAATTCGCGCCCTCTGCGGCATCCAGCGCTAGGAACTGTGATTGGCCGTTTTGAACGGTCACAATTACAGGGTTCGCACTGGTTTTTGATCGTTCATATCCTGCAAGAGGTAACCACGTGAATACGTATTGCCCGGGCTGGAGGTCAATAGCGATGTATTCCTTTGTGTTGTTCACTGTTTCAACGCGCATATTGTTAATAAACAAATCGCCTGAATCCCATCCGCGGTCAACCGTTATAAGGGGCGTTCTATAAGTGCCCATGGTTACGTAAACTCGTCCGCCGGAGTCTGGCGCTTTCCTCTGCATAAAATCGTTCACTATGCTGCCAGAAAGCTCGGGCCTGACTGGGGGCTGGACACATCCAGTCAGCGTAGCCAAGGTAAGCGATACAACTACGATCATTGTTTTCATCTACTATCTCCGGACGATATGAATCGTCCTCAGTTTACTAGATACATCTGAGATTCAAATATGTGTATCCGCACCGAACACTGGACACTGGTGGCGCTTCCCATGCCCGCCTGTTTTGGGTCGGGTCCTGCCGACTGACACTAAAGCAGCCGTTCGCGTTGCCCAGACAGGCCGGTGTCCGGTATTGAATTGCACTGCGGACGGAGCGGACCGAAAGCGCTCCGTCGCCTTTGGCCGATCAGCAGAAGTGCACGCTGATTTCACGACCTACCGCTTGCTGTCCTACATCGGCCGCCCAGTAACGCAGGGGTGACCCATACTTTCACTGCTTGTCGGGTCGAGTCTGGGCCTTTACTCTCAAAAACTTTTCTGGTGATTTCCGCTAGGACGCAATCTGGTGGGCGCTCTTTGTCCAGCCATTTTTAGCCCTTAACCAGTAAGCCGTTTCCCTTAAACCCCCGTATTCCTTTGTGTTCGCGTCTATTCAAGCGAACAAGCCCTTTCGGGTAAGTCCCTTGACCCTTATTGGGTTTTCTTTTTTTGGGCAACCGTCCATTTTATCCATTTCAGATTTTATTTTCAGCAATCAATCAAAAAAACATTCTTTTGATTTCCGCTGGAAGCGGGATGAGCGCATCCCTAGCATTCGCCCCATGGATTCCCTCTCCTCCCCTTGGGTTGTTCTCCTGACGGCCCTTTTTTATACCCAAGCCCACGCCTTCTGTTTTGATGAGGCGGGGGCGATGTACGGGGTCTCACCACTATTGCTGAAGGCGGTGGCCCAAGTTGAGTCGAATATGAGACCGCATGCGGTTAACAGCACTCACACAGCGAGTACGCAGTCTCAGGACATTGGGCTGATGCAGATCAATACCCGGTGGCTGCGGAGGAACCCAATCAAGTCACTCGGATATACCGAGGCACACCTCTACGATGCCTGTACCAGCGTCAAGCTGGGTGCATGGGTG
>NZ_MKUG01000147.1 GCF_001897685.1 Thiobacillus sp. 65-1402
GCGCCCGCGCGGCCGGTGCGGCCGATGCGGTGGACGTAGTCCTCGGCGTTGTGCGGCAGATCGTAGTTGACGACGAAGGGCAGCGCCTCGATGTCGATGCCGCGCGCAGCGACGTCGGTGGCGACCAGCACGCGGATCGTTCCCGCCTTGAAGGCATCGAGCGCCTTGATGCGTTCCTGCTGGGTCTTGTCGCCGTGGATCGCGTCGGCATGGATGCCGGCCTTGTTGAGTTCGTTGGCGAGCCGGTTGCAGCCGAGCTTGGTCCCGGTGAACACCAGCACCTGACTGAGGTCGCGGCTCTTGATCAGATGCGCCAGCAGCTGGCGCTTGCGCTCGTGATGCACCGGGTGCATCACCTGGGTGATGGTGACGGCGGTGGCGTTGCGCGCCACTTCGATGAAGGCGGGGTTGTTGAGGATGCTGTCGGCGAGCTTGCGGATTTCCTCCGGGAAGGTGGCCGAGAACATCATGTTCACCCGCTGCGCCGGCAGCAGCGCGACGATGCGCTTGAGATCGGGCATGAAGCCCATGTCGAGCATGCGGTCGGCCTCGTCGAGCACCAGGGTGTTGACCTGGGTCAGCATCAGGGTCTTGTTCTGCACGTGGTCGAGCAGACGGCCGGGCGTGGCCACCAGGATTTCGATGCCGGTTTTCAGGATCGGGATCTGGGTGTTGATGTTGACCCCGCCGTACACCACCAGCGAGCGCAGCGGCACGTGCTTGCAATAGGCCTTGACGCTTTCCTCGACCTGGATCGCCAGCTCGCGCGTGGGGGTGAGGATCAGCGCGCGGATCGGATGCTTGGCCGGCGAGGTGCCGGTGTTGGCGAACGGCAGCAGGCGCTGGATCAGCGGCAGCGCGAACGCCGCGGTCTTGCCGGTGCCGGTCTGCGCCGCGCCGAGGATGTCGCCGCCCTGGAGCGCCAGCGGGATCACCTGCTCCTGGATCGGTGTCGGCGAGGCGTAGCCCATTTCGTCGAGGGCACGCAGGATGTCGGGCGCCAGCCCGAGTTCAGCAAAAGTCGTCAAGGTCTGTCCAGTGAAATTTCTGGTTCGGTTAGGTTCGATCAAGCGCCTGGCCGGCCGGGGCGTGTCGGCACACCCTAGACCTGGATCCAGTCGAAGCCTGTCGTCTGGCAGGCCACGCGCACGTCTGCGTCCGCACAGTCCAGCACCTGGGCCAGCGCGCGCTGCGCCAGGGCGGGCGTGTTGTTCTTTTTGGATACGTGCGCGGCCATCACACAGCGCAATTTTTCATGTTTCAGCTTGTCCAGCAAGGCCGCCGACTGGCCGTTTTCCAGGTGTCCGAAACGCCCGCCCACCCGGCGCCTGAGGCTCGCCGGATAAGGGCCGTTCTCGAGCATCTCCGCATCGTGGTTGCACTCCAGCACCAGCGCGTCGACGCCTGTCAGCATGGCCTCGATATGCGGCGTGCTGCACCCCGCATCGGTCAGCACGCCAAGCCTGCGGTCGCCGTCGCCGAACACGTACTGCACCGGCTCGCGCGCATCGTGCGGCACCGGAAACGGCTGGATCTCCAGGCCGTCCAGCGCAAACGCCGCGTGGCTGTCGATCACCTGCACCGCCACCCCGTCGAGATCCTGCGCCATCGCCAGGGTGCCGGCGGTCAGCCACACCGGCAGCCTGTGCTTGCGGGCCAGCCGTCCCACCCCGCCGATATGGTCGCTGTGCTCGTGCGTGACGACGATGCCGGCCAGGTCGGACGCCTGCAGTTCGAGCCGCGCCAGCCGCGCAATGCTGTCGGCAAGGCCGAAGCCGCAGTCCAGCAATACGCGGGTGGAGCCGGCCTCGACCACCAGGCCGTTGCCTTCGCTGCCGCTGCCGAGGCAGGCAAACCGCATCACACGCCTTCCCGCGTCACTTCAATTCTTTATGCAGCAGATTGATGATGCGGTTCTGCGTATTGGCATCGACCGGCTTGCCGTCGACGCCGCTGACGTTGACCCGGCTCTTGTCGCCCGCCTCGTTCACCACGATCTGCAACTGCGGCGAGGCCTGCTGCTTCTTGCTGCGCCAGAACGCGAATTTGGCCAATATGCCGTCGTCGCGCTTGCTGGCGTTGTCGACATCGGGATCGATGTAGCGGACGAAATACACGCCCTTGGAACGGTCGCGGTCTTCCACCGCAAAGCCGACACGATCCAGCGCCAGACCGACGCGGCGCCAGGCACGGTCGAAATTCTCGTCCATTTCCAGCACCGGGGCCCCGGCTTCCCTGGCGATGCGCGCCTGTTCCGGCGTCTGCTGCCTGGTCAGCAGGGTCTGGGCACGATTCTCCTCCACCCCGAAACGCAGCATCAAGCGGCGCAGCATCTCGGCCTCGAGTTCGGGATCGGCTGGGCGCGGCTGCCACACGGTCTTGTCCTTGCCCTCGGTGGCATAGACTTCCATCATGCCGCGGTGGCTGATGTAGATCTCGGTGCCCTCCTTGCCGGCTTCGATGCGCGTGCGGAACTTGTCGCGCTCGGGAGTGGAATAGAGGCCGTCGAGCACCTTGCCCAGCGTGCGGCGAATCGTGTCCTGCGGAATGTTGGCGCGGTTTTCCGCCCAGTCGGTTTCGATCACGCCGGTTTCCGGCGATTCCAGGTTGACGATGAAGCCGGTTTCCTGCCAGAAATCCTTGATCACCGGCCACACCTGCTGGGGCGTCGCCTGCACCACCAGCCAGCGCTGGCTGCCGGCGCGCTCGATGCGTGTCTTGTCCTGCGCGGGCAGCAGGGTTGGCGTGCCGCTCGGGGCGGCCTTGCGCTCCTGACTGTAGGTCGACAGGGTGGCCGTGCCGCTGCCCTGGGTATCGGGAATCGCGTAGCGGTTGTCCCCCGTCGGCGCGGTAAGGTCGGGCGGCACTTCCAGCGTCGGCAGCTTGCTGGCCGACTTGTAATCGATCTTTTTGGATTCCACGATGCCGCAGCCCGAGGCCGTCAGGGCAAGCATCAAAAACAGGGGGAATAAACGCATAGGGGTCAGGATCCTAAATCAATGGGCTTTTACATCAAACCGGCGTGGCGCATCGCATCGCGCAGGGTGTCGTGCAGACCGTCCGACAGCGGGGTCAGCGGCAGGCGCAGGCCGGGCCGGATCAATCCCAGTTCGGCGCAGGCCCACTTGACCGGAATCGGGTTGGCCTCGACGAACAGTTTGCCGTGCAGCGGCAGCAGCCTGTTGTTGAGTTCGCGCGCGCGCGGCAGGTTGCCCTCGAACGCCGCCACGCACATCTCGTGCATCAGTTGCGGCGCCACGTTGGCGGTGACCGAGATCACCCCGTGTCCGCCCAGCAGCATGAAGGGCAGCGCCGAGGCGTCGTCGCCGCTGTACAGCGCGAAATCCTCGGGCGCGCGGCGCAGCAGATCCGACGCGCGCTCCATGTTGCCGGTGGCGTCCTTGAGGCCGACGATGCCCGGCACTTCGGCCAGCCGCAGCGCGGTGTCGTTGGCCAGATCGGCCACCGTGCGCCCCGGGACGTTGTACAGGATCAGCGGCAGATCGACCGCTTCGGCAATCTTCCGGTAATGCTGGTAGAGGCCTTCCTGGGTCGGCTTGTTGTAGTACGGCACCACCGACAGGCCGGCTGCCGCGCCGGCGCGTTTGGCGCACTCGGTGAGTTCGATCGCCTCGCTGGTCGAGTTCGCGCCGGTGCCGGCGATCACCGGCACCCGTCCGGCGGCCTGCTCGACCGTGGTGCGGATCAGCAGGCAGTGTTCGTCGTAGCTGACCGTCGGCGATTCACCGGTGGTGCCGACGACGACAATGCCGTCCGTTCCCGCTGCGATGTGCCAGTCGACCAGCCTGCGCAGCGCATCGAGGTCGAGCGCGCCGTCGTCCGACATGGGGGTGACAATCGCAACCAGGCTGCCTCTGGCCCTATTCATTTCTGCCATGCTGTTTCCGCCGCTTAAATTTCAGACCCGCGCCGTTGCCCGGGCGGATTAACGATAAATCGCAGCATTCTAATCTATCTGGCCATGCCTGGCTTCATCTCAAAACGAGCCTGTCAAGCCAGCCGGCCAGCTGTTCGACGCCCAGCCCGACGCCGTGCGCGACCAGCGGCACCGCCCATACCCAGGCCGCCGCCAGCCCCAGCGCGGCCAGCCCCAGCCCGGCCGAGAACATGTCCAGCCCCGGCGTGGTGCGCGCCACGATGGCGAATGCCAGCTGGATCAGCAGCGCCAGCGCCAGCAGCGGCAAGGCCAGCTGCACGCCGACGGCGAACAGCCAGCCGGCGGCTTCGGCCAGCTGGCGCAGATCGGCCGCAGCGGGCAGGATGGCGGCCGGCATGGCGACGAAACTGTCGCGCAGCGCATCGACGACCAGCAGATGGCCGCTGGCGCCCAGAAACGCCAGCGCCGCCAGCCACCCCGCGAGGGCGCGCCAGGCGGCATCCGCCGGGGCGGCCTGCTCGGCGGTCAGCGTCAGCAGGCCGCCGGTCGCGGTGTGGCCGGTCCATTGCAGCGCGGCGGCCGCTGCGGCAAACACCAGCCACACGCAGAGCGCCAGCGCCGCGCCCCAGACGGCTTCCATGCCCAATGCCAGCATGCCGGCCACGCTGAAGGGCGCGACCGCGCCGAGCGCCAGGCCCGGCGTCAGCACGGCGGCCAGGACGGCCGCCATGGACAGGCGCAGCAGCAGCGGCAGGCGGCCGGTCAGCGGGTCGAACACCGCCCATCCGGCGAGGCGGGCGAAGGCGAACAGCCAGGCCGCCAGGTTCGCTTCGCTCAGGGGCATGTTCCGCTCATTCGACGAGAACAGGGAAATCGGTCAGCAGCGTGCGCGCGAACTCCAGCAGCTGGCCGCCCATCCAGCTGCCCAGCAGCGCCAGCACGATCAGCATGACGATGAGCTTGGGGACGAAGGACAGCGTGGGTTCGAGAATCTGCGTGGCGGCCTGGAACAGGCTGATGGCGAATGCGGTCAGCAGACCGGCCAGCAACAGCGGCGCGGCAAGCAGCATCACCAGCCAGAGCGCGTCGCGGGCGAGGCCTTCCATCAGAAGCTACCGAGCAGGGAGCCGACCAGCAGATGCCAGCCGTCGACCGTGACGAACAGCAACAGCTTCAAGGGCAGCGACACCAGTTGCGGCGGCAGCATGATCATGCCCAGCGCGGTCAGCACGGCGGCCACCACCAGGTCGATCACCAGGAACGGCAGCACCACCATGAAGCCGATCTGGAACGCGGTCTTGAGTTCGCTGGTGAGAAAGGCCGGCGCCAGCGCGGCCAGCGGCACGCTATCCGCCTGCTTCGGGTTAATGCGCTTGTCGTCGCCGATGAAGAGATCGAGATCCTCGGCGCGCGTCTGCCGCAGCATGAAGCTTTTCAGCGGCACCGCGGCCTGTTCGGCCGCCTCGTTGAATGTCAGCGCGCCGGAGAGATAAGGCTGATAGGCCTCGCTGTTGATAGTCTTCAACGCGGGCGACATCACGAAAATCGTCAGCAGCACCGCCAGCCCCATCAGCACCAGATTCGGCGGCGCAGTGTGGCTGCCCAGCCCCTGCCGCAGCAGGAACAGCACCACGGCGATGCGGGTGAAGGCCGTGAACGCCAGCAGCAAGGCCGGCAGGAACGGGAACAGCAGCAGCCACGGCAGGCTTGCGCCCGGCACCCCGATCACCTGCCCGCCCGCGCCGGGC
>NZ_MKUG01000148.1 GCF_001897685.1 Thiobacillus sp. 65-1402
GTCGATGCCCTGATTGGTGGTATCGATCGCCAGCTCCGGCTTTTCCGGCACTTCGTAAGGATCGGAGACGCCGGTGAATTCCGGGATCAGTCCCGCGCGCGCCTTCGCGTACAAACCTTTGCGGTCGCGCAACTCGCAGGTTTCGATCGGCGTGGCGACATGAATTTCGACGAAGCCGCCGACGGCTTCGATCATGGCGCGCACGTCGCGGCGCGTCTGGCGATACGGCGCAATCGGCGCGCAGACGGCGATGCCGCGATTCTTGGTGATTTCGCTCGCGACAAAACCGATGCGCCGCACGTTGATGTCGCGGTGCGTTTTTGAAAAGCCCAGCTCGGACGAGAGATGGCGGCGCACGATGTCGCCGTCCAGCAGGGTCACCGAACGTCCGCCCATTTCCATCAGCCGCGCGGTCAACGCACGCGCGAGGGTGGATTTCCCCGCACCGGACAAGCCGGTAAAGAATACGGTGAACCCCTGGCGTTCGCGCGGTGGGTTTTGCCGCTGCAGCTCGCCCAGCACTTCGGGAAAGCTGTACCAGTCGGGGACTTTCAGCCCAGCCCGCATACGGCGCTGGAATTCCTCGCCGCTGAGCTTGAGCAGGCGCGCGCCGGCCGGCGCCTCGGATTCCGGCAGGTGCTCGGCGCGCTCCTCCACATAGACCATGCGCGGGTAGGCAATGAGTTGCACGCCGATTTTCCCGGCCAGTTCGGCTACCGGCAGGTCGGCATCTGTCCGGCTGAGGTCCTCGCCGCGCCGGCAGTCGCCATCGGCCTGGTGTTCGCCGCCCGCAATCAGCAGGCCGCAGCCATGATTGCGCGCGACGATGGCGCGCAGCAGCAGCGCGCGCGCGTCGGCGGCGCGAGGCGGCGCCGGCAACAGCGACAACTGGGTGGTGGCGGCGGGGAAGCGTTCGCGAATGGCGAGAAAACTGCGCACCAGGCCAAAATACGCCGGCGCATCGGTAATGTCGCCCCCCACCTGCGGATGCAGCAGCAGGTTGGCCTCGTTCTCGATCGCGCTTTTCAGGCAAAACTCGAACTGCGCGCGGTGCATCGGCTGGCATGCCTGCCAGGCGACGACGCGCCGCCAGCCGCGCCGGGCAAACAGCGCACGCAGCTCGGACGGGGTGGCACGCAGGCTGGCAAAATCGGGATGCGGCGGCAAGGCCGCGCCTTCGACCGCACCGCCCAGGTAGCGGATATCGCCGTCCTGCCACACGTCGCTGAGCGCCAGCACGGCGAGCATGAAACCTTCGCCGTCGCGCAAGGCGACACGATCGCCCGGTTTCAGTTCGGCGGCGGTTTTTTGCCGGCTGCCAAGCGTCACCGGCAGCGGCCAGAAGGTGCCATCGTCGAGCTGCATGTCGGTCTCGACGCGTGCGCACTGCGCGCGCGTCATGAAGCCGGTGAGCGGCGAATAGGCGCCGGTCATCAGCATTTCGAGTTCGCACTGCTGACGCCAGTCGAGTTCGAGCGAAGGCAGCCCGAGGGCTTCCTGTTTGAGCGCATCGCCCGTTGCGGGCTCGATCAGGTTGACGAGGGCGCCGCCGTAGGGCGCGATCAGTTGATTCAGCATGTTGTTCCAGGAAAAGGCCGCGCGGCTATTTATAAATCTCGAAGAAGCTAGCAATAAACCGGCCAAGCTCGGGCTCGGGCAAATGGTTGATGCCGGCTGCGCCCTTGCGTCCGCCGCCGCTGTCGAACCGGCTGCACAGTTCGTCTGCGCCCGACTTCGCAGCCAGCGGCGCGCGCACGCTGACGACATAGCCGCCGCCCGGCTTGGCGGTGAGCACGGCGTGCGCCTGGGCGGGCGACTCGACTGCCAGCCGATTGCCAAACACGCCGGAAATCCGCCGCGCCCACTTTTCGGCGGGCAGCATGAAAATGCGCCCGGCCGCGCGCATTTCGGCCGCATCGACGGCGACCGCGCGCGCCATGTCGTCCCGATAGCCGGCCTGCAAAATTCGATAGGCGGGCGACTCGGCGACGAAGGCGAAGGGATCGGCGAACGGGCGCAGCTGGCCGTACAACTCGGCTGGATCGAAAAACAGATCGTCAAGGGTTTCGCCATAGCCGTTGTAGTTGAGGCATTCGCCGAGCGACTGCAATTGCGTCAACTGGCCGTCGGACAAATTCAGGGGTGCGGCGGCTTGCCGCGCGGCATCGGCGAGATTGTCGCCGAATGCGGCGGCCACCGCCCATGCCAGATGCCTGCCCTGCAAATACCGGTTCACCAGCAGGCTGGTGCAGACGTTGGCATCGGTATCGATGTGCGGTTCGAAATGGGGGTGTGCGGGGATGTCGCCCGGCTGGTGGTGATCGAAATAGCGCACGTGCGCGCCCGCTTCGAGCAGCCGATCGAGCGCGTCGCGGTTTTTCGACAGCGCGATGTCGAGCACGGTGATGCGGTCGCCTGCCTGGGCCTCGACCCGTTTCAGCAGGCCGATGTCGCGCTTGGGTCCGGTGATCAGCTCGGAGTCGGCCGGGTCGATCAGGCGCAACTGATGCAGCGCGCAGATGCCGTCCGCGTCGCCGTTGAAAACGTCAATGAGAGGCATGGGGAGCGTGGCTGTGTAGTCGGGGCGTGGCGCGGAAGTGTGGCCATTGTAAGGAGGCCAGCGCCGCGATGACAAGCACGTGCAGCGCGCTGTAGCGCAGCCAGACGACGGGCTGCGCGGCGTAATGCTGGCGGTCGGCGCTCAGCAAAAACTGCAGGGCTGAAAATTGCTGGCCGTATTTGTCGATTTCGCCTGCCAGCCCGAGATGCAGAAACAATGCCGCCAAGGGCAGCGACGCAAGCGCAACGGCCAGCTGCCGGGTGCGCTGCGCTGCCGGCAGCGGCGAAGCCAGCCAGGCCGCCGCCAGGAACAGGACGTAGAGCCAGGCGCATAGCGCCACGAAGGCCAGCGGCCGCGGCACCGCCATGAGTTCCGTGAGGTTGTCGGTGGCCGCCTGCACGACGATGCCCCAATACGCCAGCAGCAGCACCGGAACCGCCGCCCAGAAATGCCCCGCTCCCAGCCGCCGGCCGCGCCAGCGGCGCACCGTTTGCGCGGCCAGATACAGCAACGCCCCGGGCACCGCCAGCAGCGCCACCCAGCGCAGCCCGAGCTCCCACTGTCCGGGCCACT
This sequence comes from Thiobacillus sp. 65-1402, assembly GCF_001897685.1. Classification (GTDB taxonomy): domain Bacteria; phylum Pseudomonadota; class Gammaproteobacteria; order Burkholderiales; family Thiobacillaceae; genus Thiobacillus. The sequence continues at coordinate 3,134 of NZ_MKUG01000148.1, forward strand.
GACGCACCGGGCTGCCTGCCAGATCGTGCAGGCTCTCATCCGGCACCGCGGCCGCCAGCAACAGAAAAGCCATCCCGCCATACATCAGCAAACCGAGCGGCAGCTGCGCCTGGCGGAACAGGCCGGACACCCGCCGCCGCGCCAGCCACACCGGCCACACGGCCAGCCAGTAACACGTCAGCGCAAGCAGCAGCGCCGACAGCCAGGGCGCGTCGTGCCGCAGCAGTTCGCGCACGTTGTAAGGCATGAAGGGGGTATGCGCCGCACTCCAGAACAGCACGGTCAGCCCCCCCAGCATCAGCGGCAAATGCCAGCGCGCGCGTGGTGCCGGGTACGGAGACACGGCGGCCGCGTCGACGGCCGCCGGCACCGGCACGGCTTGGCGCGGCGCGCGCAGCATGCGGCGCGCCATGCCGTAGCCCGCCAGCCCCCCCAGCCAGGCCAGCAGCCAATCGGTGGTGTCGGCGATTTTGTGCGGCAGCATCACCTGTCCCAGCTCGATGACAGCAGGCGCCCCCGCCAGCACCAGCATGGCCAGCGCAAACAGGGGGCCGCGCCAGCGCCACGGCTGCCGCGCCACGCCCCACGCCAGCAAGCCGCCGAGCGGGGCAAAGAACAGCGTCTTGCGCAGCACTTCGGTGATGGCACGGTATTCGGTGCCGACGTAATACACCTCGAACGGCACCCGCTGCAGGAAGTCGAGCCGGCTTTTGATGAAGGCGCCGTCGGTGCGGAAATCGAAGGGAAACCAGAACACGAACAGCAGCACGGCCAGCCATCCCGCCGCCAGCGCGAGTGGCAGCCATCGCGCCGCCGCGCCCGCATGCACGGGCGCGGCGCCTGCCCGCAGCGGCCGGCCGGTGGGCGCTTCGCGCGCGGCCAGCCAGCCGCCGATGACGCTCCCCAGGGCGGCGCCGGCGGCGGCCGTGAAGACGTCGGTGACGTCACTGACGCGGGAAAAGACGAACAGTTGCATGATTTCCAGAGCGACCGCCGTGGCCAGCGCCATGCCCCACGCGCGCCACGCGCTGCGTGTCCCGTCGAGCCGCCACAGCAGCGCAAGCGGCGCCCAGATCAGGGCGTCGGTGGCGATTTCGTACAGGGCATAGGCCGCATCCCCGGGCAGACGGCCGAACGGAATCAGATTGACCTTGCCGTCCTGCCATTTATGGAAAATCTCGACCAGGCTGATGGTCAGGTCGAGCGGCAGCACGTTGTAGACCAGTACCCCCGCCAGATACGCCCAGGCCAGCCGCTCGGCCAGGGCGGCGCGGGCATGGGTGCGTTGCCAGGACTGCAGCCACTCGATGAAACGCTCGCCCGTCCCCCACCAGGCCAGGACGCCGACGATCCCGCCCAGGGCTTCGGCAAGGATGTCGTTTTGCGACACCGTGCGCTGCGGGAAAAACAGCTGCGTGAACTCGATTCCGATGCTCAACGCGGTGGCCGCGGGAATCAGCGCCAGCGTGGCGAGCGCCCGGCGCAAACGGCTGCAGCCGGCCGACAGCGCGCCCAGCCACAGGAAGGTCAGCGGGATGAACAGCAGCAGATTGGCCACCCAGTCGGCGCGCGAACCGATGCCGAGCTTGAGGAAGGGTATCGCGCCGAAGCGGGCCACCGCCTCGTCCCACGGCAGCGCATGAAATTTCAAGGGCACCAGGCTGCCGTAAACGACAAATACGCTGTACAGCAGCGCAGCCCACCACAACAGGGCGCGGGGTTTGCCGGACGTCCCCATGCCGTGGCTCATGGCCAGAGGGCCTCCGGCATGCGCAGCACGGCGGGCGCCACCCTTGCGCCGGGGCGCGACGCGCCCTGCCAGTCGGGATAGGCTGCGAGTTCGCCCGCCAGCGCAGCCGGCAAGCGGTCTGGCGGCTGGGCATCCGCCAGCAGACGCGCAGTCAGTTCCGCTGCAGCAAGGTTCAAAAAATCGGGCCGATAGGCCAGCATGACATTGTGCGCGGCCTCACCGCCCAGCACGGGAGAAGTGGCCGCCACCACATTCGCGATCACCCGCTGGCGCCAGGCCGCTCCCTTGCCCTGGCGCACCAGGATGCCCGTATCCGAAGCCAGCACGGTATTGGAGAAAATCGCCATGTCGCGCGGCACATCGTTGTGCGGCTGGATATGGATCGCATCGCCGCTGCCGTTGATGAATACATTGTCGTACACCGCCACCCGCCCCTCCGCCTGCAACAACGCTTCGCTCGGATTGTGCAGAAAGAGGTTGCCGTAGACCAGATAGCGGTCTTCGCTGCCCGCGCCCCTCAGCGGGACATGGCCCAGCAGGACGTTGGGGCGCGCCTGCGGGCCGGCGACGGCGTCGGACTTGGAAAACAAGTTGTACCGAATCACCGTGTCGTAGCGATCCGCATATTCGGCCGGGCGCGTGGTTTGATGCTTGATCTGCAGGTTGTAACCCAGGGTGTGCACGATCCGGTTGGCTTCGATGACGCCGCCGACGAAGGGGTCCGAGCCGTCGGAATCGCCGAAGTACATGCCGGTGCCGACCCGCTCGATGCGGTTCCCCCTGACCACCCACCCCAGTGCCGGACATTTGGTGGAAATGCCCACGTTTTGCTGCGACGCGGCATGGTCGTGAATATGCAGTGACTCCAGCGTGATGTGGTCGGCATAGCGGCTGTGGCCTTCGGCCTTGACTGCATCCACCGGCTGGCTGCGGCCATCGAGCTCCAGGTGGCGCAACACCAGGTGACGGACGTTGACCAGGCTGACCGTGTTGGCGCGCGGCCGCGCGATGAAGCGCGGCGGCACAGCGGGATCGGCCGCTTCGATGACGATGGGCTGGCCGGTGCGCCCGGACAGATTGTGCAGCGGCAGGCCCTGGCGGTAATCCCCCGACACTAGCAGCAAGCGGTCGCCCGGCTGCAAGCGATGCAAATAATCACGGTAATTTTGCGCATCCACGCGGTAGTCTGCGGCTGCCGTCATGTCCGTCAGCAGACAAAGCAGCCCGATGCAGACGGCTCGCCGCATTCAGCCCGCCGTATCGGGCAGCGGCAGCCCTCTCCTCAGCAAGTCCAGCTTGCCGAAGAGCACGCGGGTCATGCCCGCCACGCTCTGCCGCCCGGTATCCACCACGATGTCGGCCACTTCGCGATACAGGGGATCGCGCTGTTTATAG
>NZ_MKUG01000149.1 GCF_001897685.1 Thiobacillus sp. 65-1402
CACATGGCGTTCGCGCTCCTTGTTAAGATGGAACGGCGAGGCGTTCGGCACCAGCAGCCAGTCGGCGCCGGCTTCCATCGCCCGCGTTGCCGGCCCCGGCTCCCAGATATCGCCGCAGATATTGAGGCCGAAATTCACCCCGCCGCAGCTGAACACGCAGGGCGCGTCGCCGCTGTCGAACACGCGCTGTTCGTCGAACACGGAATGATTCGGCAGGTGGTGCTTGCGGTACACCGCCTCGATGCGGCCGCCGCGCAGCAGCGCCGCCGCATTGAACAGGCCATCGTCGGTGCGCTCGGGGTAACCGACGATCAGCGCAAGTTCGCGCGGCGCCTCGTCTGCGATTTTCCCCAGCGCAGCGGCGCAGGCCTCGCAAAAATCGCGCCGCAGCACCAGGTCTTCCGCCGGGTAGCCGCAGATCGACATTTCCGGCGTAAGCAGCAAGGCCGCGCCTGCCGCATGCGCCTCGCGCGCGGCGGCAAGCAATCTGTCGGTGTTGCCCGCGATGTCGCCGACGGTGAGATTGATCTGCGCGACGGCGAGTTTCATCGAGCGCCGAGCGCCAGCTGCACGGCTTCGCCCAGGCCCGCCGGGCTCTGCGCCACGACGACGCCCGCGGCTTCCAGCGCGCGGATTTTCGCGTCCGCCGTGCCGCTGCCGCCGGCAATGATCGCGCCGGCGTGGCCCATGCGCTTGCCCTTGGGGGCGGTGCGGCCGGCGATGTAGGCGGCGACCGGTTTGTTCATATTGGAACGGATGTATTCGGCCGCCTCTTCCTCGCGGCTGCCGCCGATTTCGCCGACCAGGATCACCGCCTCGGTCTGCGGGTCCGCCTCGAACATTTCAAGACAATCGATGAAATCCAGCCCCTTGATCGGGTCGCCGCCGATGCCGACACAGGTCGACTGCCCCAGTCCGAGTTGCGTGGTCTGATGCACCGCTTCGTAGGTGAGCGTGCCGGAACGCGAGACGATGCCGATCTTGCCCTTGCTGTGGATGGCGCCGGGCATGATGCCGATCTTGCATTCGCCCGAGCTGATGATGCCGGGGCAGTTGGGGCCGATCAGCTTGGCGCCGTTGGCCTTGAGCGCCGCCTTCACATTGAGCATGTCCAGCACCGGGATGCCCTCGGTGATGCAGACGATGACCTCGATGCCGGCATCCGCCGCCTCCAGGATCGAATCAGCGGCGAACGCCGCCGGCACGTAGATCATGGTCGCGCTGGCGCCGGTCTGCCGCACCGCGGCACGCACCGTGTCGAACACCGGCAGATCGAGGTGCGTCTGCCCGCCCTTGCCCGGCGTCACCCCGCCGACCATCCGGGTGCCGTAGGCGATCGCCTGCGCGGAATGGAAGCTGCCCTGCTTGCCGGTGAATCCCTGGCAGATGACCTTGGTATCTTGATTGACGAGGATGCTCATTGCGCTTGCTCCACCGCGAGTTTGGCCGCCCGAGTCAGGCTTTCCGCCGGCAGGATCGCCAGCCCCGATTCGGCCAGCAGCGTGCGGCCCAGCTCGGCATTGGTGCCTTCCAGCCGCACGATCACCGGCACCTGCACGCCGACCTCCTGCACCGCCTGGACGATGCCCTCGGCAATCACGTCGCAGCGCACGATGCCGCCGAAGATGTTGATCAGTACCGCGCGCACATTGGGGTCGAGCAGGATGATTTTGAAGCCCTGCGCCACCGTCTCCGGGGTGGCGCCGCCGCCGACATCGAGGAAGTTGGCGGGCGCCCCGCCTTCCAGCTGGATCAGGTCCATCGTCGCCATCGCCAGCCCGGCACCGTTGACCATGCAGCCGATGTTGCCGGCGAGCGCGACGTAGTTGACGTTGGCCGCGTTGGCGGCGGCTTCCTTGGCGTCGATCTGGCTGTCGTCGCGCAATTCTGCCAAGGCCTTGCGGCGGTAAAGCGCGTTGTCCTCGACGCTCATCTTGCAGTCGAGCGGCAGCACGCGGTTGTCGGCGGTCACCACCAGCGGATTGATTTCGAGCAGGGAGAGATCGTTGGCCACGAACACGCGATAGAGCTGCGGCAGCAGGCGGCAGAAATCCTTGTAGGCGTCGCCCGTCAGCTCCAGCGCAAACGCCAGCGCGCGGCACTGGAAGTCCTGCACGCCCAGCAGGGGATCGCAGATCTCGGTGAGCACCTTTTCCGGGGTGGCATGGGCGACCTCCTCGATGTCCATGCCGCCGGCGGCGGACGCCACCACAGCGACGCGTTCGGTCTCGCGGTCGACCAGCAGCGACAGGTACAGCTCGCGCGCGATCGGCAGCGTCTCTTCCACCAGCACCTGGTGCACCGGCTGGCCGTCGGGCGCGTTCTGATTGGTCGTCAACCGCTTGCCGAGCAGCGATTCGGCCAGCGTGCGCACCTCGCCCAGGCTTTTCACCAGCTTGACCCCGCCCGCCTTGCCGCGCCCGCCGGCGTGGATTTGCGCCTTCACCACCCAAGCGTCGCCGCCCAGTTCGCTGGCGGCGTTTACCGCAGCCTCGGCGCTTGCCGCAACGATGCCGCGCGGCGTGTTAATGTTGCCCGACCGCAAGACCTGTTTGGCCTGATATTCATGCAGGTTCATGTATTTTTCGATGGAAACTCGCCAAGACGTGCATTTTGAAGCAAAGCCCCCCGCTACGGAAGCCAAAGCCGCAGAAACGGCAGTCCGCGTCGTCATGCGCATGGCCGAACTGCCGGCCGGCGCATGGAACGCCCTGGCCGGCGATTCGCCCTTCCTGCAGCACGCCTTCCTCGACGCACTGGAAACGACCGGCTGCGTCGGTGCCGACATCGGCTGGGAGCCGGTGCACCTGGCGCTATTCAGGGACGGCCGGCTCGACGCCGCGCTACCCCTCTACGTCAAGCGCCACTCCTGGGGCGAGTTCGTGTTCGACTGGGCATGGGCCGACGCCTACCGCCGCCATGGCCTCGACTACTACCCCAAGCTGGTGTGCTGCGTCCCCTTCTCGCCGGTGCCCGGACCGCGCCTGCTGGCACGCAACGACGCCGACCGCACCGCACTGATCCAGGCGGCACTCAAGCTCACCCGCGATCTGAACTGCTCGTCGTTCCACATCCTGTTTCCCGCCGAGGCGGACCATGCCGCGCTCCAGGCCACTCAACTGTTGCATCGCAGCGGCTTCCAGTTCCACTGGTTCAACGCGGGCTACGCCAGCTTCGACGACTTCCTCGCCGCGATGACGCACGACAAGCGCAAGAAGATTCGCCAGGAAAGGAAGAAGCTGCGCGCGCTGGGGGTGACGTTTCGCTGGGTGGAAGGCAGGGAGAGCGCCGATGCCGACTGGGATTTCTTCTATCGCTGCTACGCCGACACCTACGCCCGCCACCGCAGCGAACCGCATCTCAACCGCGCCTTTTTCGCGAAGCTGCGCGAGACGATGCCGGACAACCTGCTGCTCATCATTGCGGACAAGGACGGCGAACCCACCGCCTGCTCGTTCTGCCTGAAGGACGGCCAGCGGCTGTACGGCCGCCACTGGGGCACGCTGGAATACGTGCCCGGCCTGCATTTCGAGACCTGCTACCAGCAGGGCATCGAATACGCGATCGCGAATGGATTGAAAGTCTTCGAGGGCGGCGCGCAGGGCGAGCACAAGCTGTCACGCGGGCTGGTGCCGACCGCCACGCATTCCTGGCACTGGCTGGAAAATGCCGAATTCCGCGAGGCGGTCGACCGCTTTCTGGAACGCGAGACCGACGCCATCGGCCACTACATGGACGAACTCGACGGGCCGTTCCGCCGCGAGCCGCCCCCCAAGGGCTGACGCTTTAGACCAGGACAGCCGTCAGATAGGTCACGTAAAGCGCGCCGTTGACGAACAGGTGCCACACCCGCAGCCCGCCGTGCAGCGCCGCCCAGCGCAGCCAGAACGCCGCGATCAGCGTGATGCCCACCCCCAGCAGCACCTCCTTCTGCGGTGACCACGGCGTGAGCGAGATGCCGATGGCGGGCAACAGCGTGCCCTGGAACACCATCGCGCCGGTGATGTTGCCGAACGCCAGCGTGTCCTTGCGCTTGCGGATCCATAGAATCGAGTTCACCTTCTCCGGCAGCTCGGTCGCAATCGGAATGATCATCAGCGACAGCAGCAGCGCGGAAATGCCGATGATGGGGGCGGCCAGTTCCACGCCGTGGATGAAGCCCTTGGCGCCGGCGACCAGAAGCGCCAGGCCCAGCGCCAGCTGCACGAGGATGAAGAACAGGTTCTGCGGCAGGCCGAAACGGTTGAGCAGCATGGGCGACCCGGCCTCGGTGGCGTGGCCCTCCTCGACCAGCTTGCTCGATGCACGCAGGGTCAGCATCACGTACACGAAGTAGATCGTCACCATGACGAAGGCGATCGAGCCGCGCACCCAGCCGTCTCCATGCGGCACGAACATGGCGGCGAATGCCAGCACGAACGCCATCAGGAAGAAGTCCAGGTCGCGCTTGAGGCCGGTTTTCTCCGGGGTGAGATGGCCCAGCAACCCGCGGCGTTTCAGCACTGCCACGCTCATCAGGAACAGCGACAGCGTCGACAGCATGAGCGGCGCGCCGAGGATGGCGCCGACACCGATTTCTTCGTTGGTGGCGGCGTTGCCGCTGCCGGCGAAGATCGCCAGCAGCGGCACCAGGGTTTCCGGCATGGCGGTGCCGACCGCGGCGAACAACGAGCCGGTCACGCCTTCCGAGATGTGTAGTTTCTCGCCCAGATGTTCGAGCGCGTTGACAAAGATTTCCGCCGCCACCAGGATGAGCAGCAGATAGCCGAAGAGTTCGAGGAACAGCATGAGGGCCAGCCAGGGGGAAAAGTGCGATTCTAGCAGTAGCGCGACCACGGCCCTGCCGGCTTTTTCGCGTCTGGCCGAGGGCGAGTTTCACCGCCGTCTGGCTGCCTCGTCTGGTTTGGGCGTGGTGCTGTTCAGCGCGCCGCACTGCGGTGCATGCCGCACCTGGAAGACGTTGCTGCCGCAGGCGCTGGCCGACATGGCCGACGCCTTCCATGAAGTCGATGTCAGCGAGGCCACCGGGATAGCACGCTATTTCGACATCTTCCATCTGCCCACGGTGTACCTCTACCGCGACGGGCAGTTTCATGCCGAACTGCAGTGCGAAGCGCGGCGGGAAGCCATCCGGCAGGCCGTGCGTGCACTGCTGGCAGCCCCCGCGCAGAGCGAGCCCTGATCAAACCGCCAGCGCGCGTCCCAGGAATACCACCGCAATCGTCAGCAGTCCCAGGCTGAGGTTGATGCCGATCAGCCTGCGGATCTGCGCCAGCGCGGCGCCGCCGGCTTTCCAGTCCTGCGCCGCGACTGCGCGCCTGAGGCGGCCGTAGGGCGCAAAGAACACGTGAGCGAAGATCGCCATCATCGCCACACCCAGCGCCAGCATGGTCATCGTGTAATGCGGCGCGGCGGCGCCGCCGAGCTTCATCAGCATGTGCAGGCCGGTCGCCAGAATCAGGGCTACGGCCACCCATACCCAGGGAAAGAACTTGCCGAACACGCCGGCCCACAGCGTCAGGCGCTGCGGCGGTTCGAGCACGCTGGCGGCCACCGGACGCAGCGCCATGTAGGCGAAGAACATGCCGCCGACCCAGACGACGACGCTCAGAAGATGCAGGAACAGGGACGGGATCACGGGGTTTCCTTTCAGAACAGTGGGGCTTGATCGAGAACGTGTTTGACCGGCGAGAAACTGCGGCGGTGCTGCGGGCAGGCGCCGTGCGCCTTCAGCGCGGCCAGATGCCCGGCAGTGCCGTATCCCATGTGCCGGTCGAAGCCATAGGCCGGATATTCGTCGTGCAGGCGGCACATGAACGCGTCGCGTACGGTCTTGGCAAGGATCGAGGCTGCAGCGATGGCGGCCACCTTGTCGTCGCCCTTGACCACAGCCTGCGAACGCCATGCCCAGTTGGGGCAGCGGTTGCCGTCCACCCATACGTCGTCGGGCGCGCGCCCCAGCCCGGCCACCGCGCGCTGCATCGCCAGCAGGGTGGCCTGCAGGATGTTCAGCTGGTCGATTTCGGCAACGCTGGCCTCGGCCACGCACCAGGCGGCGGCACGCGCACGGATCGCATCGGCGAGGCGCTCGCGCGCGGCAGCGCCGAGTTTCTTGGAATCGCGCAGGCCATCGATAGGCTGGCCGGGATCGAGCATGACCGCCGCCGCCACCACCGGCCCCGCCAGCGGGCCACGGCCGGCCTCGTCGACGCCGCACAGCCCGAGCGGCCCCAGATGCAATACGACGGGCTGGCGCGGCATCATCGCTTCCTCGCCAGATAGGGCTGAACCGCCTCGGCAATCCGCGCGCTGGCGTCCTGCCGCAGGCTCAGGTGCAGGGCGCGGAAAGTTTCAATGGCTGCCTGCCGGCGTGGCGCATCGTCGAGCCAGGCCAGGGCATCCGCGGCAAGATTGTCCGCGGTGGCGGCTTCCTGCACCCGTTCCGGCACCACGAAATCGCGCGCCAGGATGTTCGGCAGGCCGATCCACGGCAGCAAGGCTTTTTTCCGCATCATGCGCGCGGTGAGCGCGGGCACGCGGTAGGTGATGACCATCGGTTTTTTGAACAGCGCCGCTTCGAGCGTGGCCGTGCCCGACGCCACCAGCGTCACGTCGCATGCGGCCAGCGCGGCATGCGACTGGCCATCCAGAATGTGCAGCGGCAGATCCAAGCCCTGCATCGCCTGTCGAATCAGCCGTGCGGCCGCCTCGCTGGCGGCGGGCAGCACGAACTGCGCGTCCGGATGACGCTGGCGGATGCGCACCGCCGCATCGAGCATCAGTCGCGCGTGGCGCGTCACTTCGGAGAGCCGGCTGCCGGGCAGCAGCGCGATGACCGGGCCGGCCGCCAGGCCCAGCGCCGCGCGTGCGGCTGCCGCGTCGGGTTCCAGCGGGATCACGTCGGCCAGCGGATGGCCGACGTAGCTGACCGGAATGCCGGCATCTCGATAAATTTGTTCCTCGAACGGAAACACCACCAGCATATGCGACACCGCCTGCTTGATGCGGTGGATGCGTTCGGGTCGCCATGCCCAGATCGACGGGCTGACGAAATGCACAGTGGGGATGCCGGCCTGTTTGAGCCTGGCTTCGAGGGTGAAATTGAAATCCGGCGCATCGATGCCGACAAAGACGCGCGGCCGCTCGTGCAGGAAATAGCGGGCGATGCGCGAACGGATCCACAGCAGCTCGGGCAGATGCCGCAGCACCTCGACATAGCCGTTGACCGCCAGCTTCTCGCTGGGATAGATCGCCTCGACCCCGACTGCCTGCAGGCGCGGCCCGGCAATGCCGGCTGCGCGCAAATCGGGATAGGCCTGTTGCAGCGCGGCGATGAAATGCGCGCCCAGGAGGTCGCCGGAGGTTTCGCCGGCGACCACCCCCAGGTCCATCACCGGATGATGCCGCGCTCGGCGCGTGCCAGAAAATCGAGCAGTTGCTGCACTTCGGCATGGTTCGCCGCCTCGGGCGCGAGCTTGGCCTGCGCCTCGGCCAGCGTGTTGCCTTCGCGGTAGAGGATCTTGTAGGCGCGCTTCAGGGCGGCCAGCGCGTCGGCGGAGAACCCGCGCCGCTTGAGGCCTTCGTTGTTGAGGCCGTGCGGTGCGGCCGGCTGGCCAGATGCCATGACGAAGGGCGGGATGTCCTTGAACACCACGCTGGAGATGCCGGTCATCACGTGGGAGCCGACCTTGCAGAACTGGTGCACGCCGGTGAAGCCGCCGAGGATCGCCCAGTCGCCGACCTCGGCGTGCCCGGCGAGCGAGGCGTTGTTGGCGAAGATGGTGCGGTCGCCCACCACGCAGTCGTGCGCGATGTGGACGTAGGCCATGATCCAGTTGTGGCTGCCGATGGCGGTGACGCCGCGGTCCTGCACGGTGCCGGTGTTGAAGGTGCAGAACTCGCGGATCACGTTGTGGTCGCCGATTTCCAGGCGCGTCGGCTCGCCGGCGTACTTCTTGTCCTGCGGCGCTTCGCCGAGCGAGACGAAATGGAATATCCGGTTGCAGGCGCCGATGGTGGTGTGCCCGGTAATGACGGCATGCGCGCCGACCGTGGTGCCGGCGCCGATTTCGACGTGTTCGCCGATGATCGTGTAGGGGCCGATCTCGACGTCGTCGGCGAGCCGGGCGCCTGCTGCGACCAGCGCGGTGGGATGGATCTTCATCATTTAGGGCTTGTCGCGCAGGGTGGCCATCAGCTCGGCTTCGGCCACCAAGGCGCCGTCCACTTCGGCGCGCCCGGTGTATTTCCAGATGCCGCGCATCTCGCGCACGATCTCGGCCTTGAGCACCAGCTGGTCGCCCGGCTTGACCGGCTTCTTGAAGCGCGCGCCGTCGATGCCGGCGAAGTAGATGATGCCGATCTGCTCCGGCGTGTAGTTCTTGGTCTTGAACGACAGAATCCCCGCCGCCTGCGCCATCGCTTCGAGGATCAGCACGCCCGGCATCACCGGCGCCCCCGGGAAATGCCCGTTGAAGAACGGCTCGTTGATGGTGACGTTCTTGATCGCGGTGATGGACTTGCCGAGCTCGAGCTCGGTCACCTTGTCGATCAGCAGGAAGGGGTAGCGGTGCGGCAAGTACTGCATCACCTGCTCGATATCCATGATCATGATTTGCCTTCGAGTTCGTTGAGTCGTTTTTCAAGCTGTTTGACGCGGGTCACCAGCTTGTCGAGATTGCGCATGTGAACGGCGTTCCTCTGCCAGACCTCGTGTTCGGAAAACGGCAGCGCCGAGGTGTAGGTGCCCGCCTTCGGCAGCGATTTGGTGATCAGCGTGTTGGTCGAGATGCGGGTGCCGTCGGCGATCTCGATGTGGCCGAAGATCATCGCCGCCCCGCCGATCGTGCAATGGCGCCCGATTCTGGTGCTGCCGGCAATGCCGGTGCACGCGGCGATCGCGGTATGCGCGCCGATCACCACGTTGTGCGCGACCTGGATCAGGTTGTCGAGCTTGACGCCCTCCTCGATCACCGTGTCCTCCAGCGCGCCGCGATCGATGGTGGTGCAGGCGCCGATCTCGACGTCGTCGCCGATCAGCACGCGGCCGATCTGCGGAATTTTTTCCCAGCGGCCTTCGTTCGGCGCGAAGCCGAAGCCGTCGGCGCCCACCACGCAGCCTGAATGCAGGATGGCACGGTCGCCCACTTCGCAGCGGTGGTACAGGGTGACGTTGGCGTGCAGCAGGCAATCGGCGCCGATGCGCGCATGATCGCCCACCACGCAGTTGGGGCCGATCACCGAGCGGGCGCCGATGCGCGCACCGCTGCCGATGACCGCGCCGGCGGCGATGCTGGCGTCGGCGGCGATCTCCGCATCCGGCGCGACCGTCGCCGCAGGATGGATGCCCGCCGGCGGGCGCGGCGGCGGGTTCAGCAAGGCGGAGACGCGCGCGAAATACAGATAGGGATTGGGAGTGAGGATGCGCGGCAGGGCGGTGGCATCGCGCGCATCCACTGGCAGGATCACCGCCCCGGCGCGCGTGTCGGCCAGCTGGGAGAGATATTTGCTCTGCGAAACGAAGCCGATTTCGTCCGCCGCGGCCCGGTTCAGCGGCGCGACCTGACGGATCGAAACGTCGCCGTCTCCAACCAGCTCCCCGCCAAAATGCGCGACCAGCTCGGCCAGCGTAGATCTCATCGGGTGCTTGTCTTCCGCGGCCAGACTTACTTCCCGCCCAGGGCCTTCATCACCCGGTCGGTGATGTCGCTCTTGGGATCGACAAAGACGGCCTGCTCGACGATCAGGTCGAATTTCTCGGCGCGCGCGATGTCCTGGATCGCCTTGCGCGCGCGTTCCTGGATCTGGCCCAGCTCCTCGTTGCGGCGCAGGTTGAGGTCTTCGCGGAATTCGCGGCTCTGGCGCTGCAGGTCGCGGTTGAGATTGCCGAGGTCGCGTTCCTTCGCCTTGCGCTCGCTGTCCGACATGGTCACGCCGTCCTTGTCCAGTTGCGCCTGCAGGTCGCGCGCCTGCTTGGCGAGCTTCTGCAATTCCTGCTCGCGCGCGGCGAATTCACGCTCCAGTTTCTTCTGCGCGGTGACCGACAGCGGCGCCTCACGCAGCAGCTTTTCGGTGTTGACGAAGCCGATCTTGGTATTGGCCAGGGCGGGGGCGGCTGCACACGCGGACGCCAGGATCAGGGAGACGGCAAGCTGCTTGATTTTCATCATGAATACTCCAGTAACGGTCTACCCTCAGAACGTATTGCCCAAGGTGAATTGAAACATTTCTTCCCGGTCGCCCGGCTTGCTGGCCAGCGGCTGCGCCAGGCTGAATTTGAGCGGACCGAG
>NZ_MKUG01000150.1 GCF_001897685.1 Thiobacillus sp. 65-1402
GGAACTGACCCAGGTCCGCGACCAGTTCGGCGACGCGCGCCGCTCGACCATCGTCGAGAACGCGCAGGACATGTCGATGGAAGACCTGATCAAGCCGGAGGAAATGGTCGTCACCCTGTCGCACGGCGGCTACATGAAGTCGCAGCCGATCGACGACTACCGCGCGCAGAAGCGCGGCGGGCGCGGCAAGCAGGCGGCGGGGACCAAGGACGAGGACTTCATCGAGAAGATGTTCATCGCCAACACCCACGACTACATCCTTTGCTTCTCCAACCGCGGCCGCCTGTACTGGCTCAAGGTCTACAACGTGCCGCAGGGCGGGCGCAACGCGCGCGGCAAGCCGATCGTCAACCTGCTGCCGCTGGAAGAGGGCGAGAAGATCAACGCGCTCTTGCCGGTCAAGACCTTCGACGACGACCACTATGTGTTCATGGCGACCAGCAACGGCATCGTCAAGAAAACGCCTTTGAGCGACTTCTCGCGTCCGCGCACCGCAGGCATCATCGCGGTGGGCCTCGACGAGGGCGACTTCCTCATCGGCGCCTCGATCACCGACGGCCGCCACGACGTCATGCTGTTCTCCGACGGCGGCAAGGCGGTGCGCTTCGACGAGAACGACGTGCGCCCGATGGGCCGCACCGCGCGCGGCGTGATCGGCATGAAGCTCGCCAAGGGCAAGAAGCTGATTTCGCTCCTGGTGGCGGAAGACGAGAACGATTTCGTGCTGACCGCGACCGAGAACGGCTACGGCAAGCGCACGCCGATCGCCGAATACACCCGCCATGCACGCGCGACGCAGGGCATGATCGCGATCCAGACCAGCGAGCGCAACGGCCGCGTCGTGGCGGCAACGCTGGTGAAGGAAGACGACGAAATCATGCTGATCACCACCGGCGGCGTGCTGATCCGCACCCGGGTCAAGGAAATTCGGGCGATGAGCCGCGCGACGCAGGGCGTCACGCTGATCAACCTGGACAAGGGCGAGACTTTGATCAGCCTGGAAAAAGTGGCTGAAACCGACAACGAAGAGGAATTGGGGGACTAAAGCATGACGATCTACAACTTCAGCGCCGGCCCGGCCGTGCTGCCCAGGGACGTATTGCAACAGGTGCAGGCCGAACTGGTCGACTGGCACGGCTCCGGCATGTCGGTGATGGAAATGAGCCACCGCGGCAAGGAATTCATGGGCATCGCCGCCGAGGCCGAAGCCGACCTGCGCGAGGTGATGGGCATTCCTGCCAACTACAAGGTGCTGTTCCTGCAGGGCGGCGCGTCCGCCCAGTTCGCCATGGTGCCGATGAACCTGCTGCGCGGCAAAGCCGGCGCCGATTACCTGAACACCGGCGAATGGTCGAAGAAGGCCATCAAGGAAGCCAAGAAATACGGCGCGGTGAACGTGGTGGCATCGAGCGAGGACAGGAACTTCAGCTACGCGCCGGCGCAGGACCAGTGGAAGCTCGACCCCAACGCGGCCTACGTCCACTACACCCCCAACGAAACCATCGGCGGGGTGGAAATCTTCTGGACCCCCGACACCGGCAGCGTGCCGCTGGTGGCGGACATGTCGTCGACCATCCTGTCGCGCCCGATCGACGTGTCGAAATTCGGCCTGATCTACGCCGGCGCGCAGAAGAACATCGGCCCGGCCGGGCTGACCATCGTCATCGTGCGCGATGATCTCATCGGCGAGACGCTGAAAGGCACGCCGACCATGTTCGACTACAAGATCCACGCCGACAACGAGTCGATGTACAACACGCCGCCTACCTTCGCCATGTATACGGCAGGGCTGGTGTTCAAGTGGCTGAAGAAGAATGGCGGCCTCGCGGCGATGGAAAAAACCAACCGCGAAAAAGCCGGCCTGCTGTACAGCAAGCTGGATTCGACCGGCTTCTACAATTCGCCGGTGGCACAGGACAACCGTTCGCTGATGAACGTGCCGTTCACGCTGAAAGACGCAGCCCTCGACGAAGCCTTCCTCAAGGGCGCCAAGGAACGCGGCCTGCTGCAACTGAAGGGCCATCGCTCGGTCGGCGGCATGCGCGCCTCGATCTACAACGCCATGCCGCTCGAAGGCGTGCGTGCGCTGGTCGACTACATGGACGCATTCGAAAAACAGCAGGGGTGACCGCGATGGCTGCGCCGCGCAAAATCCTGACCCTGAACGCCATCTCCGCGAAGGGACTGGCGCGCCTGCCCGAGCATTACACCGTCGGTGGCGACATCGCCGACCCGGACGGCATCCTGGTGCGTTCGGCCAACATGCACGAGATGGAGATTCCGGCCTCGGTGCAGGCGATCGCCCGTGCCGGTGCCGGCACCAACAACATTCCGGTGAAGAAGCTGTCGGAGCGCGGGGTGCCGGTGTTCAACGCGCCCGGCGCGAACGCCAATGCGGTGAAGGAACTGGTAATCGCCGGGATGCTGATTGCCGCGCGCAACCTAGTGCCGGCGCTGCGCTTCGTCGAAGGCCTGAGCGGAACCGACGAAGAACAGCACAAGGCGACCGAAGCCGGCAAGAAGCGGTTTGCCGGCAGCGAATTGCCCGGCCGCACGCTGGGCGTGATCGGCCTGGGTGCCATCGGCTCCTACGTGGCCGAAGCCGCGATCAAGCTGGGCATGAACGTGGTCGGCTATGACCCGGCTATCACGGTCGATGCCGCGTGGCGCCTGCCATCGCAGGTCAAGCGCGCGGAGAACGTCGAGGACGTGCTGCGCGTGGCGGATTTCGTCAGCCTGCATGTGCCGCTGATCGACGCCACGCGTAATCTCATCAATGCCCAGCGCATCGGCGCGATGCGCCCCGATGCCGTGCTGCTGAATTTTGCGCGCGAAGGGGTGGTCGACAACGCCGCGGTGATCGAGGCGCTCGATGCCAACAAGCTGCACGCCTACATCTGCGACTTTCCGGCCAACGCGCTGAAGGGCCACGCCAAGGTCGTCGCGCTGCCGCACCTCGGCGCCTCCACCGAGGAAGCCGAGGAAAACTGCGCGGTGATGGTGGCGGAGCAGCTCGCCGACTATCTGGAAAACGGCAACATCCTCAATTCGGTCAATTTCCCCAACGTCAGCATGGCTCGTGAATCGGCTTTCCGCATTGCGATCGCCAATGCCAACGTTCCCAACATGGTGGGGCAGATTTCGTCGGTGCTGGCAGCGGCGGGGCTCAACATCCACAACATGGTCAACAAATCCAAGGGTGAGATGGCGTATACGCTGGTCGATGTGGACAGTGCGGTGGTCCCGGGTGTGATGCAGCAGCTGGCAGCCATTTCCGGCGTGCTTGCCGTGCGCAACTTGCCGGCATGATGGACGACGCGCTGAAGTCGCTGCGCGCGCGCATCGACACGATCGATGACGCGATCCTCAAGCTGGTGTCGGAGCGTGCGGGCATAGCCCAACAGGTCGGGCGCGCCAAGAAGGGCGAAAAAATCTATCGCCCCGAGCGTGAGGCCCAGATCGTGCGCCGCCTGCGCGAAACCAATCCGGGACCGCTCGACGGCGACACCGTCGAGCGCCTGATCCGTGAAGTCATGTCGGCCTGCCGGGCGCTGGAACAGAACATCCGCGTGGCCTACCTGGGCCCGGCCGGCACCTTCAGCCAGGCTGCCGCCTACAAGCATTTCGGCCATGCCGTCGAGGCGGTTGCCGAAGCCGATATCGACGCCTGTTTCCGCGCCGTCGAAACCGGACGCGCCGATTTTGCCGTGGTGCCGGTGGAAAATTCCACCGAGGGTGCGATTTCGCGCACGCTCGATCTGATCGTCGCCAGCCCGCTCAGGATCTGCGGCGAGATCATGCTGCCGATTCACCAGAACCTGATGCGCAAAAGCGCGGATCTGGAAGGCATCGACCGCGTCTATGGCCACGCCCAGTCGCTCGCACAGTGCCAGAACTGGCTCAACCGGCACCTGCCCCGGGCCGAGCGGGTGAGCGTCGTCAGCAACAGCGAAGGCGCGCGGCGTGCCGCTGCAGAACCCGCGGCTGCCACGCTTGGCAGCGATGCGGCCGCGGAGCTGTATGGCCTTGCCGTCGTCGAGGCGCGCATCGAGGACGAAGCCGGCAATACCACCCGTTTTCTCGTCCTGGCGCTGACCGATGCCGCGCCGTCCGGCCGCGACAAGACCTCGCTCGTCGTCGGCGTGCACAATCAGCCCGGCGCCATCGTCAAATTGCTGCAACCGCTGGCCGACGCCGGGGTTTCCATGAGCAAGCTCGAATCGCGTCCGGCGCGTTCGGCCAACTGGGAATACCTGTTCTTCGTCGTCTGCGAAGGCCATCGGCAGGACGCCAAACTCGCCGCCACGCTCGCCGAAATCGAGTCGCGCGCCGCTTTCCTCAAGATTCTCGGTTCCTACCCCGCTGCACAGTCATGAATTGTTGCGATCTCGCTCCCGCCCACATTCGCGCCATCGCGCCTTATCGTCCCGGCAAGCCCATCTCCGAGCTTGCGCGCGAACTGGGGCTGGACGAGGCCGACATCGTCAAGCTGGCGTCGAATGAAAACCCGCTCGGCCCCAGCCCCGCCGCACTGGTTGCGGCGCAGGATGCGCTGCACGACATGGCTCTGTACCCCGACGGCGCCGGCTTTGCGCTGAAGGCGGGGCTGTCGGCGAAGCTGGGGGTCGCGGCGAATCAGATCGTGCTGGGCAACGGCTCGAACGATGTGCTGGACATGGCGGCGCGCGCGTTTCTCGGCCCGGCTGCGTCGGCGGTGTATGCGCAGCATGCGTTCGCCGTTTATCCCATCGCCACGCTGACCGCGGGGGCGGCATGCATCGAGGTGGCGGCCAGGGATTACGGCCACGATCTCGATGCCATGCGCGCGGCGATCCGCGACGATACGCGGGTGCTGTGGATCGCCAACCCCAACAACCCGACCGGCACCTTCCTGCCGTGGGCGCAGATCGAGGCGTTTCTCGAAACCGTGCCGCCGCAGGTGCTGGTGGTGCTGGATGAGGCCTACGGCGAATACCTGCCGCCAGCCGAGCGCTGCGACACCGCGGCCTGGCTGGCGCGCTTTCCCAATCTGTTGATCAGCCGCACCTTTTCCAAGGCGTATGGCCTGGCCGGACTGCGCGTCGGCTACGGCCTGGGCAGCGCCGGCGTGATCGATCTGCTGAACCGGGTGCGCCATCCCTTCAACGTCAACACGCCCGCCCTGGCGGCAGCCGAAGCGGCGCTCGGCGACGAGGCATTCCTGGCGCGCAGCTATGCATTGAACGCCGCCGGCATGGCGCAACTGGTGGCAGGGCTGGCCGAAATGGGCGTCGAAACCGTGCCGTCGAAAGGCAATTTCCTGCTGGCCAAGGTCGGCGCTGCCGCGCGGATCAACGCCGAGCTGCTGAAACGCGGCGTGATCGTGCGGCCGGTCGACAATTACGGCCTGCCCGAATTCCTCCGCGTGTCGGTCGGGCTTGCCGCGCAGAATGCCCGTTTCCTCGATGCCCTGAGAACGTGCCTGTGATCGTCGAAAAGCTCGCCGTCGTCGGCGTCGGCCTGATCGGCGGATCGTTTGCAGCGGCATTGAAACAGGCCGGCGCAGTGCGCGAGGTGCTGGGGGTGGGGCGCAATCCGGCGAGCCTGGAAGCTGCGCTTGCAGGCGGTCTGATCGACCGCGCCGCCGGCTGGGCGGAAGCCGGGCAGG
>NZ_MKUG01000151.1 GCF_001897685.1 Thiobacillus sp. 65-1402
ATACCCTGATACGCATCGGGCGCCTGAGTTTCGACAGTGTCAATCGGCAGGCCTGCATTGGCGAGGCGCCGCTGGTGTTGTCCGCACGCGAGGTGGAAGTGCTTGAGATCCTGCTCCATCATGCCGGGCGCGTCACGGCCAAAGAGGCCATCGCAGACCGCCTGACCGGCTGGGATGACGGCGTGGGGGAGAATGCGGTGGAGGTCTACATCCATCGCTTGCGCCGCAAGCTGGAAGGCTCCGGCGTGGCGATCCGCACTTTGCGCGGCCTCGGCTATCTGCTGGAGGCCGAGCGTTGAATCGGGAAAAGCGGCAAAGCCTGCGGCGGCAACTGATCATCCGCATGCTGGCGATGATGTTGCCGCTGTTCATTCTGCTGTGGGCCATTGCCTATTTTTCCAGCCAGTATTTCATCAATGCGGCGTTCGATCGCTCGCTGATGCGGCGAACCTTCGCGCTTGCAGATCGGGTTGAGGTGCTGCATGGCCGGGTACAGGTGGATTTGCCGGTCGCCGCGCGCGAATTGCTGGTGTTCGACCAGGAAGACCTGTTGTTTCACAGCATCACCGGCCCGGACGGACGGGTCATCGAGGGGGAGCGGGATATGCCGCGGCTTCCCGCGCGAAAGCTGCTCAAACCCGGCCAGCTGATCGTCTACGACGGCGTCAAGGATGGCGCGAAAGTCCGGGTGGCGGCATTCGCGCTTTCACTCAAGGGCACCAGCGCAAGCGGTGCGGCGCTGGTGCAGGTGGGGGAAACGCTGACCCGCCGTTCGGTTCTGGCGGGGCGCGCCACGCTGGCGATCGTGATTCCGATGCTGCTCATGACGCTGACGGCGGCGGTTGCCATCGCTTTCGGCGTCGGGCGCGGGCTTGAGCCGGTGAGCCGGTTGCGGGACCGCCTGTCGGCACGGCAGGCGTTCGATCTAAGCCCGGTTCCGCTGGAGGGTACGCCTGCGGAATTGCGGCCATTCCTGGATGAAATCAATTCGCTGCTGCAGCGCCTGTCGGAAGCGGTCGAAGCGCAGTCGCGCTTTGTCGCCGATGCGGCGCATCAGCTTCGCACGCCCATCGCCGGCATCCGAACGCAGGCCGAAGCCGCCCTGGCGAGCGCGCGGCATGAAGACGCGCAGCATGCGCTGGCGCGCATTGCGCGGTCGACTCAAACCATGGGCGATCTGGTTCAGAAGCTGCTTGTCCTGGCGCGCGTCGATGCCGCGGAAAATACGCTGCGCTTGATCCGGCTGGATGGCGCAGAGGTGATGAGGGCGGTTGCACGCGAATGGGCACCGCAGGCATTGGCTAAAGGGGTGGAAATCGGCTTCGAAACGAAAGGCGGCGAAGCGTGGCTGAGGGGCGATGCGCAATTGCTGCGGGAGATGCTGGCCAATTTGATCGACAATGCCCTGCGTTACGGCGGAGCGCGCATCACACTGACAGTATGCGGTTCGGAACAGGGCGTGACGTGGCTGGTGGCCGACAATGGCCCGGGCATCCCGGAACAGCAGCGCACCGCCGTGTTCGCGCCATTTTATCGGCTGTCCGCCGGCGTGGGGGGGGCCGGGCTTGGCTTGACGATCGTGCAGCGCATCGCGCATTTGCATGGCGCGGCGGTAAGTCTGGAAGCGGGGGAGGGCGGAACGGGCCTGCTGGCAAGCGTGAAATTTCCGCCCGCGTAAGCGCAAAAAAACCGCGCCCGGGAGCGCGGTTTTAGCAGCGGCAGGCGGTGTTTCAGCCCGCAGTTTCCGGCGTTTCGCTGTCGCTGGCTGCCGGTGCAGGCGCTTCCAGCAGGGCCTTCATCGACAGGCGCAGACGGCCTTTTTCGTCGGCCTCCAGGATCTTCACCTTCACGACCTGGCCCTCTTTCAGATAGTCGCCGATGGTGTTGACGCGCTCGTGGGCGATCTGCGAGATGTGCAGCAGGCCGTCGCGGCCCGGCAGCACGTTGACGATGGCGCCGAAGTCCAGCAGCTTGATGACCGGACCTTCGTAGACCTTGCCGACTTCGACTTCGGCGGTGATCTCCTCGATGCGCTTCTTCGCCAGTTCGCCGGCTTCCATGCTGGTGCAGGCGATCTTCACGCTGCCGTCTTCTTGGATGTCGATCTGGGTGCCGGTCTCCTCGGTCAGCGCGCGGATCACTGCGCCGCCCTTGCCGATGACGTCGCGGATCTTTTCCGGGTTGATCTTCATCGCGATGATACGCGGCGCGTAGGCCGACATTTCATGCGTCTCGGAAACCGAGGACTTCATGATGCCGAGGATGTGCATGCGGCCTTCCTTCGCCTGGGTGAGGGCGGCCTGCATGATTTCCTTGGTGATGCCGTTGATCTTGATGTCCATCTGCAGCGCGGTGACGCCTTTTTCGGTACCCGCGACCTTGAAGTCCATGTCGCCGAGATGATCCTCGTCGCCGAGGATGTCGGTCAGCACCGCGAAGCGGTTGCCTTCCTTGATCAGGCCCATGGCGATGCCGGCGACGTGCGCCTTCAGCGGCGCGCCGGCGTCCATCAGCGACAGGCAGCCGCCGCACACCGAGGCCATCGACGACGAGCCGTTGGACTCGGTGATTTCCGACACCACGCGCATGGTGTAGCCGAATTCCTCCTTGGAGGGCAGCACCGCCATCAGCGCGCGCTTGGCCAGGCGGCCGTGGCCGATCTCGCGGCGCTTCGGCGAGCCGACGCGGCCGGTTTCGCCGGTGGCGTAGGGGGGCATGTTGTAGTGCAGCATGAAGCGGTCGGAGTAGGAGCCTTCGAGCGCGTCGATGGTCTGCTCGTCGCGGCCGGTGCCGAGCGTGGTGACCACCAGCGCTTGGGTTTCGCCGCGGGTGAACAGCGCCGAGCCGTGGGTGCGCGGCAGCACGCCGGTGCGGATGGTGATCGGACGCACGGTGCGGGTGTCGCGGCCGTCGATGCGCGGCTGGCCCGAGAGGATGCGGTTGCGCACGACGCCGGCTTCGAGGCGGTGGAACGCGTCCTTGACGTGGTTGGCAGCGACGGTGTCCATGTCGGCGCTGATCAGTTCGGCGAAGGCCTTGCTGCGCACTTCGTCGACGGCGGCCATGCGCGCCTGCTTCTGCTTGATGTTGTAGGCCTGCTGCAGGCCGTCCTCGGCGAGTGCCTTGAGGCGCTCGACCATCGCGGTGTCCTCGGCCAGCGGCTCCCAGTCCCAGGCGTCGGCGCCGGCTTCGTCGGCCAGTTCGTTGATCGCATTGATCGCGGCCTGCATCTGGGTGTGGCCGAACACGACGGCGCCCAGCATGATGTCTTCGGGCAGTTCCATGGCTTCGGACTCGACCATCAGCACGGCGGTCTCGGTGCCGGCGACGACCAGGTCGAGCGCCGAATCCTTCAGCTCCGAGTGGGTCGGGTTGAGTACGTATTCGCCGTTGATGAAGCCGACGCGCGCGGCGCCCACCGGGCCGTCGAACGGCAGGCCGGACAGCGACAGAGCGGCGGAGGCGCCGATCAGCGCGGGGATGTCAGCGCTGACTTCCGGGTTGGACGACATCACGGTGGCGATGACCTGCACTTCGTTGAAGAAGCCTTCGGGGAAGAGCGGGCGGATCGGACGGTCGATCAGGCGCGAAATCAGGGTCTCGCCTTCGGACGGGCGGCTTTCACGCTTGAGGAAGCCACCGGGAATGCGGCCGGCGGCGTAGGTCTTTTCCTGATAGTCGACGGTCAGCGGGAAGAAATCCTGGCCCGGCTTGACTTCGTTCTTGGCAACCACGGTGACCAGCACCACGGTGTCGTCCATGTTGACGATGACGGCGCCGGAGGCCTGGCGGGCGATTTCGCCGGTTTCCAGGACCACCTGGTGGCGGCCGTAGGTGAAAGTTTTCTTGATAGCGCTCACACGAGTTCCTTTCAAAGCAAAAACGCCCCGCATGGGCGGGGCGTGGGAAATTCAGGGGGCAACAATCCCCATCCACTGTGCCGGTGCAGCGAAGTGCCGGGTCATCACAGTGGCCCTGTCGGGATTACTTGCGCAGACCGAGGCGATCGATCAGGGTCTTGTAGCCTTCGAGGTTGGTGCGCTTCAGGTAGTCGAGCAGCTTGCGGCGGCGGCTCACCATCTTCAGCAGACCACGGCGCGAGTGGTGGTCCTTCATGTTGGCCTTGAAGTGGCCGGTCAGGTCGTTGATGCGTGCTGTCAGCAGGGCAACCTGCACTTCGGGCGAACCGGTGTCGGCGGCGGCGCGTTGGTAACTCTGGACGATCTCAGCTTTTTGAGCGACGGTAACAGCCATGGTGTACTCCTTCTGAATCGCGTGGCCTGCGGCTGTGCGGGACACGTTCGGGGGAAACCGCGGATTTTACGCGGAAAGTATGGGCCGACTCAAGTCTGTTGTGTAGCAAGCAGACGGTGAGGGGCCAGCTGGCCGGCGTCGGCCTGGGCCAGACCGAAAAAGCGGTTTGCGGCCGTATACAGGCGCACCAGCCCGGCGTGCGGGGCGGGATGCGCAATGCTGCGGCCCTGGCACAGTGCCGTCGTGCTGGCGTCGTCGAGATGCAGCGCCGGCAGGTGGGAGACCAGGCAGTCTGCTGGCTGCAGGAGGGCGGCACGCCGGGCGGGATCGAGCGTTTCCAGTTCGGCCAGCGTATGCGCCTGATTCAGGCTGAACCCACCTGCCGCGGTGCGCGTCAGCGCGGTGAGGTGGGCGCCGCAGCCGAGCGCGGCGCCGATGTCCTGCGCCAGGGTGCGGATATAGGTGCCGGCGCTGCATTGCACATCCAGTACCACGCGCGGCGGGGCGCATTCGATCAGTTCGAGTGCGCGGATCGTGACCTTGCGGGGCGGACGCTCGATCTCGATGCCGGCGCGGGCGTATTCGTAGAGCGGACGTCCCTGGTGCTTGAGCGCGGAATGCATCGGCGGAATCTGCTCGATTTCGCCCATGAAGCGCGGCAGCACGGCGGCAATGTCGTCACGGCTGACCGCCGCCTCGCGGGTGTCGAGCACCTCGCCTTCCGGGTCGCCGGTGGTGGTGGTGGTGCCGAGTTGCAGCACCGCGCGATAGTGCTTGTCCGCATCCAGCAGATAGGCCGAGAACTTGGTGGCCTCGCCGAAGCACAGCGGCAACAGCCCGTCGGCGAAGGGATCGAGGGTGCCGGTGTGGCCCGCTTTTCTGGCGTTGAGCAGCCACTTGGCTTTCTGCAGCGCGGCGTTGGAGGTGATGCCGACCGGCTTGTTCAGCAGCAGCACGCCGTCGATAGGCTGGCGGGCCTGCTTCACGCGTCTTTGGGGTGCTTGGCGTCTTCGGCGACGGCGGTTTCGATCAGCTGGGTGAGCTCGATGCCGCGCTCGACCGAGCGGTCATAGACAAAAGTGAGCTTGGGTACCACGCGCAACTGCATGCGGTGCGACAGCTGCGAACGCAGAAAGCCGCTGGCACGCTGCAGGCCCTGCAGGCAGGCGGCATGCTCGGCCTCGCCGCCGAGGGTGGTGAAGTAGACCTTGGCGAACTCCATGTCGCGGTTGACCTCGACCTCGGTGACGGTCAGCATGCCGACGCGCGGATCCTTCACTTCCTGGCGGATCAATTCCGGCAGTTCGCGCTGGATCTGGTCGGCGACGCGGCGGGCGCGGGGGAAATCTTTCGGCATGGTTGTTAGGGGCTAGGGGCTAGGGACTAGGAGCTAGGGAAGAAGGCGCGGCAACGCCGCGCACATTCTCTAAATCCTAGCCCCTAAATCCTAAATCCCTCAGTCCTCACAGGCTGCGAGCTACCTCGACGACCTCGAACACTTCGAGGATGTCGCCTTCCTGGATGTCGTTGAAATTCTTCAGGGAGAGACCACATTCGAAATTGGCCTTGACTTCCTTGACGTCGTCCTTGAAGCGCTTGAGCGAATCGAGTTCGCCCTGATGCACCACCACGTTGTTGCGCAGCACGCGTACGCCGGCGCCGCGCTTGACCACCCCGTCCAGCACGTAGCAGCCGGCAATGGTGCCGATCTTGGAAATGTGGAAGACCTGGCGGATTTCCACGCTGCCGATGACGCTTTCCTTCTTCTCGGGCGCCAGCATGCCGGACAGCGCAGCCTTCACCTCATCCACCGCTTCGTAGATGATGTTGTAGTAGCGGATATCCACACCGCTGGATTCGGCCAGCTTGCGTGCCAGCGCATCGGCGCGCACGTTGA
>NZ_MKUG01000152.1 GCF_001897685.1 Thiobacillus sp. 65-1402
GAAATCGCTGCGGCAGACAGCGCCAGGGTGCGGGAATAGCGGGTGCCGATCTGGCCCAGGCGGGCTTCCAGCGACACGGCATCGCTCGCCAGCAGGGTGCTGGCCACCTCATTGGCAGCCATCGCCACCCAGCGCAGGCGCTCCACCCCCTGCTCCGGCGCGCGTTGCATGGGCGAGCCCAGGGGCTTGCGCATGCAGCGCTGCAGGCTCTCGGGCAACCCCCAGACGCGGGCCACGCCCACCCCCAGGTCCTCGAAGCCCAGGCCCAGCACCTGCAGCGCGGCCGACTCTTCGCCCCCCTCCACGCGGCCAGTCTCCATCAGGGCGCGCACCTGGCGCGCCTCATCCGGAAAGTAGAACTCGCACAACATGCGGCCCAGGTTCTGGAACATCGCGCCAATGAAGGCCTCTTCAGCCGCCTGCCCGGGCTCGCACAGCTCCGCCGCCACCGAGCCAGCCATCATGGCGCGCAAAAACTCCTCGCGCATCTGGCTTGCATGGGCCTTGTCCTGCATGTGGTCCAGCAGCACCAGGCTGAGTGCCATGTTGCGCACGGCGTTGAAGCCCACCAGGCTCACGGCCCGCGACACGGTACTGATGGTGCCCCGGCCCGCATGCGCGAAATGCACGCTGTTGACCAGGCGCAGCAACTTGTTGGTGAGCGCCACATCCTTGAGGATCTCGTGTGTGAGATCGCTGATGCTGTCGTCCTCGGAGTTGGCCACGCGCTGGATGCGCGCCACCGAGTCCGACAGCGCCGGAAAGTCGCTCTTGTGGCGCATGCGCCGCAGCAGGACATTCAGCGCGCTTTGCCTGACATCGCCGCCCGCCGGTAGGTCGTCGTCAAGGTTTGTCATTTTTGGGTTCACATTCGACATGCTGTTTTTTGTTTTAAATACGAGACCGGGCCACAACCCGGCGAACAAGCGGGGACCGCATTGCCGCCCCTGCTAGAGGAATCGGCGGCGGAGCGGATTTATCCAGAGGACTGCGGTTTTTATTTCATCCCCGCCGGCCCTTCCGGGCCGGCGCCGAGCGGCCTGCTTTGCCGAGCCGGACACGGCGTAGATACGGCTCATGCCGAATGGTAGCAATGTAACGGGGGGGAGCAGATACGCCCGGTTTGCAGACGGAGTATTCTTGAATTCATCTCAATTATTCAAAGGGAGAAGACAATGCATCACCTTAAAAAGCCTGCGTCCGGCATCGCCCGGCTCGCTACCTTGGTCCTGGCGGCGGCCATGCCGGCCGTGCCGTTGAATGCCCTGGCGCAGCATGCGCACGGCAACCTCACCGCGATCGCGGAACTGGAAGCCAAGTCCGGCAGCGCTGTCGAGGGCAAGCTCACGTTCCACGAAATGCCCGGCAAGGGCGTGCACATCGAAGGGCGGGTGAGCGGACTGACCCCCGGCAAGCACGGTTTCCACATCCACACCAACGGTAATTGCGACTCTCCCGACGGCATGAGCGCGGGCGGCCATTTCGCCCCCACCGGCGGCCGCCACGGTGCCCCCACCGACAAGGAACACCATCCGGGCGACCTCGGCAACATCGTCGCCAATGCCGAGGGCGTGGCCGACGTCGACGTGATGGCGCACGGCCTGACCATCACCCTGATGGGTAAAAGCTCGATCGGCGAGCGCAGCATCGTCATCCATGCCAAGGAAGACGACTTCTCCGATCCCGCCGGCAATTCGGGCGCGCGCGTGGCCTGCGGCTATATCGATCTGGTCGAACTGCACATGCGGATGTAGAAATACCGCTGCGCGCCAACCTGCTGAACGGCCTTGCGGCCGTTCGCACGCCTATCCCAGATCCTGCACATACCAGTCCATCGCCTCGGCCAAGCCTGCGCCGATGCGATGCGTCGGCGCATAGCCGAGCCGCGCGCGCGCCTTGGAAATGTCGGCGAGCGAATGGCGCACGTCGCCGGCGCGGAAATCGCGGTAGACCGGCTTGAATCCGGCCAGATGCGGAAATTTCGGCGCGAGCAGGGCGCGGATGGCTTCAAACAGCTGATTCAGCGTGGTGCGGTCGCCGACGGCCACGTTGTAGACCTGGTTGGCCGCGTCCGCGTGCGTGCTGGTGGCGGCGAGCAGGTTGGCCTGGATGACGTTGTCGATGTAGCAGAAGTCGCGGCTGGTTTCGCCGTCGCCGTTGATGTACACCGGCTCGTTGTGGATCATGCTCGCCACCCACTTCGGCACCACCGCGGCATAGGCGCCGTCGGGATCCTGGCGCCGGCCGAAGATATTGAAGTACCTGAGGCCGATCGATTCCATGCCGTAGCAGCGGCCGAACACGTCGGCATACAGTTCGTTCACCAGCTTGGTCACCGCGTAGGGCGACAGCGGCTTGCCGATGACGTCCTCGACCTTGGGCAGGCCGGGGTGGTCGCCGTAGGTGGAGGAGGACGCCGCGTAGACGAAGCGCCTGACCCGGGCGTCGCGCGCCGCCACCAGCATGTTGAGGAAACCGGTGTTGTTGGCGGCATGGGTGGCGAGCGGATCTTCCAGCGAGCGCGGCACCGAGCCAAGCGCGGCCTGGTGCAGTACGTAGTCGACGCCCTTGCAGACGGTATGGCAGGTGATGAGATCGCGGATGTCGCCACGCTGGAAGCTGAAATTCGCCCAGCGTTCGGGGCCGACGCCAGCCTGCACCTGCGCCAGATTCTTTTCGTGGCCGGTGGCGAAGTTGTCCAGCCCGACGACGCGCTGGTCGAGCAGCAGCAGGGCCTCGACCAGATTGCTGCCGATGAAGCCGGCGGCGCCGGTGACGAGCCAGGTTTTCGGCTCGGCGCGAAGCTGCGTCTTCAGCGCGTCGAACGCGGCCATTACAGTCTCCAGAGCGCGAAGCCCGCGGCTTCCACCGCAGCCGGGTCGTAGGCCGACTTGACGTCGGTGAACGCGCCGCCCTTGTTCAGCCTGGCCGTCAGTTCGGCGAACGGTTTTTCCAGGTAGACGCTATGCGACACGGCCGCGACGATGGCATCGCATTGCGGGAGGTCGTCCCACGCGGTGAGGCTGATGCCGTATTCGTGCTCGGCTTCGCGGGTTTCGCCGAGCGGGTCGTGCACATGCACGTCGCAGCCGAACGACTGCAGCTCGCGGATGACGTCGACCACTTTGGAGTTGCGCAGATCGGGGCAGTTCTCCTTGAAGGTGAGGCCGAGCACGTTGACCCTGGCGCCCTTCACCTGCACCCCGTTGGCGATCATCTTCTTCACCGTCTCCTGCGCCACGTAGGCGCCCATGCCGTCGTTGATGCGGCGCCCGGCGAGGATCACCTGCGGGTGGTAGCCGAGCATGTCGGCCTTGTGGGTGAGGTAATAGGGATCGACGCCGATGCAGTGGCCGCCGACCAGGCCGGGGCGGAAGGGCAGGAAGTTCCACTTGGTGCCGGCCGCCTTCAGCACTTCCAGGGTGTCGATGCCGAGGCGGTGGAAGATCAGCGAGAGCTCGTTCATCAGCGCGATGTTGAGGTCGCGCTGGGTGTTCTCGATCACCTTGGCGGCCTCGGCCACCTTGATGCTGCTCGCGCGATGCACGCCGGCGGTGATCACGCTGCCGTACAGTTCGGCGACCTTGTCCAGGGTGGCGGCATCGTCGCCGGACACCACTTTCACGATCCTGGTGATGGTGCGTTCCTTGTCGCCGGGATTGACGCGCTCGGGCGAGTAGCCGACGTGAAAATCCTGCCGCCATGTCATGCCCGAGTTCTTTTCCAGGATCGGGATGCAGACCTCTTCGGTGGCGCCGGGGTAGACTGTGGACTCATAGATGACGGTGGCGCCCTTTTTCATATGCTTGCCGACCGTGGTGGAGGATCCGACCAGCGGCGAGAAATCGGGGATGTGCGCCGCGTCGACCGGGGTCGGCACCGCGACGACGATGAAGTCGGCCTGCGCCAGGTCGGCGGGGTCGGTGGTCACCTTCAATTGCGTGGCGGCCTTGAGGTCGTCCGTCGACACTTCGCCGGTGGGGTCGCAGAATCGACGGTAATGCTCGATTTTTTCAACCGAGAGGTCATAGCCGATGGTGGTCATCTTCTTGCCGAATTCCACCGCCAGCGGCAGCCCCACATAGCCCAGCCCGACAACCGCAACGACGCTCATGCTTGGATTCCCCTATGAATAGAAAGTTTTTCCTGCCGCCCGGATTGTATCGAATTTGCGCGACGCTCCTAGGCCATCGCCAGCGGCTGACTGGCCACTTCGCCTGCAAGCGGCATACCAGTTGGGCATTGCTGGCCCTGTTTGCCGTGCTGCCCGCCCACGCCGACGTGGCGGACACATTGCTCGCGGTGAAGCCGGGCGTGGTCGGCGTCGGCACCTTCAATCCCAGCGGCAGCCCGCGCGCCAACCTGCAGGGCACCGGCTTTGCGGTGCTCGACGGGCGCTACGTGGTGTCGTGCGCGCACATCTTTCTCAGACAGCTGGACAGCGAGAAACAGGAAACCCATGCCATCTTCGTCGGGCGCGACCGGCAGATGGCGGTGCGCACTGCGCAGCTGATCGCCACCGACCGCGCGCGCGATCTGGCCCTGCTGAAAATTGCCGGCGATCCGCTGCCCGCGCTGAAGCTGGGCGACTCGGACAGCGTGCGCGAAGGCTGGCAGCTGTATTTCACCGGTTATCCGATCGGCTCGGTGCTGGGGCTCAACCCCTCCACCCACCGCGCCGGACTGGCCGCCGTCATTCCCATTTTCACGCCGGTGCAAAGCGCCTCGCAGCTGAACGCGCGCGCGCTCAAACAGGCGCAGCAGCCCTACGAGGTGTTCGAGCTCGACGCCATCGCCTACCCCGGCAACAGCGGCAGCCCGGTGTGGCACCCGGAAACCGGCGAGGTGCTGGGCGTGGTCAACTCGGTCTACGTGAAGGGGGCGAAAGAGGCGGCGCTCACGGCGCCGAGCGGGATCAGCTACGCGATCCCGGCGAAGTATGTGCATCAGCTGCTGGAGCAGGCGCTGGCCAAGGCGCCCTGAGCGCGCCTACATGCCGCCGGTCAGGCTGACGCCGAGGCCGAGCGACTGCTGGCTGTGGTTGTAATCGATCAGCGATTCGCCATAGCCGTTGAAATACTGCACGTAGCCTCTCAAACGCCCGTACAGCGGGAAATTCCAGTTCAGCTTCAGCGCGCCGCGATGGTCCGGCGTGCCGAAATTGCTGCGCAGCAGCAGCGAATACGTATTGCGCCCTTTGCTATAGACCGCCAGCAGATCGCCGTGCCCGAGGTAGTCCTCGATGTCGGGATTGTCGCCGCTGTCGCGTTCCGGAATCCGGTACCAGGGGCGGACCAGCAAGGCCAGGTTGCCGCGCTCGAATCCGAACTGCGCATACACCCGGTTCCAGCTGCGCGACAGCGCCGCGCCGCGGCCGTTCGACTGATGCACCAGCCCGAGGTTGAGGAAGCGCCCGCGAAAACCGGCCAGATCGTAATCGGTGCGGAACACCAGCATCGCCTCCGGTTCGTAATTGTTCTCGCGGAACGGCGAGGACATGCTGCTGTTGTAGGCCTGCCAGAACGAGGTGGCGGTGTAGCCGAACCACAGGTCGACGTTGTCGTGGCCGAACACGCCCTGCATGCCCTTGATCTTGAAACTCAGCTGCAATTCGGTCTCGACGGGATCGGGCCTGATGTCGGTCTGCCCGGGCATTGCCGGGAACGAGGCGTTGTTGGGCGAGTTGCTGACCTTGAGCGGCAAAAAATAATTGGGCCGATGCGGGCGGAACAGGAAGGCGCCCCGCTTGGCTTCGTCGTCGAGTTCCCAATGGCGCGACAGCGCCGAAAGCAGCCGGGGTTCCGGCGGCGCGGAGGGGGCCGCGACAGGCTCCGGGGTGGCGTGCAGTTCGGCCGCGGGCGGCGGCCGTCCGGCCAGCCGGTCGTAACACGCCAGCCGCTCGGCATCCGCCGAAATCGCGCTGCATCCTTCCCACTCGGCAATCGGAGCGGCCTGCGCGCTCCCCAGCAAGCCCGCGCACAGCAAGGCCAGCGGAATTCCGCCGCACGCAGGTTTCGCCGGTCTCGTCCGCACCCGGCGCTCAGTCGAGAACCACGCTGTGCCCCGGCAGCGGCGCCTGCGCGTCCCAGCCGAACTGCCTCTGCAAATCGGCGGCGAAACCGGTTGCCACGCTGTCTTCACCGTGCACCACGAACACCTGGCGCGGCCTGCTGCGAAAGTGGCCGAGCCAGGCGAGCAGCGCGCTGCGGTCGGCATGCGCCGACAGCCCGCCCAGGGTGTAGAGGTCGGCGCGCACCGGAATGTCCTCGCCCAGCAGGCGCACCCGCTTGGCACCGTCGACCAGGCGGCGGCCGAAGGTGCCGGCGGCCTGGAAGCCGGTGATGAGGATGGTCGAATCGCGGCGCGGCAGGTTGGCGCGCAGGTGGAACTTGATGCGGCCGGCCTCGCACATGCCGCTGGCGGAGATGATGACAGCGCCCCCCGCGATGCGGTCGAGCGCCTTCGACTCTTCCACATCCTCGACGAATTCGAGCTTGCGAAAATGCGCCGCGCCGCCGTGCCGCCCCATCAGCGCATGGGTTTCGGCATCGAGCAGTTCCATGTGCCTGAAGGTGATCTCGGTGGCGGCGGTGGCCATCGGCGAATCGACGAACACGGAAAGCTTGGGAATGCGCGCCTGCCGCGTCAGGTCGGCCAGCAGATAGAGCATGTCCTGGGTGCGCCCCACCGCGAAAGCGGGAATGATGACGTTGCCGCCTTTTCTTTCGATGGTGTCGTTGATCGCCTCCACCAGTTCGTCCTGCGTCGCTTCCATGCTCTTGTGGTCGCGGTCGCCGTAGGTCGACTCGACCAGCAGGTAATCGGCCTCGAAGATCGGCGTGGGATCGCGCAGCAGCGGCCGCGCGGGCTGTCCGAGGTCACCGGAGAAGACGATCTTGCGGCGGCGCGCGCCTTCGCCCACCCACACCTCGACGATCGCCGAGCCGAGGATGTGGCCGGCATCGCGGAAGGTGCAGCGCACCTGCGGGTGCGGTGCGATTTCCAGATCGTAATCGACCGCATTGAGGCGCTTCAGCGAGGCCTGCGCCTGCGCCACCGTGTACAGCGGAGCCGTGTCGCGCGGCGGCAGTCCGCGCGCGGCATCGCGCTTGGCCATGCCCTGGCGGAAGCGGTTGAGGTTGGCGTACTCGGCCTCCTTTTCCTGGATGTGCGCCGAATCGGGCAGCATCACCGCGAGCAGGTCGCAGCTGGCGCGGGTGGCGTGGATCGCGCCGCGGAAGCCGAGCGCGACCAGCCGCGGCAGCAATCCCGAATGGTCGATGTGGGCGTGGGTGAGGATGACGAAATCGATCGTGGCCGGGTCGAAATTGAAGGCGCGGCGGTTTTTCTCGCGCGTCTCGCGCCCTCCCTGGAACATGCCGCAATCGACCAGAAAGCGCACGCCGTCGGCTTCCAGCAGATAGCTGGAGCCGGTCACCTCGCGCGCCGCACCGAGAAAAGTCAGCTTCATGATGGAGTGCCGCGCAGCAACAGCCCCGCGGGGTCAGGCAGAGGCCTCGATATTACACCGGCGCAACACCCGCTCCCTTCCGCTGCGCGCCGATTCCCGCGCTGCAGGAATCCCGCGGATCCGCACACCTCGCCGTCTGCCGCCCCGCGCGCGTCCATGTTCCGCCTTAATCCGGATTCGCATCGCCCGCACGCGTGGCGCCGATACCGTGAAGAAAAATGGGAAACACCAGCTTTCCCTCTGAAGTCAGCGACTTTTGCGCTTCGATGACGGAAACGCGCAGCACCAGGCCCTGGATGATGCCGGTGAACATGACGGCGGCGCCATGCTCGTCGAGGTCGGGGCGGACAAGATGCTGCGCCTTGGCCTGGGCCAGGAGAGCGCTCACCCTGGCCTCGTAGTCCGCCAGAATACTGCGTATCAGTTCCTTGATCCTGGGGTTTTTCTTCAGCAGCTGGTCGGTGAATATCAGCTTCGGAATCGCCGGCACCTTGTCGACGAAGCCCAGATGGGCATAAAACATTTTCTCCAGCGAATCGAGCGGATCCCTGCCCTGGTCGGCCGCCATATCCAGCACCCCCATCAGGCGGCCGCGCACCCAGTGGATGACCCCCAGCCAGATCATGTCCTTGGTGGGAAAGTGACGGAAAATCGCCCCCTGCGTGACGCCCACGGCGCGGGCCATGTCCTGCGTCGTCACCTTGTCCACGCTCTGCTCGCCGGCAAGCTCCACGGCGGCCTTGATGATTTCTTCCTGGCGCTCTTCCGCCGATAGCCGTTGTCTGCGTTCGCTCATTGCCTGGTTTCCTTGTTGCATATTTCACGTGATTTCAAAATTTCCGGATGCGGGTGCCATGCCGCCATTGGCGCGCCGGGAAAGCCTTTCATTGCCCGATCCGGAAGCGCCGCCAGTGAATCGGACAGCCTTGGCATTTCACGCTGAATGGTGTCGATGCGTGCGCGGCAGACCGCGCCAGGCAATCGCCGCGATCGCTGCCCACACCAGCGTCCGCACGCTCATGGCGATCACCGTGCGAAGCTCGTAGGCGCCGCCGGACGCCACATGTGCGCCGAATGCCGCGAACGTGATCGCCGTTGCCAGGGCAATGGCAGCGGCCAGCCGCACCGCCCAGCGCTGCTGCAGCCACAAGCCGGCACCGGCAGCGACATAGGCAAATCCCGCCGCGAAATTGAACCAGAGCACGAAGGGTACGTAGGCGCCGGCGGCAGCGCGTGCTGCCGCATCACCGAACAGGATCGTCCCACCCTCGCGGATCGTCAGCAGGCCGAAGCCGACAGCGGCCAGCGAAATCACCCGAACGCAGAAACCTCGTTGCTGTTTTGACATGGAGATTCCCTTCTTTATCGGCCATAAAGATAGCGACTGATTGCTAACTTATCAGCGATGGGATGGCTTGTCCACGACGCTGCATAGGCCCGGAAAATGGAATGCACTGCCTTTCTTGACCGCTTCCGGTAACCAACTGAAACCGAACTGTTTCAACCTGGAAATAAGCGGGAAACCGTCGCCCCCTAGATTGGCGGCAACAGCAGGAGATGGGGGAAAACGGACCCCGCCCTTGCTCTGATCAACAACAACAGGGGGAGCCTTCCAGTGAACTACAGAACTGCTGCAATCTGCACAAGCTTTCTGGCTTCGGGCATGGCCTTCGCCAACAACGGCGATCAGATGGTCGGCTACAGCGCCATCGCCAATGCCGTGGGAGGGGCGGTCGTCGCCGCGCCGCTCGACGTCACCACCAGCCTCACCAACCCGGCCGGCCTGGCATTCCTGAAACTGGGCGACCGGGCGACGCGCTTCGACATGACGGTGTCGGTGCTTAATCCGATCCGCAGCATGAACGGCGTCGAAAGCGACAGCAACGCGTACGTCATGGCAACCGGCGGCTTTGCATTCCAGAGCGAACTGCTCGGGCCGGACCTGGTCATCGGTATCGGCGCCTACCCCATATCCGGCGGCGGCGTGGATTTTCCGTCGGCGGCGTTCAGGCTGGGCACCTCCAATGCGGCGATTGTCGCCAACCGGATGTCGATGCGCATCGGCCCGGCCGCCGCCTACAAGATCAACGACAGATTGTCGATCGGCGCCAACCTGAGCCTGTCGCTCAACCAGATGTCGATGAAGAACATGACGCTCGTTCCGGGAATGCCTCCCACCGTCATTTCCGACAACTTCCCGAACGACGTCGCCTACGGCGTCTCGTTCGTGCTGGGCGCCATGCGCAAGCTCAGCGACCGAACCAGCGTGGGCCTTTCCTATACGAGCAAGTCGTACAACGAGGACTTGGTATGGAACATGGATGACGGCAAATGGCGGCTCAATTTCGAGGATCCCCAGACCGTCGCGATCGGGCTTTCCCACCGTCTGACCGACAAACTGATGTTGTCGGCCGACCTGAAGTGGCTCAACTACAGCGATGTGCGCGACACCGCCACCCTGTATGGCCCGGCCCCCGCGCAGAACAAGCTGATCGCCTACAGCTGGGACGACCAGACGGTGGTCGCACTGGGCGCCAAGTACGACATGTCGGATCGCCTCTCGATCATGGCCGGCTACAACTACGGCGCCTCGCCGATCTCCGAGGAGGACATCAACAACAATGCCGGCGTCACGGCGATCGTCGAACACCACCTGTCCGCCGGCGTGACCGCCAAGGTCAGCCACCATTCGGCGCTCACCTTGTCGCTCATTCACGGCTTCAAGAATGAAATGACCGCGAGTGTGGGGCCTCCCACGACCGTGAGCTTCGAGACGAATCTCTTGAGCCTGCAATTCACCTACAACGACTGAGCATCCGGAGGAGAACGAAATGAAGCATCGCAGCTTTCTTTCCCTGGGGAGACCCAGTCTTCCGCTGGCACTGGCCGCCGTGTTTGTCCTCGCGACAGCCGGCTGCATGGGCCCCAAGATCGGTCCGGCCGTGCCGGATGCCGGGTGGGACACCAGCTACGAGGACGCCCTGAGTCCGCACACCCAGCTCGCGCTCGGTGTCATGCAGGCGCTCAAGAACGAGCCCGAAACGATCCCCCCGGGCCGCCGGGCCGATATCGCGCAACGCTGGCAAAAACTTGCCGACCTGATCAAGGGCAGCGCCGGGCCGGGGGACATCAGCCGCGCGAGGCTCGATGTGGAGGCGGCACTGGACAAGGGGCTGCTCGACAGGATCAAGGAGGAGCGGCTGCGCCGCGGCGACCTGATGGGTTTCATGATGTCGAGCGGCGTCAGGATCCCGAAGGGCGGCATGAAGAACCTCAACCCCGACCACGTTGCCGCGACCAAGGCCGTGGAGGCGCTCAACAAGAATTAGGCCGCGGCGGCGATCCCCTTCCGGCCAGGAACGATCGAGGATCAGCTATTGAACATGCATCGTTTTTTCGGATTCCGCAGGGAAGCAACCGCCCCCCGCTCCCCGGAAAGCATTCGGGCCAGGCAACTGGCTCACAAACCCAGCAATCGAAGGAGACATAATGAAGAAATTCGCTTTGACAACACTCGCCGCAGTCATGCTGCCCGCCCTGGCCTGGTCCGTGGGCACCCCGCCGTCCGCGGCATCGAAACCGATGATGCTGGCCGCGAACGCGCCCGCCTCCAAATCGGCACCGCTCACCCCGGCAGAGAACCTTGTCCTGGGAACGGCGCTGCTGCTCGAAAAGGAGCGGGACGCGTTCGAGATGTCGCAGGTTTTCCGTCTGGCCCTCTATCTGCGCCCGATGCGCCGCGTCTACGATCCCAACCCCAATCTCGTGAGGGCGGGCGATGACCCCAGCGCCGAGAAGACATACATGGAGCGCATCAGGTCCGTCATCAAGCCGGAACTGGTGGCGCGCATCGACAGGATGGCCCTCACCCGCAAGGACATGGAGCACTACCTGCAGCACCACCAGCCGCTCTACGCCGTGGACTGGAAGAAGCATCCGACCTTCGCCCTGATGGAGTATGCGGTCAACGATTTCCATGAGCAGATCGCCCCGCCGGACACGATCGCCGCCAAGGACAAGGACGACTTCTACATTCCGGAAAGCGTGAAGCGCATCAGCGGCAAAAGCGCGGGCGACGGCAAGAGGCTGTTCGACGGCATCTGCGCCTCATGCCACGGCGTGGACGGGCAGGGCCGCTTCCCGCCGATCGCGATGAAGTCCTATCTCTCGCTGCACAGCGACCACGAGCACTTCGAGATCATCAAGGCCGGGCCGCCGCAAAAACCCGGCGCCCCCATCGTGATGCCGACCTTCGGCGACAAGCTCACCGATGACCAGATCTGGGCGATCGCGCAGTACATTCGCAGCTGGGAAAACCACTGGGCGGATCCGAAGAACGTGCGTCGCGGCGAGGCAGAGGCGAAAGAGGCCGGAGTGAAGTTCTACAGCACGCCCGATCTGCACGGCATCTGGAAGGCCAAGAATGGCAACGTGGTGATCCTCGATGTGCAGAGCGACATCGCGTACCGCATCATGGGCCATATCCCCGGCTCCAAGCACATCCGGCCGGAAGAACTCGACACGAAGATGAAGACGCTGCCGAAGGACAAGGAAATCATCATCGTCGACATGTTCGGCTCGCAGGGGCTGGCACCGGCCACCGCGCTGGCGAAGGCCGGCTACAAGACCAGCTATCTGGCCAACGGCATGATGGACTGGCACATCGTGCGCGACTTCCAGACGGAATATTGAACGCCGTGCAGCACGAAGCCGGGCCGCGGCCCGGCAGCCCGAAACCTGATTGAGGAGAATCATCATCAAACCGATTGCAATGGCGGCACTTGCCGCGGTCATGCTCCACACCTCAGCCTGGAGCGCGGAAGCCCCGCCTGTCGACAGCGTCAAGGCAGTCGCCGGAGGCTATGCGAAACAGCTCAAGTCCGGACTGATGGCACAGATGGGCTCGAACGGCCCCGAAGGCAGCATCACCGCCTGCTCGGCGCAGGCCGCCCAGCTTGGCGCCGAGACTGCAGCCCGGACGGGCTGGTCGATCCGGCGCGTGTCCACCCAGGCCAGAAACCCTCTCGCCATGCCGGATGCCTACGAGCACGAGACCCTCAAGGCGTTCGCGAAGGAAATCGCCGGCGGCAAGGAAGATGCCAGCCGCTACGAAGTGGTCGACGAAGGTGGCGTGCGCTACGCGCGCTTCATGAAAGCCATCCGCATCGAGCCAGTGTGCCTGACCTGCCACGGCGACAAGGAAGTCCCGTCCGGTGTGATGCAGAAGCTGTCCGAGAAATACCCGCACGATGCCGCCCGTGGCTACAAGGTCGGCGACCTGCGTGGTGCCCTGTCCATCAGGATCAAGCTGGACGATTAACCCAACGAGAAAGGTGAGAAATGAAAACCACCAACATTAAACGCCTGGCAGCTTGCAGCGCGGCCGCAGCCGTAGGCGCGGCCTTCTTCATGGCAACGGCCACGCAGCCGGTCCACGCGGCCGCTGAGCCGATCGGCCCGAAACTGACGCCCCGCCTGAAGCAGATGCTTTCGGAGGAGATGCTCTCGGTGAAGCAGTCCGCGAAGATGATCCTCGACGGCCTGCTCGCCGGCGACCATTCGATGGTCGCCACCCAGGCACAGCAAATCCACGACAGCTTCATCCTGGAACGCAGCCTGACCGAGCAGGACAAGAAGGATCTGATGAAGGCTGCCTCCCCCGAATTTCTCAAGCTCGATGGCGAGTTCCACCAGACGGCGGGGAAGCTGGCCCAGGCGGCGCAGCACAAGGATTATGAACTGCAGCGCTTCTATTACTCGCGCCTCGTCGAAAGCTGCCAGAGTTGCCACAGCCAGCACGCCACCGACCGATTCCCGACCTTCAGCGGCGCGCAGCCGGAAGGCCATACTCACTAGCGAATGCGAAAGGACAGCAACATGTCAGTCGACCAAATCGTGCACGTCGTCGTCGGACTCGCGGTATTCATCAGCGTTCTCCTGATGCATTTCTCCAGCCCGGCATGGGGATGGGTGGCGGGCTTCCTTGGCCTCAGCCTTGCACAAAGCGGCTTTACCGGAATATGCCCGCTGAGCTTCGCGCTGCGCAAGCTGGGCTTCAAGGAGCAAGGCGCGTCATGCGGCAACGCGTGACGTCCTGATGCCTCTCCTCAAGCAGCGCGTTGCTGGCAGCCTCCGGTTGCCAGTTTTTTTGGCCGGGCACCGTCGTGCCCGGCCCAGTGCGGCCAGACGACATTTCAGCGGGGCCGGAGTGTCAGGCTCGCAACGAGTCCGCCACCCTCGCGCGACGCCAGCGTCAGCGACCAGCGGTGACTGTCCGCGAGTTGCCGCGCGATCGCCAGGCCCAGCCCGCTGCCTCCCGTGACGCTGCTGCGCGACTTGTCCACCCGGTAGAACGGCTCGAACACCGCCTCGAGTTCGTCCACGGGAATCCCCGGGCCGCGGTCGGCGACGCTTATTGTCATGCGGGCGCCGTCGCGCGCGCATGCGATGTCGATCCGCCTGCCCGCGCTGAAGCGCACGGCATTTTCGACCAGGTTGGCCAGGATGCGCCGCAGTGCCATCGGCGAAACGGTCGCGGCGCACCCGGCGTCGGCATGCACGCGGACATCCGCGCCCTCCCGGCGAGCCTCTTCGGCCAACTCTTCGATCGTTTCGGCGACATCCACTTCCTGGCTCGGCTCGTGCGCGGCGCCACGGCCGAACTCCAGGGACTGATCGACGAGCCGCGACATGTTGTCGAGGCCGCGCAGCAGGCGTTCCGCCAGTTCCGGGTCGGCCGAGGGCGGGAGCACCTCCAGTGCCAGCCGCATGCGGGCGATGGGCGTCCGCAGATCGTGGGCGATTCCGGCGATGAGAATGGAGTGGTTCGCAAGCAGGGTTTCGACCTGGTACACCATCCGGTTGAACGTGCGCACCAGGTTGGCCAGCTCGCACGGCCCGATCTCGGGGAGCGGCTCCGGGGCGCCCGCCCGGCCGATGCGGTCGGCGGCGGCGGTGAGTTGGGACAGCGGCTGGGTCCAGCGCCGCACCAGTATCAGCGTGGTGAGCAGTGTGAGCACCGTGCCCGAAAGGAGGATCAGGAATATGGCCAGCGGCGCATGGATGTTGATCCGCTGGCCGGGAAAGCCGAACCGCAGGCGATGGCCCCCGGCGTGGAAGTCGACCCGGTAGATGTCCGTGCCGTCCTTGCGTTCCACCCTGATCTGCGTGGGATGCCGGGTATGCTTCGCAAGCGCCTCGTCGAGCAGCAGCGCATAGGGAAGATAGGCGGTTTCCCCGGGTAGTGCGTCTTCCGCGGGGGACAGGGTCAGGCCCGTATCCTCGTACAGCGCCGCCTCGAAGCCGGCGCGTTCGCTCGACGGCAGGCTCACCCACACCTGCGAGGACAACAGCATGAAGTCCGCCAGGTCGGTGGCGGAGCGGCGCGCGACGGGAATCAGCAGGTAGTAGGCGATGACGAGGGTGGTGAAGAGCTGGAACAGGACCAGCGCCACGGCAATGGTAAGCACGGTCTTGCCGAACATGGTCACGGGAAGGCGGATGCGCGTCATCTTGGCTCCCCGTCCGGGGTGAACATGTAGCCCTCGCCCCGCACGGTCCGGATCAGCACCTGGCCGGCAGGATGGTCTTCGATCTTCCGTCGCAGCCGGGTGACCCGCACGTCGATGCTGCGATCGAAGGGCGCGCGCTCGTAGCCCTTGAGCATGTCCATCAGCGCGTCGCGGCTCAGCAACTGGTAGGGATGCCGTGCGAACAGGCAGAGCAGCTTGAAATCGGCGGCCGTCAAGGAGACCTCAGTCTCGCCGCGGGTCAGCCGGTGCGCTTTCACGTCGAGCCGGTAGGGCCCGAAGTTATATGTCTGCCCTTCCCCGGCGCGCGTACCCGGCCGGCCGGCCGCCGCTCTGCGGCGCAGCACGGCACGTATGCGCGCCAGCAGCTCGCGCGCGTTGAAAGGCTTGGCGAGATAATCGTCCGCACCGACCTCGAGGCCGATGATGCGGTCGATTTCGTCCCCCCGGGCGGTCAGCATGATGATCGGCAAGTCGCCCTCGCTGCGGAGTTCCCGCACGATGGCGAGGCCATCCTTGCCGGGCAGCATGAGGTCGAGGATGACCAGGTCGACAGGATGGCTGCGCAGATGCTTTTCCATGGCGAGGCCGTCGGGGACTGCGGCCACGTCGAATCCGTTCGTCCGCAGATAGCGAACCAGAAGATCCCGCAACTCCGCGTCGTCGTCGACGACAAGGAGCGTGCACCTCCGGCCCCCGTTGCAGGCTGGCGTCGCAGGGTCGGTTTCAGGCAACTCAGATCCTGTTCTCATAATTTTCTCCCTGAAAGGGCCTGCTCGCGCAAGCGCCCGTAGCCGAAGAACCCGAGAACGGCCTTCCTCGCGGAATCGGGTCCGTTACCCCCCGGCCGCACTGTCGATCGCCGCCCCGCTGACCGCGCAGCTCAGATCACCGCAGCAAAATCATTCCCTGCAGAATCTGCACCGCCCTGCGCCGGGTGCGCCATCGGGCAACGTCAAGCAGGCACCTGCACGTGCGCGGAATGCAAGCGCTGCCGGATCGCCCCGTGACCGCGTGCCATGGCGAACTCTCCAGTTCTCCGCACCGGTTCCATCCGGCATTTGCTGTGCTTGTGGCGGACATGCTATTCCTGATGGCTGATCGCGCGCCAGCCGGGATGGTCGAAATAGGCCGGATAATTTTCCAGCGCCCGGTAGATTTTCACTGCACCGCCGTGCCGCCCGAGCTGCCGGTTCTTGCCGGCCAGCCCCTCGGTGCCCGCGCTGATCTCGGCGAGCACCAGGTGCAGCATGGCGTCGGCGTCCTTGTCCAGTTTGCAGCCCGCCACGATCCGCCCCATCTCGGCGTCGATCTG
This sequence comes from Thiobacillus sp. 65-1402, assembly GCF_001897685.1. Classification (GTDB taxonomy): domain Bacteria; phylum Pseudomonadota; class Gammaproteobacteria; order Burkholderiales; family Thiobacillaceae; genus Thiobacillus. The sequence continues at coordinate 16,316 of NZ_MKUG01000152.1, forward strand.
GCTGGCAAGCCCCGCGTATTGATTGGGTTTCAGCCGGTCATTGTGGATTGCCGGCAATTGCGGCTGGAGCAGGTTGCGGATGGTCTCCATGCCCCGGCGCAGCGTCTCGTCGGTCTTCCACTTGGCGCCATCGTGCAGCGAAAGCGCTGCCGGAGCGCCCTCGCCATGATGGTGGTGGCTGTCCTGCACGGCCAGGCTCGGAGCGGCTGTCGACGACAGCATTCCGGCAAATAGCAGGGTCGACAGGGTGCGGTCGCAGCGGCGCATGGGGGTTCTCCTTACTCACGGTTGAAATGATCCCGGAACGGCTTCCGGAATTCGGCATGGCAAGCAAGGCAGCTCGTCTGGAGCCGCTGGAAGGCGTCGATCGTCGCCTCGCCGTCCCGGGTGCGGGCCGCCTCCACCAGGGCCGCCGCCCGTTCCTTCGTATCCCTGTCCAGCGCCCTGAAGCGGCCGATTTTTCCGCCAAGGAAACGCATCAGTTCGAACTTCTCGGCCAAAGTCGCGGGCGGGTGGGAAGGGTCGATCACGGCCATGGCACCCATCACGACCTCCCCATAGTCCTCGCGTGCGATCCCGCCTGCGATCAGCCGCATGTTTCTCCCCTGCGTCTCCATTACCTTGCTCAGCACCATATCCCCTGCGGCACGTACAGATGGCGGGGTCGCGAGGGACAGCATCATGCAGGCCAGGAGCGGACGAGACGCGATGCGCATGTCAGGCCATCCTTTTCTTGAAACGCAGCGAACTCATGGTCAGAAGCGCCGTGCCCAGCGCCGCCAGCGCGGCGAACTGCGGCCACAGGATGTCCCAGCCGCTGCCCTTGAGGAAGATGTCGCGGATGATGACCAGGAAGTAGCGCAGCGGGTTGAGATAGGTGAGCCACTGCGCCGGCTCCGGCATGTTCGAGATCGGGAACATGAAGCCGGACAGCAGCACCGCGGGGAGGTAGAAGAAAAACGACGACATCAGCGCCTGCTGCTGGGTCTGGGAGATGGTGGAGATGAACAGGCCGATGCCGATGGTCGACATCAGGTACAGGCCGGCGCCGAACAGCAGCAGCGCCAGGCTGCCGTGGATCGGCACGTTGAACCAGCTGACCCCGATCGCGGTGACCACCAGCACGTCGATGAAGCTGATCAGCACGAAGGGCAGGGTCTTGCCGAGGATCAGCTCGAAGGAACGGATCGGCGTCACCATCAGCTGCTCCATGGTGCCGATCTCGCGCTCGCGCACGATGGCCATGGCGGTGAGCAGCAGCGAGATCAGCAGCACCACCACGGCGATCACGCCGGGGACGTTGAAATAGCGGCTTTTCAGGTCGGGGTTGAACCAGGCGCGCGAGCGCAGTTCGATCGGCTCGGTCTGCGGCGGCGCCGGCTGGTCAAGCTCGCCCGGCCCGACGCGCGCCCGGGAAAATTCCCGGGTGATGCGCTGGGCGTAGTCCATCGCCACCGTGCCGGTGTTGGAGTCGGTGCCGTCGACGAGGGTCTGGATTGCCGCCTGCCGCCCGGATTTCAGGTCGTCGGCGAAGCCGCGGTTGATCTGGATGCCGATGGTGGCCTGGCCGCGGTCGAGCAGTTCGCCCAACCGTTCCGGCCGGTCGGTGCTGTCCACCACGGTGAAGTAGCCGGAGGCGGTGAAGCGTTCGATCAGCGCACGGCTCTGCGGGCTCTTGTCGAGGTCGCACACCGCGGTCTTGATGTGGTCGACGTCGGTGGTCACGGCGTAGCCGAACATAATCAGCTGGATCACCGGCATGACGAAAATCAGCGCCTTCATGCGCGGGTCGCGCAGCACCTGGATGAACTCCTTCACCAGCATGCGATAGATACGTTCCCACATACCGCCTCCGTCAGGCCAGTTTCTTGCGGAACTTGCCGAGGGCGACGGCAAACACCGCCACCGCGAACAGCCCCAGGAAGATCAGGTCGCCCGCCACGAAAGCAGGCGGGCTGGCCTTGAGAAAAATGTTCTTCAGCACCTCGACGAAATAGCGCGCCTGCACCACGTGGGTGACCGCCTGCAAAAAGCGCGGCATGTTGTCGATGGAATAGAGGAAGCCGGAGAGCAGGAAGGCCGGCAGGAAGGTGACCACCATCGCCAGCTGGCTCGCCACCAGCTGCGACTTGGCGATGGTGGAGACCATGATGCCGAGGCTCAGCCCGCCCACCAGGAACATCGCGGTGACGCCGAGCAGGAACAGGAAGCTGCCCCTGAGCGGCACGTCGAACACCCATACCCCCATCGCCACCGAGAACAGCACGTCCAGAACGCCGATCACGAAATACGGCGCCATCTTGCCGAGGAACAGCTCGATCGGCTGCACCGGCGTGGCGATCAGCTGTTCCATGGTGCCGCTCTCCCACTCGCGCGAAACGGTGAGCGAGGTCAGGAGCGCGGTGATCACCGTCATGATCACCGCGATCAGGCCGGGGACGATGAACCAGCGGCTTTTCAGCTCGGGGTTGTACCAGACGCGCAGGCGGTTATCCACCGCAAGCTCGACCTTGCTGCCCTGTTGTGCCGCGCTGAAGCGGCCGGTGATCGCCTCGGCATAGCCCAGCGCAATGGTCGCGGTGTTGGCGTCCGAGCCGTCGGCCAGCACCTGCACCCGGGCGCTGCGCCCCTGCTCCAGGTCGCGCGCGAAATGCGGCGGGATCACCAGCGCCAGGTGGACCTTGCCCCGATCGAGCAGGGCGCGTACGTCGGCGTAGCTTTCCGCCGCTGCGGCCGCGCTGAAGTAGCCGGAGGCCGGAAACCCTTCCGCATAATGGCGGCTGGCGGCACTCTTGTCCTGGTCGTAGACGACGAGGTTGAGCGTCTTGATGTCCATGGTGATGGCGTAGCCGAACAGGATCAGCAGGATCAGCGGCATCAGGAAGGCCATCGCCAGCGAGCGCGGATCGCGGACGATGTGGAGGAACTCCTTCTTCACCAGCGCCCACAGCCGGACCCACGAAAAGCTGCGCGGCTTCATGTCGGCGCGCCCTCCATGCTCCGGCGATCCTCGAGCTCGACCAGCGAGACGAACACATCCTCCATCGAGGGCCTGACCTGCGTGATTCCTGTCGTCGCCAGCCCGCGCCCGGCGAGGAAATCGCCCACTGCCGCGCTTGCCGCCTCCGCATCCTCGACCACCGCGTGCAGGGTATCGCCGAACAGCGCCACCTCCTTCACCAGCCCCGAGCCTTCCAGCTGCTCCAGCGCCTCGGACGGGTGCTCGACCCGGATCTCCAGGATGTCCTCGGGAATGACGCTCTTGAGCTCGGCGGGCTTGCCCTTGGCGATCATCCGGCCGCGCGAGATCAGCACCAGCTCGTCGCAGTATTCGGCCTCTTCCATGTAATGGGTGGTGACGAACACGGTGGTGCCGCGCTGCGCCATCTGCGCGATCAGATCCCAGAACTGGCGGCGCGACAGCGGATCGACCCCCGAGGTCGGCTCGTCGAGGAACAGGATCGGCGGCTCGTGCAGCACCGCACAGCCCAGCGCCAGGCGCTGTTTCCAGCCGCCGGCCAGCGACCGGGTCAGGCTGTTGCGCTTGTCCGCCAGGCCCGCCATGTCCAGCACCCAGTCCTTGCGTTCGCGGCGCCTGGTCCGGGGCACGTTGTAGATGCCGGCAAAGAAGTCGATGTTTTCCTCGACCGAAAGGTCGTCGTAGAGCGAAAATTTCTGCGACATGTAGCCGATGTGGCGCTTGATGGTCTCGGACTCGGTCATGATGTCGAAACCCGCCACCCGGCCCGCGCCGGAACTCGGCAGCAACAGGCCGCACAGCATGCGGATGGTGGTCGACTTGCCCGCGCCGTTGGGGCCGAGAAAGCCGAACACCTGGCCGGCTTCCACGCTGAGCGAGACGCGGTCGACGGCGACGAAATCGCCGAACCTCCGCGTCAGGTCGCGCACTTCGACGGCGTGGTCCGTGTTCATGCCGCCGCCTCGGCGTCATCCCGCGTCACCCGATGGATGAACACGTCTTCCAGCGTCGGGGCGATGATTTTTTCCGCCAGCACCGCGATGCCCGCCTGCTGCAGGATGGCCCGGGCCTGCTCCGCTTCCGCCGCCTCTTCGGCATACAGATGCAGCATGCCGCCGAACAGGCTGACACGATTGGCGCCCAGCTGCGCGGCAAGCGCCTCGCGCGCGAGGCGCGGCTGCGCGGTTGCCAGTTCCAGCAGTTGGCCGGGGAGGCCTTCTTTCAGTTTCTGCGGGGTGTCGCACTGGATCAGGCGGCCGCGATGCATCAGGCCGACGCGGCTGCAACGCTCCGCTTCGTCGAGGTAGGCGGTGGAAACGAAGATCGTCACCCCTTCCTTCAGCATGGCGTAGAGGATGCGCCAGAAATCGCGCCGCGACACCGGGTCGACGCCGTTGGTGGGCTCGTCGAG
>NZ_MKUG01000153.1 GCF_001897685.1 Thiobacillus sp. 65-1402
CCTGTCGGGCCTGGTCGGGCTGGAAGATCCGCCGCGGCCGGAAGTGCCGGAGGCCATGGCGCGCTGCGCCGCGGCCGGCATCCGCGTCATCATGGTCACCGGCGACCATCCGCACACGGCGCTGGCCATCGCCCGCGAGATCGGCCTGCTGAAGACCGCACAGCCGGTCGTCATCGGCGGCGACGACCTGCGCCGCCTGTCTCCGGCGCAGCTGCAACTGGCGCTGGATGCGCCGGAAATCCTGTTCGCCCGCGTCGCCGCCGAGCAGAAGATGCACCTCGCCGAGGCGCTGCAGAAGAAGGGCGAGATCGTCGCCGTCACCGGCGACGGCGTCAACGACGCACCGGCGCTGAAGGTCGCCGACATCGGCATTGCCATGGGCATCGCCGGCAGCGACGTCGCCAGGGAAGCGGCCGACCTGATCCTGCTCGACGACAACTTCGCCAGCATCGTCAGCGCCGTCGAGGAAGGGCGCGCGGTGTTCGACAACCTGCGCAAGTTCCTCACCTACATTCTCTCCTCCAACATTCCCGAGCTGGTGCCCTATCTTGCCTTCGTGCTGCTGCGCATTCCGCTGCCGCTCACCATCATCCAGATCCTGGCGGTCGACCTCGGCACCGACATGCTGCCTGCGCTGGCGCTCGGCGCCGAAAAGCCCGACCCCGACGCGATGCTGCGCCCGCCGCGCGCGCGCAGCGAAAGATTGTTGTCGTGGGGCCTGGTCGCCCGTGCCTACCTGTTTCTCGGCGCGCTGGAAGCGGCGGCCGCGATGACGGTGTTCTTCTTCGTGCTCGACGCCGCCGGCTGGCACTACGGGGAGCCGTTGGCGCGAACTGCGCCGCTTTACCTCGAGGCGACCACCGCCTGCCTCGCGACCATCGTGATGATGCAGGTGATCAACGTCTTCCTGTGCCGCCACCCGCGGCGTTCCGTTTTCGCGTTCAGCCTTTCCGGCAACCCGCTCATCCTGCTCGGCATCGCAGCGGAGCTCGGCCTGCTGCTGTTCATCGTCTATACCCCGACCGGCCATTGGCTGTTCGGCACGGCGCCGGTGGGGGCGGAGGTCTGGCTGTTCGCGGCGGCGCTGGCCGCATCGATGGGGGTCGCGGAGGAGCTGCGCAAGAAGTGGCTGCGGTGCCAGGCGCACGCTCCGGCTGCGTGCGATCGGACTGAGGGGACTTAGCGGGGCGGCCGCTGCTCGGCCCAATGAAAACGGTGAAGCACCCGGTGAATGACCGGTGCGAGGATGATGCTCATCGCGGCGATCACCACCAGCCCGGCGTACAGCGCATAAGCGCCTGCGAAGAGCTTTCCCGGCGCGCTCAAGCCTGCGGTCTTGACCGGCCCCATGCCGCCGAGAAGCATGGCCGAATTCAGGAATGCATCGAGCCACGACATGTGTTCGTAGTACGCGTAACCCATCATCCCGACAAGCAGCGAGATCCCAAGCAGCGCCAGCGCCAGGCCGGCATGGACAAGTATCCGCAGCGCAAATCTGCCCGCGGAGATCGGTGGCTTGTGACGTGGTTCGTACATGATCCGAGCCGTGCTCCTCGCGAAGACAGAGGGCCGCTCAGCGGCCGCGCCCCTGGCCGCTTTGCTGATAGTGTTGCTGCACTACCGGGTCGCGCGGCCGGTAACGGTATTCCTGCCGTTGAATGGCATCCTGCCGCTCGACTTGTCGGGGATAGCGATCCCCCGAATACTGCCGCTGGTAGGTGGGCAGCGGGGCGGGCAGCGGGGCAACGCGGCGGTCCCGCCTGTCCCAATCGCTTCTGTGCCGTTCCCAATCATGGCCCCAGCGATCGCCCCAGCGTGGCGGCGCATCAGGCCGCCAGCCATGGAAGTAGGCCGGAGGATGGCGGTAGTAGCGCAGCGGAACTTGCAGGATGAACGCCGGCATATCCACCCGTTCCACCCGTCCCCAGGGTCCGTTGTACCAGGCGCTCGCGTACCAGTCGTCGTGTTGGTAAACCCAGTACATCCCGTCGTAGAAAAAGAAGTTCGCTTCCAATTGCGGCGCATAGTAGACCGGGTAGCCCGGCACGCGGACGAGCCGCGGATATGCCGGCAGGTTGATCCCGATGCTTGCGTGAGGGAGTCCGATGCCGACGCTCACCTGCGCCGCGGAAAAATCCGGCGGGAACGTCAGCGCCCCCAGCACGAGGATCAGGTTGCGGATTTTCAGCATTGCGTGACCTCCGGAACGATAACCCAAGCCCCTGGCCAGGGCCGGCCGCTCAACGGCGAACGACACGAAGCAGTACCGCCACGATCGCGATGAGCAGAAGGATGTGAATGAAGCCGCCCAGGGTGTACGAGCTAACCAGCCCCAATAACCAGAGGACAATCAGGACGACTGCGATAGTCTCAAGCATGCTTGGCGCTTCCTTGAAATCATTTGGCCGCGGCCCGAGCAGAAGCAGCAGCCATTGCAAGAAGCACGATCAGGCCATGCTGGGCGCCCCGCTCCGGGGAGCCGTGGACAACGAGCCGTCCGACCTCACTTGATCTGCATGTCGTTCTTCACGGAAGTCACGCCTTTGACGCCGCGAGCCAGCTCAACCGCCCTGTTCGCGGCTGCCTGCGAACTCACGAAGCCGCTCAGTTGGACTTCGCCCTTGAAAGTTTCGACCTTGATCTCCAGGAGTTTCGTCATGGGGTCGTCGAATATGGCTGCCTTCACTTTGGTGGTGATGACGGCGTCGTCGATATACTCGCCGGTCCCCTGTTGGTGGGCTGTCGAGGCGCATCCGACAACGGCTGCCAGCGAAACAGCCAGGAATGCTGCGGAAAGAATCTTGTTGAGCTGTTTCATGGCGGTAATCCTCAAATTTTGGTTGGAATGACCGCTGCGTCATTCGAAGATGTGGTCGGCAGCACCAAGCGACGTGTGACTCGTTCGCTGCCGCACATCAGTAAAGCTAGTACAAAAAAAGGGTTAGGACAGGGGGCAGGCACCGCATGCGCGCCGCGCGCATCCATCCGCCGTACGAGAGGGCTTGCGGCCAGCCAGTATCCGCGCTGGATGGCAACCATTTGCCGAGGAGCCGGAACACAAAGCCGCATGCTATCCGCGCCAGGAAAAAACAGCGCGATGCGCCAGGTAAGGACGGGCCAATTCAGGCGCATCGCTTTGCCGCGAGCGGCTTGCAGTGAACAAGGCTGCGGCGTATCCGGAAGCGGCCGCCGTGGCGGACGTGAAATCAGCGTTAACGCGACCTAATCGCCGTTGACGATGCCATTGCGGCCGCGCTGCTTTGCCTGATAAAGCCGGCTGTCCACCTCGGCGATGAATCCGAGCGGCTCGTCGCGATGACCGGGCGTAACGGTGCCCACTCCGAGGCTCACCGTCAGGATCTGGCTGGCCCGGGATTTTTCGTGCGGGATCTGTTCCTTGAAAATCAGGCTGCGGCATCGCTCGGCAATCTTTGCTGCCGAATGTTCGTTCGTCTCGGGCAGCACCAGAACGAACTCCTCGCCGCCGAAGCGGGCGACCAGATCCCGCGCCCGGGTGGCGGCCGAACTCAGGACCTGCGCGACCCGCTTGAGACAGGCGTCGCCCTGGAGATGCCCGTAGTGGTCGTTGTACTGCTTGAAATAATCGATATCGAGCATGATGAGCGAGAGCGGCTGGTTGTTGCGCCGCGCATTGGCCCACTCCAGTTCCAGGACGGAATCGAACATGCGCCGGTTGGCGACTCCGGTCAGGCCGTCCTTGAAAGACAGCGCTTCCAGTTCCTTCTGCAAGACGGTCAACTGCTCTTCCGTTTTCTTGCGCTCGCTGATGTCGAACATGAATCCGACCAGCGAATCGACCCCGCCGTCTTCGTTGCGCACCACGTGCACCACATCGCGAATCCATACGTGGCGGCCGTCCGGGGTCAGGGCGCGATAGTCCGCCTCGTGGTCGACGCCGGCCTTCGACTGCGCGACGCAGTAATTCACCACCCGCTCCCTGTCCTCGGCGTGAATTCTTGCCGCCCAGTCCTCGACGCTTGCCCAGCTCGCGGGCGGCCAACCGAGCAGGCTTTCTATCTGCGGCCCGATGTAGGCGAAGCGCATGGTTTGCCAATCGATTTTCCAGGGAATGGCTTGGGTGGATTCCAGCAGGGTCTTGTAGACCGCGCTGTCGATCTCCCCGTCTTTTGCAATGTCAGTCATCGTTCCGAACCCGGTCTGCAGGAAGGTATTTTCGTGTCATTTGAGCGTACCACGGGTGGGCTGAGACTACGCGCTATCCAGCTCCGTCCGAGATTTGAGCATGCGCCCCAGGCATCCGCAGCATGAGCATACAGTCTGTAACCGACGCGCCCGCCCACCTCTTGGCCGGCAGGCCTCCATGGGCATGCTGACCGAGCCGCGCCTGAAAAAGCATTTCAGATATCGCTCAAAATGCCGATAATCATTTCAAAGGTATTTTTTGAACTCCATATCTTTTTATCTTTCATTTGCAGGGAGTGCCGATGCGTCTTTATCGCTTGTGGTTCGCCATTTCCCTGCTGGCCCTGTCCTGGCCGGCGGCAGCCTCCCCGCCGGGGAAAATCGCGGTGCCGGACGCCATCGCCGGCGTGACCACGCTGAATGCCGAGGGCCTGATCGAATTGGCCGAACGTTTGCCCGGGCTGGTCGTCATCGATTCGCGGATGGCTGTGGACCGGCGCCAAGGCTATATCCAGGGATCGATCAGTCTGCCGGACACCCAGACCGCCTGCGCGACACTGGGCGATTTCATCGCCACGCTTGACACTCCGGTCCTGTTCTATTGCAACGGGGTCAAATGCGGGCGCAGCGTGATCGCGATCAGGATCGCCCAAGGCTGTGGCTACCGCAGGCTGTACTGGTTCCGCGGCGGCTTCGAGGAGTGGAAGCAGAAAGACTATCCTTTCCTGCGGCAGTAGCGGCATGCTGCGCCGCCCGATCACCCTGCGCGTACTGAGCGGCCTGGTGGTGCTGGCAATGGGCGTGCTCGGCATGTCGCTGGCGCTGGTGACCGGCGAGATCTACCATCGCCTCACCCTGGACAATCAGCGTCAGGACCTGAGCGGCCTGGTGGGGCTGGCGGTCGGCGAGCGCATCGAACGTCTGCAAGAAAAATCCCGCTCCCTGGGCCTCAGCATCCAGAGCGATCCGACCTTCGAGCGGTTGCTGAAGGCGGGCGACTATTCCGCCGTCAATCATCTGCTCGACGACCAGTTCCATCAGTATTTTGTGACCGCCGGCGAGATCCGGCTGCTCCAGTTGCGGCTGTTCAGCTCCGACTTCAGGCTGCTCGCCGAGGCCGGCGAGGGCGTGCGCGGGGCTTCCGCACAAAAGGCCGCCTGCCCCGGCGTGCTGGAGGCGGCGAAACGGCGCCGCGGCCCGCAGCGCCTGCAATCCCTCTCCGCCCTGTGCGCCGCCCCGCTGCCGCTGCACAGCCTGATCGTGCCGGTCGGCGGCCTGTTCCTGCGCGGCTATCTTGAGGTCGTGGTCGACCCTTCCCCCAGCCTGGTCGGCCTGGACAAGACCCTGGGCATGCCGTTGCGCATGCAATCGGTGACGGGCGGCGAACTGTATCGATCCGCGTCATGGCCGGCGGCGGGCAGCGATCATGGCGCCCTGGAGG
>NZ_MKUG01000154.1 GCF_001897685.1 Thiobacillus sp. 65-1402
CACCACCAGCGAACCCACCCCCAAGCCCACCAGCTTGGCGACGGCGCTGGAAACCGGATCGGTCGGCGCGATGCTGTGGATGTCGTCGCTTTTGAGCGTGAGGATTTCGCGAATCTGCATGGTGGTCTCCGGGTCGGCGTGATATAGGCCTAATGATAACAACGGCGGCGCGCGGCAGGCTACGGCCTGACCAGCGCAGCTTCGACCTGCCGGCGCTTTTCGCTGCCGGCCAGCACTTCCACCAGCGCCAGCGCAAAATCCATTGCCGTGCCGGGACCGCGCGAGGTCAGCACCTTGCCGTCCTGCACCACGGCGGCGGCGCTGACGGTCACGCCGGGCAGCGCGTCGAGAAAGCCGGGGTAGCTGGTCGCCTGCTTGCCGTCGAGTACGCCGGCTTCGGCCAGCACCATCGGCGCGGCGCAAATGGCGGCGGTGTATTTTCCGGCAGCCGCCATTTTTTTCAGCAGCGCCAGGATGCGTGCATCGTCCTTCAGATGCGCCGCGCCCGGCATGCCGCCCGGCAGCACCACCATGTCGTAGTCGTCCTTCAAGGCCGCGTCCAGGCTGGCGTCGGGCACCAGCTGCACGCCGCGGCTGGCCAGGACGATGCCGGGCTTGAGGCCCGCCGTCACCACCTCGACGCCGGCGCGGCGCAGCAGATCGATGATCGTGACGGCTTCGAGCTCTTCGCAGCCGTCCGCCAGGGGAACCAGAACCTTGGCCATGCCCGTCTCCTCGTGTCCGAGTTGAAATCCGCGACAGGATACTCAGTCGCGGAAATTCTGATACTGCAGGGGGAAATCGGCAATGCTCTTCCTCACCAGCGCGATGGCGTCCTGCAGCACGTCGCGCTTGGCACCCGACACGCGCACGCTGTCGCCCTGGATGCTGGCCTGCACCTTGAGCTTGCTGTCCTTGATGCACTTGACGATCTTCTTCGCCAGTTCGGTTTCCACGCCGGTCTTCACCGTCACGCTGCGCTTGACCTTGTTGCCCGAGACCTTTTCGACGCTGCCGATATCCAGGCATTTGACGTCGACACTGCGCTTGGCGAGTTTCTGCGCCAGGATGTCCTGCACCTGGTCGAGCTGGAATTCGGTATCGGCGTGCACCGTCAGCACGTAATCGGCCTGCTCGACGCGCGCGTCGGAGCCCTTGAAGTCGAAGCGCGTGGACACTTCCTTGTTGACCTGGTCGACCGCGTTGCGCACTTCCTGCTTGTCGACCTCGGACACGATATCAAAACTCGGCATGCTCGCTCCTTAACCCGGATTGATTAAACATCGGGGTTCATATCCATTGCAAACGACTGTACCGGCAGCCCCGATTCGTCGTGGAACTCAGCTGCCGCCATCACTCCCAGCCGCGCCACCGCTTCGGCGTCGAGCGAGGGCGCGCGATACGCCGCGTACATCGCCCCCCAGCGCATACGGGCTGCCGCTGCCGTAGGCGTAAAACTTCGAGAACGCCTGCACCGTGCGGTGCGCCACCACGCCGAAAATCCCGTGCGGACTGGCGATCAGCACGTCCATGCGGCTGGACTCCAGATCCTCTTCCTTGTCCTCGCCGGCCTGCAGGTAGTAGTGCTCCTTCAGCGCGCCGTGCAGGGTATTCCACACGCCGAAGATGCTGGCCACCGAATCCAGTTGCGGCGGCTCGTCCAGCGAGGCGAAATAGTCCGCCAGGATCAGCTTGAAGGTGGCCGACCCGGTGATGGCGACGTAGCTGTCGCCGACGCGGATGATCTTCTCGTGGTTCACCACGTAGTCGGCGGATTCCTTGCCGCCGCCCCACTTCGTCAGCGTGTCGGCCGCGATCGCGATGCGGCCTTCCTTCCTGACGACGGTGACGGTGGTCATGGCGAGTCTTAACCGAAATGGCAGACGTAGTGATACGGCTCGCCCGAGACTTCGATGTCGAAGCTGGAATTGCCGGGGACATTGAACGACTGCCCGGCGCCGTAGGTCTTCCACTCGCTCTCGCCGGCCAGCTTGACGCGGCACGCACCCGCCACCGTCTCCATGATCTCCGGCGCGCCGGTGTTGAAGGTGAGCGTGGCCGGCAGGATCACGCCGACCGACTTTTTGGTGCCGTCGGCGAACTGCACGGTGTGCGAGACGCACTTGCCGTCGAAATAGACGTTGGCCTGCTTGACGACCGCGACATTGTCGAATTGGGACATGCTTATTTTCTCCGTGCGTCGAGTTTCGCTGCGATGCGCATGCGCAGCGCGTTGAGCTTGATGAAGCCGCCCGCATCCTTCTGGTCGTAGGCGCCGGCATCGTCCTCGAAAGTGGCGATGGTGGAGTCGAACAGCGAGTCGGTCTTCGAATCGCGGCCGACGACGATGATGTTGCCCTTGTAGAGCTTCAGCCGCACCGTGCCGTTGACGTGCTGCTGGGTGTGGTCGATCAGCACCTGCAGCGCCACGCGCTCGGGCGCCCACCAGTAGCCGTTGTAGATCAGGCTGGCGTAGCGCGGCATCAGATCGTCTTTCAGATGCGCGACTTCGCGGTCGAGGGTGATCGACTCGATCGCGCGGTGCGCCTTCAGGAGGATGGTGCCGCCGGGGGTTTCGTAGCAGCCGCGCGATTTCATGCCGACGTAGCGGTTTTCCACCAGGTCGAGCCGGCCGATGCCGTGCTTGCCGCCGAGTTCGTTGAGTTTCGCCAGCACTTCGTGGGCGCGCATGGCTTGGCCGTCGATCGCGACGACGTCGCCTTTCGCGTAGGTCAGCTCGATGTATTCAGCCGCATCCGGCGCCTTCTCCGGCGACACGGTCCAGCGCCACATGTCCTCCTCGGCTTCCGCATTCGGGTCTTCCAGGTGGCGGCCTTCGTAGGAGATGTGCAGCAGGTTGGCGTCCATCGAATACGGCGAGCCGCCCTGGCGGTGCTTCATGTCGATCGGTATGCCATGGGTCTCGGCGTAGGCGAGCAGCTTCTCGCGGCTCAAAAGATCCCATTCGCGCCACGGCGCGATCACCTTGACGTCGGGCTTCAGCGCGTAGGCGCCGAGTTCGAAGCGCACCTGGTCGTTGCCCTTGCCGGTGGCGCCGTGGCAGATGGCGTCGGCGCCGGTTTCGTTGACGATCTCGATCAGGCGCTTGGCGATCAGCGGGCGCGCGATCGAGGTGCCGAGCAGGTATTCGCCTTCGTACACGGTGTTGGCGCGGAACATCGGGAAGACGAAGTCGCGCACGAATTCCTCGCGCAGGTCGTCGATGTAGATCTGCTCCGGCTTGATGCCGAACTGCAGCGCCTTCTGCCGTGCCGGTTCGAGTTCCTCGCCCTGCCCGAGGTCGGCGGTGAAGGTCACCACCTCGCATTGATAGGTGTCCTGCAGCCATTTCAGGATGACCGAGGTGTCGAGGCCGCCGGAATAGGCCAGTACTACTTTCTTGATATCGCTCATGGTTTCAATGTTCAGTGGGTGGAGCCGGATTGGTTCTTGTCGACGATCTCGACCTGGCCGGGGAAGCCGCCGATTTTCAGGATGTCGAGATTGGTCGCCTGGCTCGCTTTCTCGATCTCGATGCCGACGACGCGGCCGTCCTCCGACAGGTTGAGCACGATGCCCTCGTGCGCTTCCCACGCCTGCGCGGGGTTCTCGGGGCTGATTTCGACATAGAGCGAGTCCATGTCCTTGAAGTAGGCGATGTTCATTTCTAGGGGGTCAGGAGTTAGGGCCAGGAATTAGGGTCAAGGTGTCAGCTTTCGACCTTGCCGAGCAGCAGGTACTCCATCAAGGCTTTCTGCACGTGCAGGCGGTTCTCCGCCTCGTCCCACACCACCGACTGCGGGCCGTCGATCACCTCGGCGGTGACCTCCTCGCCGCGGTGCGCCGGCAGGCAGTGCATGAAGACGGCATCGGATTTCGCCACCGCCATCATGTCGGCATCCACCTGCCAGTCGGCGAAGGCCTTCAGGCGCTCGTCGTTCTCGGCTTCCCAGCCCATGCTGGTCCACACGTCGGTGGTCACCAGATCGGCGCCGCGGCAGGCGTCCATCGGGTCGGCAAAGCTCTCGAAGTGGTCGGTGCCGTACAGATTGGCGCGCTCGGGTTCGACCTCGTAGCCCGGTGGGGTCGACACGTGCACGTTGAAACCGAGCACCTCGGCGGCCTGCAGCCAGGTGTTGCACATGTTGTTGGAGTCGCCGATCCACGCCACGGTCTTGCCCTGGATCGAACCGCGATGTTCGATGAAGGTGAAGATGTCGGCGAGGATCTGGCACGGGTGGTATTCGTTGGTCAGCCCGTTGATCACCGGCACGCGCGAGTGCGCGGCGAAACGCTCGATGATGTCCTGCTCGAAGGTGCGGATCATCACCAGATCGACCATGCGCGAAATGACTTCGCCAGCATCCTCCACCGGCTCGCCGCGCCCGAGCTGGGTGTCGCGCGTGTTGAGGTAGATCGCCGAGCCGCCGAGCTGATGCATGCCTGCCTCGAACGAGAGCCGGGTGCGGGTCGAACTCTTCTCGAAAATCATCGCCAGCGTGCGATCGACCAGCGGATGGTAGGGCTGGTAGCGCTTGAAGCGCGATTTGATCAGACGCGCGCGCTCGAACAGATACAGCAGTTCGTCGCGCGACAGATCCTTGAATTGCAGGAAATGCTTCAGCATCACGCCGCCTGCTGCAGGTAGCTTTTGACGATGCCGGACACCGCCGCGACCAGCGCATCGACCTCGGCGGCGCCGTAAATCAGCGGCGGTACCAGGCGGATGACCGTATCGGCGGTGACGTTGATCAGCACGCCGGCGTCGCGCGCCACGCCGACCAGATCGCCGCAGGGGCGGTCGAGCTCGATGCCGATCATCATGCCCTCGCCGCGGATGTCGACCACGCCGCGCACGCCGGTCAGCGCCTGCCGCAGTCCTCTGCGGATGTCCTCGCCGCGCACGCGCGCGTTGTCGATCAGCTTCTCCTCCTCGATCGCATCGAGTGTCGCCAGCGCCGCCGCGCACGCCAGCGGATTGCCGCCGAAGGTGGAGCCATGATTGCCCGGCTGGAAAACGTCGGCTGCCGCGCCGCGCGCCAGGCAGGCGCCGATCGGCACGCCCGAACCGAGCCCCTTGGCCAGTGCAATCACGTCCGGCATCACGCCGGAATGCTGGAAGCCGAACCAGGTGCCGGTGCGGCCGACGCCGGTCTGCACTTCGTCCAGCATCAGTAGCCAGCCGTGGGCGTCGCAAATCCGCCGCAGCTCGGCGAGGTATTCCGACGGCAGCACATTGATGCCGCCCTCGCCCTGCACCACTTCGAGCAGCACCGCGACCACGCTCTTGTTGTGCTCGGCGACATGGCGGATGGCGTCCAGATCGTTGAACGGCACCCGCGCGAAGCCCGTCAGCAGCGGCTCGAATCCGGCCTGGATCTTGCGGCTGCCGGTCGCGGTCAGCGTCGCCATGGTGCGGCCGTGGAACGCCTTTTCCATCACGATGATGGTCGGCACCTCGATACCCTTGTTGTGTCCGTAGAGACGCGCCAGCTTGATCGCCGCCTCGTTGGCCTCGCAGCCCGAATTGCAGAAGAAGGCGCGATCCATGCCCGACAGCGCGCACAGGCGGTCGGCCAACTCCTCCTGGCGCAGCACGCGATACAGATTGGACGAATGGATCAGCGCGGCGGCCTGGTCGGCAATCGCCTTCACCAGCCTGGGATGGGCGTGTCCCAGCCCGTTCACCGCCACGCCGGCGACCGCATCGAGATAGCGCTTGCCCGCCTCATCCCACAGATAGGCGCCCTCGCCGCGCACGAACGCAACCGGCTGGCGCGCATAGGTGTTCATCAAATGTGTTGTCATGGCAGTCCCCAACCAGGCTGTCAAAGTA
>NZ_MKUG01000155.1 GCF_001897685.1 Thiobacillus sp. 65-1402
AAAGAAGAAACGTGTCGAGGCGCCGCCGATCCGCATCGAGCCGGTGGTGAAGGAGGTGCCGCAATCCGAGCGCGCGGTCACCGAGAAGCAGGCACCGCTGTTCTCCGATCTGCCGGATTCGCCGCTGCCGCCGCTGCATCTGCTCGACCCGGCGGACGAGGCGGTGGAGACCGCGAGCCCCGAGGCGTTGGAGTTCACCTCCCTGATGATCGAGCGCAAGCTCGCCGAATTCGGCGTCGAGGTCAAGGTGGTGTCGGCTTCGCCCGGCCCGGTGATCACCCGCTACGAGATCGAGCCGGCAACGGGCGTGAAGGGTAGCCAGATCGTCAACCTGGCGAAGGATCTGGCGCGCACGCTGTCGGTGATCAGCATCCGGGTGGTCGAGGCGATTCCCGGCAAGCACACCATGGGACTGGAAATTCCCAACCCCAAACGGCAGATCGTTCGTTTGAGCGAGATCCTCGGCTCCCGGGCCTACCACGACAGCGCCAGCCCATTGACGGTCACGCTGGGCAAGGACATCGCCGGCAATCCGGTGGTGGCCGATCTCGGCAAGATGCCGCACCTGCTGGTCGCCGGCACCACCGGCTCGGGCAAGTCGGTCGGCGTCAACGCGATGATCCTGTCGCTGGTGTACAAGTCCGACCCCAGCGCGGTGCGCATGATCATGGTCGACCCCAAGATGCTGGAGCTTTCCATTTATGAGGGCATCCCGCATCTCTTGGCGCCGGTGGTCACCGACATGAAGCAGGCCGCTTCCGCGCTCAACTGGTGCGTCGGCGAAATGGAGCGCCGCTACAAGCTGATGTCGGCGGTCGGCGTGCGCAACCTCGCCGGCTACAACCAGAAGGTGCGCGATGCGAAGAAGGCCGGCACGCCGCTGACGCATCCGTTCAGCCTGACGCCGGACGCGCCTGAACCTTTGGAGACCATGCCGATGATCGTGGTGATGATCGACGAACTGGCCGACCTGATGATGGTGGTCGGCAAGAAGGTCGAGGAGCTGATCGCGCGGCTGGCGCAGAAGGCGCGTGCCGCCGGCATCCACCTGATCCTGGCGACGCAGCGGCCGAGCGTCGACGTCATCACCGGCCTGATCAAGGCCAACATCCCGACCCGCATCGCCTTCCAGGTGTCGAGCAAGATCGACTCGCGCACGATCCTCGACCAGATGGGCGCCGAGGCGCTGCTGGGGCAGGGCGACATGCTCTACTTGCCGCCCGGCACCGGCCTGCCGCAGCGCGTGCACGGCGCCTTCGTCTCGGACAATGAGGTGCATCGCGTGGTTGATTACCTGAAGTCGCTGGGCGAGCCCGAATACATCGAAGGCGTGCTGGAATCGCCCGAAGAGGCGGGCGAGGGCGGCGGCGAATTCGGCGAGGCGGGCGCGGAAGCCGATCCGCTCTACGACCAGGCCGTCGCCTACGTGCTGAAGTCGCGCCGTGCGTCGATCTCGTCGGTGCAGCGCCAACTGCGCATCGGCTACAACCGCGCCGCGCGCATGATCGAGGATATGGAACGCGCCGGCCTGGTGTCGTCCATGCAGTCGAACGGCAACCGCGACGTGCTGGCGCCCGGAGGCGAGGCATGAAGTTCTACGCGCTGATTCCCGCCGCCGGCTCGGGTTCGCGCATGGGCGGGGCCATCGAAAAGCAGTACCTGGACCTCAATTCGGTGCCGATGATCGCGCACGCGATGATGGTGCTGGCACGCGAGCCGCGCATCGCCAGGATTTTTGTGGTGCTGTCGCCGACCGACAAGCGCTGGAACAACTACGCGTGGCAGGGCTGGGAGGAGCGCATCGAAGTGCTGCGCTGCGGCGGCGCGACCCGCGCCGAAACGGTGCTGAACGGTCTCGACGCCATCTCCCAGGTCTGTGCCGCCGACGACTGGGTGCTGGTGCACGATGCCGCGCGTCCCTGTCTGCCGGACGAAATGCTGGCGAAGCTGCTGGATGAGGCCGCTGCCGACCCGGTGGGCGGTCTGCTCGCCGTGCCGGTGGCCGATACCCTCAAGCGCGCCGCTGCCGACCCGGCTTCCGGCACACGGGCCGAGGCCACGGTGCCGCGTGCCGGCCTGTGGCAGGCGCAGACCCCGCAGATGTTCCGCCATGGCACACTGGTCCAAGCGCTGCGTGCGGCCGGCAGCGACATGACCGACGAGGCTTCGGCCATTGAGCAACTCGGCCTGCAGCCACGGCTGGTCGAATCCGACAGCCGCAACCTCAAGGTCACGTATCCGCAGGACCTGGAGCTGGCAGGCCTGATTCTGAGGAAGCTGCATGAATGAGATCCGAGTGGGGCACGGCTTCGATGTGCACGCCTTCGCCGCCAACCGCAAACTTATCGTCGGCGGCGTCGACATTCCCTACGAACTCGGCCTGGCCGGCCATTCCGACGCCGACGTGCTGCTGCATGCGATCAGCGATGCGCTGCTGGGGGCGGCCGGGCTGGGCGATATCGGCCGCCATTTCCCGGATACCGACGCCGCGTTTGCCGGCATCGACAGCCGCATCCTGCTGCGCCGCGTCGCCGAACAATTGAAAGAGCGTGGCTGGCGGATTGGCAACGTCGACGCCACCGTCATCGCCCAGGCGCCGAAAATGGCGCCGCACATCGCGCGGATGATCGCGCACATCGCCGACGACCTCGGCGTCGCCATCGAGCGTGTCAACGTCAAGGCCACCACCACCGAAAAACTCGGTTTCACCGGGCGCGGCGAGGGCATCGCAGCCGAAGCGGTGTGCCTGATCGGGCGTGACTGAACTCGGTCCGGCCGAGCCCGCCACGCTAAGGCTGTTTTTCGCGCTGTGGCCGGATGACGCCACCCGCGCCGCACTCAACCGCACCGGCAAATGGCTGCACCAGCACTGGGGCGGCCGGCGCATGCGTGGCGACACCCTGCATCTCACCCTGGCGTTTCTCGGCAGCACGCCGGCCGGACAGCTTGGCGACCTGGCCGCCTGCGCCGATACCGTCCAGGCCGATGCCTTCGAACTGGTCCTCGACCGTCCCGGTTACTGGCGGCACAACCGCATCGGCTGGCTGGGCGCGAGCCGGACGCCGCCGCAATACGCCGAACTGGCCGGCGCCCTGAATGCCGCGCTGCAGGCTGCCGGCTATCCCGTCGACGCCCGCCCGCATGTGCCGCATGTCACCCTGTTGCGCAACACGGCGGGCGGCGAACCGCCGGCGTGTGTGCCAGTAGGCTGGCCTGTCGGCGATTTCGTGCTGGTGGCCTCGCGCACCGAAGCCGAAGGGGCGCGGTACGAGGTGATCCGGAGCTGGAGCCTGAGGTGAAATGCCGGCGGGGGAAGGCGGCTTCGCAGGACGGTCAGCATTCGATAAATGAGCGCGCTGATCCTGTCGAGGATCGAGGGCGTGCAAGCCTCGCTGGCCACGATTCGTGGCCCCCTTCGATCCGCCCGTTCATCGCCAAGATGCTTCGGAGCCGAGGCCATGAAAATAACGCGAAAAAAAGCCGTTCCGGCTCGACACGCGCGTGACGTTTCGGTTATGATTCGCCCCGCATTAGGCGCGTAGCTCAGCTGGTTAGAGCACCACCTTGACATGGTGGGGGTCGTTGGTTCGAGTCCAATCGCGCCTACCAACGGTAGGTAAAACAGGACGGGCTTTGGCCCGTTTTGTCGTTTCTGCACGGCGCGTTTTCGGCGTGTCCGCCTCTATCCTTCCCGTGTGTTCCCGCAGCCTGAACTTGGCCGGCCGGCAAGGAATTCGGCCGGGAACGCCCCGCTCGTTCAAACCAGCCGTTGCGTGCCGCTTCGGCGCCAGTCCTTGCACGGGCCGCGGCACGCTGCCTGCAGCTCAGTCGCGGCCGCGGAAGACGGCTGCGCGCATCAGCAGCATTGCGGTGACCGGCGATGTCAGGAGGATGAATAGGGTAATGAGGACCTCGTGGATCACCGGCCGTTGGGCCAGTGCGGAAGACACCAGGATCGAAGCCAGCAATACGCAGCCGGCGCCCAGCGTGTTGCCCATGGTCGGGGCGTGGATCCGGGCGTAGAAGGTGTCGAGGCGGAGCAGGCCGAGGGAGCCGACCAGGGTCAGCAGGCCGCCGCAGATCAGGAGCAGTGCTGCCGGCAGGGCAAACCACGGCGAAATGTCGATGGCCATCATGGCTCGATCACCTCGCCGCGCAGCAGGAATTTGGCCATTGCGGTCGAAGCGACAAAGCCGAACAGGGCGATCAGCAGGGCAATGTCGAAATAGACGGCGGAGCCGATGCCTATTCCCAGCATCAATATCGTGAGCATGCCGTTGATGTACAGGGTATCGAGGGCCAGCACCCGGTCCTGCGCGGAGGGCCCCCGCAGCAGGCGCAGCAGGGCGCACAGCATGGCGACGGCAAAACAGATCAGTGCGAAGTAGATCGATCCGGAGAGAAAGGCGTTCATTCGAATATCTCCATCAGGGGACGTTCATAGCGTTGCTTGATGGTGCGCACCCAGGCGGCCTCATCCTGCAAGTCGAGGACATGCAGCGTGAGGACGTTGCTGTCTGCATCGTGCCCGGCCCAGACCGTGCCCGGCGTGGCGGTGACGATGATGGTCAGCATCGCCAGTCCGTGGGGGTCGCGCATGTCGAGGGGAATCTTCATGAAGCCGACCCGAGGCTGGCGCCGGGAGGCTCCGAGAATGATGCTGCCGACCGCCAGGTTGGAACGGATGATGTCGTGCAGCACGTGGAAGATCAGGCCGATGGCCAGGTGCAGCCGATGGGGCCAGGCCGGGAGCGGGCGCAGCGGGGCGATGGCAAAAGCGACGAGGAGGGCAAGCAGGATGCCGAGGACGATCTGCCCCGCCGACAGGCTGTCGTTGAGCAATAGCCACATCGCGACCAGGACGATCGGCAGCAGCGGCAGCAGGGGTTTGCGCTTCACTCGCCGGTTCCTCCGGCGTCGGCCGGCAACACCGCATTGATGTAGGCGGCGGGATTGTGCAGGGACTCGGCCGTGACCCTGAAGTAGTCCGTGGCAGGCCCGGCACCCAGCGCCAGGATGGCGCAGAGGGCGATCAGGCCGGCCACCGGCCCGGCCTCGACCCAGAGCAGGCGCGGCGTGCTGCGCTCGCCGCTCCAGAATACGCGGACGCCCAGCCGCGACAGGCTGATTATCCCCGCCAGGCCCGACAGCAGCAGGGCCGCGACAAGCAGCCAGGAAGGCAGGGGGTTGCCGCCCGGCGCCTCGGCAATGGCCGCAGCGAGCAGGGAGAACTTGGCGACGAAGCCCGACAGGGGGGGCAGCCCGGTCAGCAGCAGCGCGCAGGAAACGAACGTCAGCCCGAGGAACGCCATTGCTCCCGGTATCGGCAGACCGACCGTTTCGTCGGGGTGCTCCGTGTCGCTGGCGGGATCCTGCAAACCGAAAGCCTCGAAGCTGATGGCGAGCAGGTCGGCCGCGTAGGCCCGGTTGCGCTGCACCATCTCGACCACCATGAAAAATGCGCCGCTGCCCAGTACCGAACTGACCAGGTAGAACAGGGCCGGGCCGGTCAGGGCGGTGCCGCGGAAACCGATGGCGGCGAGCAGGGTGCCGGACGAGACGATCACCAGAAATCCCGCCAGCCGTTCCAGCCGCTGGGTGGCGAGAATGCCGAGGCTGCCGATGGCGATGGTTGCCAGGCCGCAATAGAAGAGCCATTCGCCCCCGAAGGGAGCCGGAGATCCGGTCGCATGAAGCAGGGTTTCGAAGCGCAACAAGGCATAGATTCCCACCTTGGTCAGAATCGCGAATACCCCGGCCACCGGCGCCGAGGCCGCCGCATAGGTGGCAGGCAGCCAGAAGTT
>NZ_MKUG01000156.1 GCF_001897685.1 Thiobacillus sp. 65-1402
CCAGATCGCGGGCTTGCGCCATCAGGGCCACGATGTCGGCCTCCCGATCCGCCACGTACACCAGACGGGTGTCCGGCAGGCTGGCCGCCAGTTCGGCGATGCGCATGTAGCCTTCCGTCCAGCGGGTGCTTTCCAGCAGGCCGCCCCGTTGTCCGTCCGCGTCCTTGGGCTCGCGCGCCCACATCCAGGCATCCAGCACCCCCAGGGGTTCCCGTTCCGGGCTAACCGCGTAGGTGGGATGGACGTACATGCCACGCTGCGCTTCATAGGACAGCGGTCCCAGACCGGCAATGCCTTGCCCGTTGAAGTCCAGTTCCGTGGTGTCCTGCAGGCACAGGACGACGGGATGGGCGCGCATGCGCGCCTCGGAACTGCGCCAGTGCGGCGCAAGGATGGCTTCCCATTCAACGTCGTCCTGGGACAGAAAGCGATACGCCGCCTGGGTTTCCGCCCAGCCTCCGCACGCTTGCGGAATGCTGGCCATCGGATTGGCGGCCATGCGCTCGGCCAGCAGCACCGTGCGCTTGTCCAGACGCCTGTCGCCGAGATCGATATCCTTGAACTCCTCCGCCGCCCAGCTCATCACGCAAACCTCGTATTACCAGAGAAGTCAGCATGTTACGGTGAGGCATTGAAGTTGTGTGTAATGGGATGCACAAAAGGCGCGCTTGACGGATTCCTCGATTTGACAGGTAGTGAAAAGACGCCGCTGCCTACGCAGGCAGCCGGGGCGCCCAAGCTCACGAGCCTCCTTAATGATTTCTTTATTCATTCTGAGCAATCCGATCTGAAGTCGTCCGAACGCGGCGCGGTCATACGCTTGACCGAAGAATTCTTGAAAAACAATGAGTCAGGATTGATTCAAGAGATCGGTATGTCCAAAACGGTGGGGGATTGGTGCGAGGCTATCTGCGTGGAGTTCTCGCTAAATTTTTCCCAGCTAGCCACCAAAGAGCAAGACGACATTAAGTCAAAATTGCAGCCGGCCAACGTGCTCGTTGTTGAGTTGAGTGCAGACTGTGATTACGCACAAGACAAACCCAGATCCCATCGTTATTTGCTCTCTTTGTTTGTTCCGCTTGCCGACTTGAAGCTTTTCTATTCGACCAAGAAGAGAGAAGCAGCAAACGAGTCAATTTTCGTCACGCCGGAAATCACTCTGGGAGGAGTTCAGGGAAGACTTCTTGTTTCCTGCAGAGTCTTTCTGACCAGACCGTACCAAGGTACGGTTGAAGGCACCGCCGTCTCAAGAATGCGGCAAGAGGTTTTGTCGCAAATTGCGCATCACTATACGACACACATGCGGCGGCCGGGAACGATAGCGTTCCACTGATTGACATATGGTGCGTCTCGAAACGTCGGATGAGCGTCGCCGGATGATGTCCCGCATCAAGGGGCGTGACACCGTTCCTGAGTTGAGTCTGCGCCGCAGCGCATGGGCGCTCGGTCTCCGTTACAGACTGCAATACCGGATCGGTCGGGCGCGTCCCGATATGGTCTTTGTCGGTGCTAAGTTGGCTGTGTTTGTGGATGGTTGCTTCTGGCATGGCTGCCCACTGCATTCGACGATGCCAAAGAACAACCGGGAATTCTGGCGAAAGAAACTCACGCGCAACCTTGAGCGTGACGTGGAGAACACGCAGTGGCTTGAGGCGCATGGGTGGCGGGTTCTGCGGCTCTGGGAGCACGAGATTGAGGCCTCGCATGCTGATTGTGCGAAACGGATAGCTGCGATGCTTGGCAAGACTGGGAAATCGAAGAAATGACGTTCTTCAGTGGCGAGCAATTGAGGCAGGTCGACCTGATCGTCGATGCGGTTTACGCAGGCTACAAGACTGAACGCGGTGGCATGGCCGACCCTTTGGTTTCTTTGGTGGGCGTAAGCAGGCAAGGCGGCTTCCGTTACCGTGGCACCAAGGAGCGCCCGACCTTGCTCGTGCTGACTTCCAACTTGGCCGAGCCGGAATGGCCAGATCAGTTGGATGAAACCACGGGGACATTCATCTACTACGGCGACAACCGTCATCCGGGACGTCTGCTCCATGACACGCCACGATTCGGCAACCAGTTGCTGCGCCAGATCTTCGACTCGGCGCATCTGGGGCAACGCCATCTGGTGCCACCCATCCTGGTTTTCACCACCGAAGCCACTGGACGGACCTTCCGGTTCCGTGGGCTTGCTGTACCGGGCAGCCCAGCTTTGGCAGCGACAGAGGATCTTGTGGCGTTGTGGAAGACGACAGAGGGGCAGCGTTTCCAGAACTACAAGGCGGTGTTCACGATCCTTGATGAGGCTGTGATCCCGCGTGACTGGGTCCATGCCGTTGGGCGTGGCGAGGAGTCGGGCTTGGAACCTGATGCGTGGAAGGCATGGGTTGCGGCAGGCGGCATCCGACCACTCATGGCACCGCGCTCTCTGTTGGTCCGCAGCAAGGCGGAGCAGTTGCCTGCAACCTCCGAAGATCAGGCACTGATTGAAGTGATCCGGCAACGCTACAAAAACAATCCCTACGGGTTCGAGGCCTGCGCCGGGGCGCTCAGCCGCCTGTTGCTGCCGGACGTGGCGCGACTCGATCTGACCCGCCCATGGCGTGATGGCGGGCGGGATGGCATCGGCCGGCTGCGCATCGGGCGTGGCCCCGCTGCGATCGAAGTCGATTTCGCGCTGGAGGCGAAGTGTTACGGTGCGAACAACGCAGTCGGGGTAAAGGAAGTGTCACGCCTGATCAGTCGCATCAAGCATCGCGAATTCGGCGTGCTGGTGACGACCTCTTATGTGGATCGGCAGGCGTATCAGGAAGTGACCGATGATGGTCACCCGGTGATCCTGACCACGGCACAGGACATCGTCAGCCTGTTGCGCTCGGCCGGGGTGCGGACCCCAGAGCAGGTTGATGCGTGGCTGGACGGGATCACGGCGAGCAGCTGATCAGGCGGCATCCTGCTGCTTGGCCTGATGCAATGAGATCCACTGAAAGATCGCGGTCATGACGTCTGAACACACACCATTGCCGCAGAGTTTCACCTTGTCCCGCCGGTTTCCATGGGGCAGGACATGCTCGGTCGAGCCGCCCATGGCAAGAAGCAGTTCATCAGGTTGGAGCATGCGCAAGTGCGGGGTATCGTTTTTCCATGTCACCAAACCGAAACGATCGACTGTGGTCACCGTGCGGAGCGGCACGTCAAGGGTCTGCCATCCGCCAGCATAGTCTGAGCCGTAATAGACAATCAGAAAGGGTACCCCAGTCCCGAGCGCTGCGATGGCTCGCTCGGCTCTTTCCAATGTCGCCTTGGCACGCCCTGGTTTCTGCAGCTGAGCAACCGGATAGTCTGCTGTCCAGTTGATGATGTCGCGCGCGGTTTTCCTCGGTGTGGTCACAAGACCAAGCAGGTCTTCACGGTTGACCCTGGTGCCTTGTCTGTCACACACAAGGAACATGCGCTTGCGGGCCTGGGCTGACCCAAAGTCTGCGGAGTTCAACAGCAGATCGCTGACCGCATAGCCAAGCCTCTCGATGGTCTGGACCAGTTCGTCATGGCGATCCCATTTCTTCATCCGGTTCACGTTCTCGACAATGACCCAGCGTGGCTTCATTGCTTTGACCCAAGGGACGATGCCGATCGCTGTCTCGCGACTCTTCTCTAGACCTGGTTTGGCGCCGCGGGCAATCGAGTGCGAAGTGCATTCTGGTGAGGTCAGTAGCACATCCGGTCTGTACTTGGTACCCAGTTTTTTGGGAGAGACATCCTCGATCTTCTCGGTGAGGATATCCGCTAGTGGGAAGTTGGCCTTGTAGGTCTGCGTGGCCAGACTCCATGCATCTAGCCCGAGCAGAGGTACGCCACCGCCTCGCACTGCACCGCGCGCACCGAAACCTGCACCGCAGAAGAGATCAACAAAGGTTGGCATCCAAAAGCTCCGATCCAGCCTAGCCTGAAATGAGGAAGAATCCTACCAAGTACAGGGCTTCGTATAAACACTTTCTGATCTGCTTGGCAAGGTGATTGATCGCTCCTGGTTCTCTTAGCACCTAATGCCAGCTGTCTGAGATGAGGTGGCGGGCCCTGATGGCGGGCTTCATGACCGCTTTGGCTGACAATCCGCCGCCCACCTCGTCCTCCAGAGGTAAGGCTCCACGCTCAAGTTTTCAACACATTCCCCACGACTTCCGCCACGTCCTTCGCCAAGCCCTCGATCGCCGCGATGCGTTCCAGCGCCGCGCGCGCATGCGCCTGCCGGCCGGCGTCGAACTGCCGCCAGCGATCGAAGCTGCGGGCGATGCGTGATGCGACCTGCGGGTTGATCGCCTGCAATTCGCTGATCACGTCCGCCGCCAGCGCGTAGCCGCTGCCGTCGGTGGCATGGAAGTGGCGCGGGTTGGCGCCGCAGAAGCTGCGGATCAGGGCGTAGACGCGGTTGGGGTTCTTGAGATCAAACGCCGGATGCTGCATCAGCGCGCGGACGTGCGCGGCGGTGCCGGGCAGGCGCGAGGTGGCTTGCACGGAGAACCACTTGTCGATGACCAGGGCTTCGTTCCGCCAGCGCGCGTAGAAATCGGCGAGCGCGGTTTCCCGCTCGGGCAGGTCCAGGTTGGCGAGCGTGGCCAGCGCGGCGATCTCGTCGGTCATGTTGCCGCCCGACGCGAGCTGGGCGGTGAGGCGCGGGACGACGGCGGTCTGCAAATACTCGGCATCGCTTTCGGCGAGATAGGCGAGGCAGGCGTTGCGCAGGGCGCGCTGGCCGACCTGCGCGCCATCGGGCGCATAGGCCGTGGTCGGGGCGAGGGCGGTCCACGCGGCTTCGAATGCTTCGCGCAGGCGCGCGGCGAGGTGGCGGCGCAAGCCGACGCGCGCGGCGTGGATGGCTTCGGGGTCGATGATGCCACCTTGCGCCACCATCGCTTCTGCGAGCACGGCTTCGGCAGGCAGGTTGAGCGCTTCGGCCGCCAGCGCCGGGTCGCCGGCGAGGCCGGCGTCGAGCACGCGGCCGCAGGCGGAGACGAAGGCGTCGGGGATCCAGGCGTTGCCGAGCGCGATTCCCTCTCCCCGGCCCTCTCCAGCATGCGGGAGAGGGGGCAACTGCTTCGCGGCAATGCCGGCGAGCAGCACCCGCGTCGCCAGCCGCTGCCCGGCTTCCCAGCGGTTGAAGGCGTCGGAATCGTGCGCCATCAGGTGCGCGAGCTCGGCATCGGTTTGTTCCATATCCAGTAGCACCGGCGCGGAGAAGTCGCGCAGCAGCGAGGCGACGGGGGCGGCGGGAATGTCCTCGAAGACGAAGGTCTGCGTGGGCTCGGTGAGCGAGAGCACGCGCGTGGTGCCGCACGCCTCGGCCTCGCCGGCGAGCTTCAGCGGCGCATCGCGGCCGTCCGGCAGCACCAGCCCGAGCGCGACGGGGATGTGCAGCGTGCCATCGACGATGGCCTGCCCCGATTCGGCCAGCCGCTTTTCGTAGGCGGTCGGCGCGAGGGTTTGCGTGAGCGTCAGCGTGTAGCGTCGGGTCGCGGCGTCGTAGCTGCCCGATGCGTTCAGGCGCGGCGTGCCGGCGCGCGCGTACCAGCGGCGGAACTGCGTGAGGTCGACGCCGGAGGCGTCCTGCATGGCGGCGACGAAATCCTCGCAGGTGACGGCCTGGCCGTCGTGGCGCTCGAAATACCGGTCCATGCCGCGGCGAAAAGCCTCGCGCCCGAGCAGGGTATGGATCATGCGGATGACTTCCGCACCCTTGTTGTAGACGGTGGCGGTGTAGAAATTGTTGATCTCGGCGTAGGAGGCCGGCCGGATCGGATGCGCCATCGGCCCGGCGTCCTCGGGGAACTGGCCGACGCGCAGGGCGCGCACTTCCTGGATGCGGGTGACCGCGCGCGAATGCGTGTCGGCGCCGAATTCCTGGTCGCGGAATACCGTCAAACCCTCTTTCAACGACAGCTGGAACCAGTCGCGGCAGGTGACGCGGTTGCCGGTCCAGTTGTGGAAATACTCGTGCGCCACCACGCGGTCGATGCCCTGGTAGTCGGCGTCGGTCGCGGTGTCTTCGAGGCTGAAGCGCGCCTCGTCCCAGCGCATGGCTTTTTTCAGCGCCGCCATCGCGTGGCCGCACTGGTCGAGCTTGCCGGGCTCGACGAAAACCTGGAGCTGCACGCGGCGGCCGGACGCAGTCACGTAGCCGTCTTCCAGCACGTCGAGTTTGGCCGCGACCAGCGCGAACAGGTAGCAGGGCTTGGCGTAGGGGTCTTCCCAGCGCGCCCAGTGCCGCGTCGCGTCATCCGCGCAGACGCCCGCCGCCACCGGATTGCCGTTCGACAGCAAGTGCGGAAAGCGCGCGCGGTCGGCTTCGACCGTGCAGCTGAACTTCGCCATCACGTCCGGCCGGTCGGGGAAGAAGGTGATGCGGCGGAAGCCTTCGGCCTCGCACTGGGTGAAATAGCCGTCGCGCGAGCGGTACAGGCCGGAGAGCTGGGTGTTGTGGTCGGGGTCGATGCGCACCACGGTCTCCAGCACGCAGCTATCTGCCAGCGGTGCGGTGATCGTCAGCAGGTCATCGGCATGGGTGTAGCGCGACGCGTCGAGCGCCACGCCGTCGAGGGTCACGCTCTGCAGTTGCAGCGCTTCGCCGTTCAGCACCAGCGGGCCGGCCAATGCTGCCGGATTGCGTCGGCAGGCAAGACGGCTTCTGACTTCGGTGTGGCCATCGAAAACCGCCACGTGCAGGTCGACCGAGTCGATCAGCCAGGCGGGCGGGGCATAGTCCTTCAGAAAAAGCGTGACGGGGGTTTCGGTGCGCATGGTGTCTCCGGCGGTGGGCGGGGAATAACAAGGCTAGGCAAGTGATATCGATGGAAGCTGACAAGCCTGCAAATAGATCTTCTGGATTTTTAAAGTTGTATGCGGCATTCGTGAAAATGCAGCTTCGTCACTACAAGACGCCTTCCTGTTCACCTTTGATATTGTGCAGTTGCATGTAATCGAGCAGCGTGCTGAGTGCGGCAGGCAGGTTGGGTTCTTGCTGCAGCTGTGCAATGTCAATATGCCGTCGAGGTGTCGCGCATCAGCACTTTCACGCCCGGCGCCCACGCCTCGCCAGGGCGTTTCTTGAAGGTCACCAGGGTGAGCGTCGCCGGATCGTAGATGTTGACGTTGTGCGTGACCGGGGTGGTGAGCAGATATTGCGCCTTCGTCGCTTTCAAGAACCCCGACACGCGCTCGATGTTGACGATGTCGAGGTGCGCGAAGGGCTCGTCGATGAAGACGAAACCGCCGGGGCGGGATTCTTCCATCATCAGCGCCACCAGCAGGATCAGCGATTTCATCACCTGCTGGCCGCCGGAGGCGTCGCCGTCGTTCATGCCCATGAAACCCTTGGCGTCGAAGTCGAAGCGCACCGACAGCCCCGCCTGCGCCAGCGTCACGTCGTCGTTGCCGAGCGCCACCGGCTCGTGTTCGACACGAATGCCGGCGACTTCGCCCAGGGTCTTGAGGTTCTTGGCGTAGCGGCCGACGGTGTGGCGCAGCACGGCGATGTAGTTCTCGCGCGCGGCCTGGGTTTGTTCGCCGGCGAGTTCGTTGTCGCGGCGGCGCGCGGCCAGGTCGCGTTCCATTTGCCGGTAATTGGCCGCGATCTTGTCGCGCAGGGCGACGACGGTGTCGTCGGTTTCCCAGCTTTCGTCGGCAAACTTGGTGTCGATTTCGGCGAGGCGGCGGTCGACGTTGGTCGCATCGCGCCATTTTTCCACCAGCTGCTGGTTGGTCGCAGCGTCGCGCCAGGCGGGCGGAAACTGGCGGCGGTCGCGCCGCAGCCGCAGGCGGCG
The DNA here is from genome assembly GCF_001897685.1 of Thiobacillus sp. 65-1402. Taxonomy (GTDB): domain Bacteria; phylum Pseudomonadota; class Gammaproteobacteria; order Burkholderiales; family Thiobacillaceae; genus Thiobacillus. The sequence continues at coordinate 7,806 of NZ_MKUG01000156.1, forward strand.
GCGGATTTGCTCTTCGCGTCCGGCGCGGTTTTCGCGCTCGGCGGTTTCCCTGTCGAGGCGGGCGATGTCGGCGTCGAGCCGGGTGCGGCTGGCGCGGGCGGCAGCCACCGCTTCGTCGGCGGCTTCGCGTTCCTGCTGCGCGGCGAGGACGCCGTTGTCGCGGCGGCGCAGCACCAGCGTTTCGTACTGGCTGCGCGCTTCGGCGAATTCGGCGGCGCGCCCGGCCAGCTGAGCGGCGGCGGTTTCGCCGCTCAGCTGCGCCTTGATGCCGTTGATCCTGCCTGCAAGCTCGGCTTGCTGGGCCTTGAGCGGGGCGAGCTGCTTGTCGAGCTGGGCGCGCTCGTCGCGCAGCGCATCCAGCCGCGCACGGCCGAAGCGTGCCTGCTCGGGCGCGGCGTGGCGGCCGCCGCGCCGCTCGCGCAGATAGCCGTTCCGCGTGATCCAGTCCTCGCCGCGCGGCAGCCTGCTGCCCGCCGCGACGTCTTCGACGCGGCGGGTACGCTCCAGCGTACGCAGCAGCCATTCCGGCGCCGCGCTGGAAAAGCGCACCACTTCGAGCAGCGAACCTTGCGGCGGCAGGCCGGCCGTCACGCATTCGGGGACGATGAAGTTGCGGTAGCGCTGCTTTTCGCCGAGCGCCATCGCGCGTTCGGCGTCGCGCGCGTGCTGCAGCAGCACGATGTGGGCAAACGGCGCGAGCGCGGCTTCGACGGCAGGCTGCCAGCCCGCGTCGACGATTTCGACGACGTCGGTGAGCAGGTGGTGGGCGATGCCGGCCTGGCTGAGCGCCTGTCTGAATGCGGCAACGTCGTGCGGGTCGGCGCGGCGTCCGGCGGCGAGGTTCTCCAGCATCTCGTCGAGCTGGCCTTGGCGCTGCTGCAGGCCGGCGATCCTGACCAGCAGATCGGCGCGCTGGGATTCCAGCCGTTCGATTTCGTGCGCGTCGGCGGCCTGCCCGCCGGCGGCCTGCGCCTGCTCTTGCAGCCGTTGCTGCTGCTTGACGATCACTTCCCAGCCGCCGAGTTCGCGGTTGATTTCGTAGAGGGCTTCGTTGTGGATGCGCTCGTTTTCCGCCGCCGCCTGTTTGCGCAGCTGTGCCTGCGCGAGCGCGGCGTCGAGCGCTTCGGATTCGGTTTGCAGTGCGGCGCGCTCGGCGCGTTTGGCGCGCCAGTCGCGGCGCTGGACGAGCAGCGTGCGCGCGGCATGGTCGGCTTCGCGCTGCAGCAGACAGTGTTCGAGGCGCGGGCGGATTTCGCTGACGAGCTCGACGCGCTCCTGGTTGAGGCGCTGCCACTCGCGGTAGCGATTCACCTTCTGCTCGTGCTTTTCGAGATTGTTGCCGAGCGCTTCGAGCTGGTTTTGCCCGGCGTCGAGTTCGCGCGCGGTGTGTTCCTGGTGGTGGCGCGCTTCCTGGTAGCGGTCGAGCACATCCTTGTCGCCGAATACCTGGAACACCAGGTCGAGCAGTTCGCGCGGCGACAGTTCGCACAGCTTGTCGGTCTGCCCCTGTTCGAGCGAAAGCACGCGGGCGATGGCGGGCGACAGCCCGGCGCCGTGGAGGATGCGCTGGTAGTCGCGCACGCCGAATTCCTCGCCCTGCTGTTCGAGATCCTTGAGCGCGACTTCGCCGTCGGCGATCCAGTATTTGCGCGTCCAGTCGCCGCCGCGTCTGTCGATGCGGCAGGCCAGCGTGATGCGGTCGCTCTGGTAGGGCAGGCCGAAGGGGCGGCGGCTCGAGCCCTGCGGGCGCTGGTTGTCGATCACCCCGCGCAGCCAGCAGAAGTCTTCGCCGTTGCGCCGCACGTAGCGCTTGTAGTCGCGCTTTTTCGAGCAGTCGAGGGCGAGCAGGGTGCGCAGCGCGTCGAGCAGCGTCGTCTTGCCCGAGCCGTTGGGACCGGAAATGGTGACGATGGAGGCGTCGAGCGGCAGCCGGAAGTTGCGCCAGAAATCCCAGTGCACGGTTTCGAGTTCAAGCAGGCGGAACATCAGGCGTGGTCCTCGGGTGCGGGGTCTTCGAGCGCCGGGTTTAAAGGAGCAGGATCTTCGAGCGCTGGGCTTAAAGGAGCGTGTTCTTCGAGCACGCCGCGCTGCTTGAGCAGGTCGGACAGTGCGCCTTCGAGAATGCGCGGCGCGAACTCGGCGTAGTCGAACGCCAGGTCGAGCAGGGGGCCTTCGTGGATGACCTTGTTGCGGCGTTCGATGAAGCCCAGCCGCGACAATTGCGGCAACGCGAACTGCTGCAGCCTTGCCTTGCCGCCGAGCAGCTTGCCGTAGTCTTCCAGCAGCACGTTTTCGGGGATGCCGCGCGAAGCCTCATGCGCGGCGGGCGTCAGCCGCACGGTCTCGAACAGCTCGTTTTGCGCGTCGGTCTGCGCCGCTTCGCTCGCCAGCTGGCGCTCGCGCTTGGGCAGGATGATGAGCGCCCACACGATCACCAGCAGCGCGGCGGCATCCTTGGGCAGGCCGATGTTCGACGCCTGCCAGGCGTCGTTCTGTTCGAACACGGCGGCCTCGTGTTCGCGCGCGAGCGCGACCGCAATGTGGGCGGCGAAAGGCTGGGCGAGCAGCCGCAGGCCGCTGGCGGCAAGCCGCGTTTCGACTTCGTCGCGGAAACCCGCATCGACCAGCAGGCGGCGCGCTTCGGGGTCTTCGCGCGGCAGGGTGCGCAGCGCCAGCAGCCGGGCGATCAGGCGGGCGGCAAGGTCATTGTTCATCGGGATTCTGGTCCGGGTTTGCGGCAGGCAAGGATGCGCGGTCGTCGGCGGGGGGCGATGCAGGCGCGGCGGGGAGGATGCGGCCGGCGCTGATCCAGGCCACTTCGCCGCGTCCGACCGCCTCCATTTCGCCGCTCCATTCCAGCGTCACCGGCAGTTCGGCGAGCGGCGCGAGTTCGGGGCCGATATTGGTTTCGCCCAGCAGCGCCAGGAGCGACAGGCGGTACGACGCCGCGCCGAAGTTCCCGCCGGCGACGGTGTCGGCGACGCTCGCGGGCGCTGCCAGCCCGGCGAGCATGCGGGTCAATTCGATCAGTTCGCGCGGCGGTTCCAGCGGCACGTCGCGGGTGTATTCGATCTCGGCCGGTGCGGGCATGGCCGAGGTTTTGCGGCCGGGCTGCTCGCGCACGACGAATTCCTCGGTGTTGTCGAGCATCACGTCGGGCAGCACGAACACCGACTCCGGTGTCGTCGCTAGCCGCCCGTCGGCCAATGCTGCGAGGCTGTCGGGCGACTGCGTTTTCAGCCAGGCCGCAAGTTCGGAGGTGGACAGCCCGCCCTGCGACAGGTGCACCTGCTGGCGCGCGATCGCCGCCAGTTCGCGCTGGAACACCGAGGCCATGCGCAGCAGCCGCGACTGGCGCTGGCCGATGCTTTGCGCCAGCCGCCAGCTGTCGTCGTCGAGGCCGGCGTCGCTGAGGTCCTTCATCACCGCGTTGGCACGGTCGAGCCATTGCTGCACCGAGGTCAGTTTCGACTGCGCCGCGCGCAGGCGGAATTCCGAGCCGGAGGCGACCGCCTGCGCAAACTCCTCTTCCAGTTCGCCCAGCCGCGCCAGGAGGTGGGACAAGGCTTCCGGCGCGAGCTTGCCCACCGCCGCGCCCGCGGCGACCTGCGCCGCCAGAAAGCCCAGCTCGCCGTCCTGTTCGGCGTTGAACGCCAGCAGGTTGGAAAGCGCCGACAGCACCATGCGGCCTTCGGTCGAGAGCTGATAGACGCGGCGCTCGCTGTCCCACAGCAGCAAGGCGTGTTCGCGCAGCCGCGCCAGCACCGTGTTGAGCTTGGTCTGCGACAGGTAGGCGAAATGCGATTCGAGTTCGCGCGGTGTCCATTCCGGCGCATCGGCGCGCAGGCCGATTTCGCGCAGCACCATCAGCCGGATCAGCACCTCGTCGTCGCCGCCGCGAAACAGCGCGATCAGCGCGCCGACCAGCGGGCGCGCGGCGAGCAGCGGGAACAGCGGCGGGATGTCTTCCGCAAGCAGGCCCGGCGCGAGGAATTCCGCCAAGGTTTCCTGAACCGGCCTGGCGGAGGGCATGCCGGCTACTTCGGCCATGCGTTTTGAACCCAGTTTTCAACCAGGAGGCCGGGATAATCCCTGAAATCGGCCTCGTTATTGGTGATCAGCGTGAGGCCGAGGCTTGCCGCGTGCGCGGCGATCAGCCGATCCAGCGCATCGCGGCGGCGGTCGCGGACGGCGGCGCGTTGCACGCCATACCGTTCGGCCGCGGCTTCGTCGAAGGGCAGGACGGAAATGTCGCGGGTCAGCAGTTGCAGCGCCCGCTCGTTTTGCGCGCGGGTGGAGCCCAGCACTTCGAGCCCCACGCGCAACTCGGCGTAGGTGATGATCGACATGACGACGTCGCCGTGATCGAGTTGCTGCAAGCGCGTCAGGACTTCGGGCGGGTGCGCCTTCATCAGGTAGACGCAGATGTTGGTGTCCAGCATGTAACGCATGGTGCTTACTTGCTGTCAGCCGGTTTGTAGTCGGGGTTCTCCTGGTGAGCCTGCAAGGCTTCACCGAAGCCGCTCCAGTCGCGCTCTTTCTGCTCGTGGAATTCGCGGCCTTCGGCCATGAAGTCGGGGGTGAACATGGCGAACGCCTCCGCCAGCCCAGTCAACTTGCGTTTGACGACCGGGCGCAGCACCAGGGTGTCGCCGACTTTTTCAATCTCGACATCCTGGCTGGCCTCGATGATGGCGAGTTCCTTGGGTATACGGACGGCAAGCGAGTTGCCGCTTTTGAAGGCGCGCGTAAGCATGGGTTCTCTCCTTTGTATATACAGGATATACGTTCGCCATGGCGGACGCAAGCCATTGTTTACACGCCCTGTTTCAGGCTCGCTTCGATGAACACGTCGAGGTCGCCGTCGAGCACCTTCTGGGTGGCGGAGACTTCGACGTTGGTGCGCAGATCCTTGATGCGCGAGTTGTCCAGCACGTAGGAACGGATCTGGTGGCCCCAGCCGACGTCGGATTTGCCGGCTTCGAGCTTGTCCTGTTCGGCCTGGCGTTTGCGCAGCTCGGCTTCGTAGAGCTTCGATTTCAGCATCGACATCGCCTCGGCGCGGTTCTTGTGCTGCGAGCGGTCGTTCTGGCACTGCACCACGATGTTGGTGGGCAGGTGGGTGATGCGCACCGCCGAGTCGGTCTTGTTGATGTGCTGGCCGCCGGCACCGGAGGCGCGATAGGTGTCGACGCGCAGGTCGGCGGGGTTGATTTCCACCTCGATGGAATCGTCGGCTTCCGGGTAGACGAACACGCTGGCGAAGCTGGTGTGGCGGCCGCCGGACGAGTCGAACGGCGACTTGCGCACCAGGCGGTGCACGCCGGTTTCGGTGCGCAGGGTACCGTAGGCGTAGTCACCCTCGACCTTGATGCTGGCGGACTTGATGCCGGCGACGTCGCCTTCGGACTCTTCCAGCAGTTCGGCCTTGAAGCCCTTGCGCTCGGCGTATTTCAGGTATTGCCGCAGCAGCATCGAGGCCCAGTCGCAGGCCTCGGTGCCGCCGGCGCCGGCCTGGATATCGATGAAGCAGTTGCTGGGGTCGGCCGGGTTGTTGAACATGCGGCGGAATTCCAGCGTGGAGACGTCCTTCTCGATGGCCGCGATGTCGGCCTGCACCGCGGCGAGGGTGGCGTCGTCATTCTCCTCGCGCGCCATCTCGAACAGTTCGGCCGCGTCCGCGAGGCCCGACGCCACGCGGTCGAGCACCAGCACCACGTCTTCCAGCGCCTTGCGTTCACGGCCCAGTTCCTGGGCGCGGGCGGCATCGTTCCAGAAGTCCGGCGCTTCGGACAGGCGGACGACTTCCTCTAGACGGTCCCGCTTGACAGGGTAGTCAAAGAAACCCCCTGAGTTGGCCGGCGCGTTCGCCGAGGTCGGCGAGTTTGGATTCGATCTGATTGAGGCTTTCGGCTTCCATGATTAGGACTCGTGACTAGGCGGAAAAACCGCGGATTATAGCCCAGGCCACGATCAGCCCCAGCCCCGCCGCGCCCATCCCGGCGATCGCGTGGCGCGCCATCTGCCAGCCGCCGATGACGAGGGTGAGCGCGGATTTGAACACCAGGTTGGCCAGCACCGCGAGGGTGACGACGTTGACCACGCCCTCCGCCGGCAGCGTGTCCAGATTGTGCAGGCGCAGGCTCGACAGCGTGATGGCGTCGACGTCGGTCAGCCCCGATACCAGCGCCACCGCATACAGCCCGCGCGTGCCGAGCCAGTCGGATAGCCAGGCCGCGGCCAGCAGCACCACGGCATACATCAGGCCGAAGCCGAGCGCGGTGCGCAATTCGGTGGGATTGGCCATCGCCAGCGGGGGCAGCTCGCCCTGCGGCTGCAGGCGGCGCACCCCATAGGCGGCGCCGAGGCCGCCGGCGGCCAGTCCGCCGATCAGCACCGGCAGCAGTTGCGGCAACACCGCCGGCGCCAGCACCGCGGCCAGCACGCCGAGGCGCACCAGCACCACCAGGTTGGCCAGCACGATGACGATCACGGCGACCGGCATCATCGCGCTGCTGGCGCGGGCGTGGCGGCTGAACGCCAGAGTCGTCGCGGTGGACGACACCAGCCCGCCGAGCAGGCCGAGCATCGCCGCGCCGCGCTGTTGCCCGACCAGCCGCAGCGCGGCGTAGCCCGCCAGCCCCACGCCGGCGATCAGCACCACCATCCACCAGATCTGGTACGGGTTGAGCGCGCCGTAGGGGCCGTAGTTGCGGTTCGGCAGCAGCGGCAGAATGATCAGAGCCAGCACCGCGAACTGCAGCATCGACAGCAGGTCGCGACGGCTCATGTGCTGGCTGATGCCGCGCAGCTCGGGCTTGAAATACAGCAGCATGGTGGCCGCAATCCCCAGCATCACCGCCAGCTGGATTTCGTCGTGCCAGACCAGCACGCCGAGGCCATAGCACAGCATCAGCGCCGCCACCGTCGTCGTCCCCGGGTCGCCGTCCGCTTGTTGCGGGGAACGCAGATACGCCGCGATCATCATCGCGCCGACCAGCAGCAGCCCCGCCGCGATCAGCCACGGTTCGCCCAGCGCCGCCGCCAGATGCGCCGTCAGCACCCCCAGCAGCGCCGTCAGTGCGAAGGTGCGCAGCCCCGCCTTCGCCGCCGGGTTGCGTTCGCGCTCCAGGCCCATCAGCAGGCCGATCGCCAGCGCCACCACGTAGCGCGGCAGCGAGGCCAGTTCGGCAGGTAGCCAGGCGATCAATTCTTCCATCTCGGTTCGTCTTCCAGTAAAAAATGCATGGTAGCGTTGAGGCTTGCCATTCCGGCATCGATCCAGCGATCATTTGCCAGCCGGCCGTGGGCTTGTCTTCCTGTCTGCCCGGTCAAGAAACGGTCGGATAACCGAAAACAACAAGGCGAGTTCGTGGGATATTGCCCATGAATCCGGTTTCCTGGCAAAAAACGATTCGGCAGGAAGGTCGCTGACGGATCGCCAGGCTGAAGGGGGTAGGGATGAACAAGGGACGCCGTCGTTTTCTCGCCGCCAGCGCGCTGGCGCCGCTTGCGCTGGCCGGGGGCTGCAGCGGCCAGCCGCCCCTCACGCGCGTCGGCGGCATTCTCTGGGTCGGTTCCGAGCCCCTGTTCCTTGCGCGCGAACTGGGGCTATATGACGCCAACGTCTTGCGTCTGGTGGAAATGCCCTCCAACACGGCCAACCTCATGTCGCTGGCCACCGGGGATGTGGAAGCAGCCGCGCTCACCCTCGACGAATGCCTGCTTGCCCGCGAGGGCGGGCTGGACGTCCGCGCCATTCTGGTCTTCGACGATTCCGCCGGGGCGGATGCCATCATGAGCCGTCCCGACATCGAACGGCTGGAGGATCTCAGGGGCAAACGCATCGGCGTGGACGAGACCGCCGCCGGCGCGCTGATGCTGGCCAAGTCGCTCGAAGCGGCGGGCTTGACGCTGCGCGACATCGTGCTGCAGCGGATTACCGGCGACCGTCAGCTGCGGGCCTATCTCGCCGGCGAGGTGGATGCGCTGGTCAGCTGGGAGCCCTTCGCCACGCAGTTGCAGGCAGAGGGCGCGCGGCGCCTGTACGACAGCAGTCATTTTCCCGGCCTGATCGTGGACACGCTGGTGGCGCGAACCGACGCTCTGGAACGCTCTCCCGAAAGCTTCCGGCAATTGCTGGCGGGCTATTTCCAGGCGCTGGATTATCTGCATGCCGCGCCCGGCGACGCCTTTCGCCGCATGGCTCCGCGCCTCGGCGTCAGCCCGGACGAGGTGCGCACGGCACTCGAGGGCATCCGTTTCATGGACCTTGCGGCCAACCGCGGCTGGCTGGAGGGAGCCAGCCCCGGCCTCGTGCCTGCGGCGGACAACGTCGCCCGCATCATGGTTTCCGCCGGCTTGCTGAGGCAGACCCCCGCGCTGGCCGGACTGACCGATCCGCGTTTTCTGCCGGTGTCGCCATGAGGATGCAGCGTCTGCCCTTGCGTATCACCCTGCCGGTCGGGCTGGCGCTGCTGCTGCTGGTGGTGCTCGGGATGTCGCTGGTGAATGTGCTGGACAAGCGCCTGGACCAGCTTGGCCTGCAGGCCAGGGCGGATCTGCTGACCCACACCGCCCATCTGGCGCGCATGGCGGAGCAGGGCTGGGAAACCAGCCGGGAACTGGTGGAAGCGGATATGGCGCAGATAGCGACCGACCGGCGCGCGGAGGCCGTGCTGCTGCTCGACGACAGCGGCCGCGTGCTGGCGGCCCACCGCTATGCCTGGCGCGGCCGGCTCGTTACCGAGGTGCTGCCGGGTTTCGACATGCGCCGTTTCGCGCAGATCAAGCAAGGGAAGCTTCCGGTATTTTTTCCGACCACAGCCGACGGCGTGCACATCGCCGCCATGCAGCCGTTCCAGTTGGCGGCCGATGCGCAGCAGTCGCGCAGCCGGCGGCAGGGCGCGGTGTACGTCGGATTCGATCTCGCTCGCGACCGGCTGGCGATGCGCGAGTTCGTGTTCAAGGCGCGTGCGGCGGATCTGACTGCCAGCCTGCTGCTGATCGGCCTGCTGGGCTGGATGCTGCATCGCCACGTGACCTCGCCGCTGGGACGCCTGGCGCAGGCGGCGAACACCCTGCGCAGCGGGCAGTTGGATGTGACGGTGCCGGAAGAGGGCGCACTGGAAATTGCGAGACTGGCCGGAAGCTTCAATGCCATGGCGCGCGCCATGCAGGAAGCCCAGGCGAATCTGGCCACCAGCGAGGAACGGCTTGCCATCACCCTGCATTCCATCGGCGATGCCATCCTCGCCACCGACACCGAGGCGCGCGTTACGCTCATGAACCCGGTGGCCGAAAGTCTCACCGGCTGGTCTCGGGCCGAGGCCATGGGGCGGCCTGTCGCCGAGGTGTTCGCGATCGAAAATGCGCTCACCGGCACGCCGGCGGATATTCCGGTGGCGCGCGTCATCCGCGAGGGGCAGGTGGTGGGGCTGACCAACGACACGATCCTGCTGGCGCGAAACGGCCGGCGTTACCACATTGCCGACAGCGCCGCGCCGATACGCAACGCCCGCGGCGAACTGCAGGGCGTGGTGCTGGTATTCCGCGATGTCTCGGAGGAATACCAGCTGCGCGCGGCGCTGGCCAACAGCGAACTGCATTTCCGCACCCTCGCCAACAGCGGGCAGGCGCTGGTGTGGACCGCCGGGCAGGGCCGCGGATGCGATTATTTCAATGAACCCTGGCTGCGCTTTACCGGCCGCTCGCTGGAGCAGGAGCTGGGCGACGGCTGGACCGCGGGGGTGCACCCGGCCGACCTGGCGCACTGCCTGGAGACCTACAACGCCGCCTTCGACCGCCGCGAGCCGTTTTCCATGGAATACCGCTTGCGCCACGTCAGCGGCGAGTACCGCTGGATCATCGACCAGGGCAGTCCGCGCTTCGACACCCAGGGCCAGTTCACCGGCTATGTCGGGCACTGCATGGATGTCACGGACGCCAAGCGGGCCGAGGCCGAAATCGAACGCCTCGCCTACCACGATGCGCTGACGGAACTGCCCAACCGCGTCCTGTTCCTCGACCGGCTGACCCAGGCGCTGGCGGCTGCGCGCCGCAACCGGCGCTACGGCGCCGTGCTGTTCGTCGACCTCGACCAGTTCAAGCGCATCAACGATGTGCATGGCCATGCGATGGGCGACGCCGTGCTGCGCGAAGTGGCCAGGCGGCTGGCGTTCTACCTGCGTCAGGAAGACACGGTGGCGCGGCTGGGCGGCGACGAGTTCGTGATCCTGCTGCCCGATCTGGCGACAAACCCGGAGGATGCCGGCTCCCTGGTCATGGCGGTGGCAGAGAAAATCCGCAGTGCGCTGGAACACCCGGTAAGCATCGGCGGCCAGGAATATCTCGCCACCGCCAGCATCGGCATCACCCTGTTCCCGAAGGAAGCGGAAAGCGTCGACGATCTCATGCGCGAGGCCGATACCGCCATGTACCGGGCCAAGGAGCGCGGCCGCAACGCCCTGGCCTATTTCGAGCCCGCCATGCAGGAAGCCGTCGCTGAGCGCTATGCCCTCGATCACGAATTGCGCGAGGCGGTGCGCGACCGCAGCTTCGAACTGTATCTGCAATCGCAGGTCGATGCGGGCGGCAAGGTGATCGGGGCCGAAGCGCTGGTGCGCTGGCGGCATCCGCGCCGGGGCCTGGTGATGCCGTCGAGCTTCATTCCGCTGGCGGAAGAGTCCGGCCTCATCGTGCCGCTGGGCGAGTGGGTGCTGCGCGAAACCTGCATCCTCATCGCCCGGCTCGACGCCGAAGGCCGCGGCTTGCGCATTGCCGTCAACGTCAGTCCGCGGCAGTTTCACCAGGCCGATTTCGTGCAGCGGGTCAGGGAGATCCTGACCGCCACCGGCGCCGATCCTACCTACCTGACGCTGGAAATCACCGAAAACCAGTTGGTCGAGCACGCCTCCGAGTCGGTGGCGCGCATGACCGAACTGGCGGCGCTCGGCCTGCGCTTCGCCATCGACGACTTCGGCACCGGCTATTCGTCGCTGGCTTATCTGAAGCGCCTGCCCTTGTCCGAACTGAAAATCGACAAGAGCTTCGTGCAGGACATTCCGCACGATCCCAACGACGTCGCCCTGGTGGAGACGATCCTGTCGATGGCCCGCCATCTGCACTTCGAAGTGGTGGCCGAAGGCGTGGAAAACGCAGCCCAGTTCGCCTTCCTGCGCCAGCAGGGATGCGAGCGCTTCCAGGGCTATTATTTCCAGCGCCCGCAGGAGGTGCGTGCCTGGGTCGAGCGCCTGCCGTCGGGGAGCGGGGAATCGCCCCGGATTCCGTAGGCCGCGCATGCTCCTGTATGGGCTGCCCCGGCTTCGCAAGGCCATCCGCCTGACGGCCTGATTCCGCTTCCCCCGGTAGAGCCCGGCGAGGCCGTCAGTCCTCGCGTGGCAGGACCGTCAGGACGTGGGCGATGAAGGTACGGAATTCAGCCATGTAGTTACGCAGAAACGCCTCTGTCGATTCGACCGTCACCTCGCCGTCGTCGGTAATCATGCCGGGCGTGAACTGGATATAGGCTTCGGGCGCGTTCATTTGCGGTGAGTTGCAGAAGCTCAGCACGCTTCTGAGACTCTGCTGCGCAACGGCCGTGCCGATGGCGCCGGGTGAGGTGCCGATCACGGCCGACGGCTTCTTCGCAAAGGCGTTGGTGCCGTAGGGACGGCTCGCCCAGTCGATCGCATTCTTGAGGCCGCCCGGGATCGAACGGTTGTATTCGGGTGTCACGAACAGGATCGCGTCGGAGGCCTTGATCGCCGCCTTGAACGTCCGCGCCACTTGCGGAAAATCGTCGTCGTAGTCATAGCTGTACAGCGGCAGATCGCGGAACGGGATTTCGGAGAATTGCAGGTTTCCCGGCGCAAGACGAATCAGCGCCTTGGCAAGCTTGCGATTGATCGATTGGGTAGCGAGGCTGCCGATCATGTAACCGACCTTGTATGTTGTCATGGCGCAACTCCTTTGAGGATAAGCATTGTTTGCCCGATATCCCCCCTGTCGTTAACACAGGCATAGCATGGTTTCCGCAGGGCGTCCATTGAAAATCCGATTCATGGCATGACGTGGACCAAGGGGTGGCGGAAGCCATCGAGGCCGCGATGGCCGCAAGGGAGGGCGCATGGTCGAATCGTGGCTGCGAGCGTCGTGCTGGGGTTGGCCGGCCGTGCTGCTGGCGCCGTTCGCGGCGCCGTGGTGGATGACGGTGCTCGTCGTCTCGTGTGTCGTCTTGCTGCTCGGCAAGCTGGTTAACCTGATTTTAGGCGGCGCAGGCAAGGCGAGCGACTGATGCGCATCAAGTGCCCGCAGCGCCGCCGGCGCCCATCCTCACTGCTTCGGCTGAGGCTGCGGGTTACCGTCAATATGACCGTCGGTTACCGTCGGATTCCAATGGCCACTCCGGGATGAGCCTGGACGTGAAAATGGCCATAATCCTTGTTTTTAATAAGAATTATGGCCATCTTTGGACCACCAGGGATCGAAATCTGGTGGAGCCGGCGGGAATCGAACCCGCGTCCGCAAGCCCTCTACAGGCAGTTCTACATACTTAGTCCGGTGTTTTTAAGCTTTAAGCTTGATCACGCCCGCCGAACAGGCTGGATTTCGCCGAGTCGCCTTGGATTTAGCACCTGCCCAAGCGACCCGGACAAGCACGATTTCATGTGAATTAACTCACTGCCGGGTTGCCCCGACCTAGCCCATGAACAGGCTAGTGTGAGTCCTGGACCTTAAGCGGCCAGGGCGTAGTTTTCGTCGTTTGCGACTAAAGTTTTTCAGTTGGATTTACGAGGTGCTCTGACCCTCGGTATGCCCTACGCTGCTTTGCGACCCACGTCGAAGCCAGGTCGGCCCCTTGTGTTGCTGCAACAGTGTACCGCATAGAGGCGGTGCCTGCGGAAAAGTTCCGGCGCCGGGAAAACTTCCATCCGCCAGTTCAGCCCATGAAGGGGAAGGGGTAGTGCGCGCGTGCCACCGCCGCCATGTAGCCGAACACCAGCAGGGCGGCGAACCAGGCGGCGATGCGCTGGCCGCGGGTCCTGCCGCGCTTGATGGCCACACTGCCGAGCACGATGTAGAGGATCAGCGCGAGGAGCTTGGCGGTGAGCCAGCCGTGCGTCAGCGGATACTGCTTGATCAGCACGGCGAGCCCGATGCCGCTGGCGAGCAGCAGGCTGTCGTTGATGTGGGGGACGATGCGCGCCCAGCGCGCCTGCAGTCTGGGTGAGGAAGTCATCATCCAGATGCCGCGCAGCACGAACAGCGTCAGGGTGACCGCGATGGTGGTGAGGTGCAGGCTCTTGAGAACGAGGTAGGCCATTGCTCAGCCAAGAAAGTCGAGGGTGTCGGCCGGATGGCGGATTTCCGCCTGCGCACCCCAGGTGTGCGGCTGGTCGGCGGCGTCGAGGTAGCCCCAGGCGGCGACCAGTGCGGGCATGGCGGCGGCGCGCGCGGCCTGGATGTCGCGTTCGGCGTCGCCCAGATACAGGCACTGCGAGGGGAGGGCGCTGCACAGTTCGGCGGCGGCGAGCATCGGCTCCGGGTGCGGCTTCGGCTGCGGGCAGGTGTCGCCGGAGACGATGCAGGCGGCACGCTCGGCAAGGTCGAGCACGGACATCAGGGGTTCGGTGAAGCGCGCCGGTTTGTTGGTGACCACGCCCCATTTCAGCTGGCGCGCTTCGAGTTCGGCCAGCAGATCGAGGATGCCGGGGAAAGGCCGCGAATGGCGGCAGATGTTGTCGGCGTACAGCTGCAGGAACTCCTCGCGCATGCGGGCAAAACGCGGGTCGTCGGGATGCAGGTCGAAGCCGACGCCGAGCAGGCCGCGTGCGCCGTGCGAGGCCTGCGGGCGGATCGCCTCGTCGGCCAGCGGCGGCAGACCGTGGCGTGCGCGCTGCAGGTTGAGCGCGTAGCCGAGGTCGGGCGCGGTGTCGATCAGGGTGCCGTCGAGGTCGAACAGTACGACGCGGATGTTTTCAAGCTTCACGGTCTCAATCTCCGCGGCGGGTGGCCAGCAGGTAATTGACGTCGGTGTCGGCCCCCAGTTTGTAGACCTTGGTCAGCGGGTTGTAGCTCATGCCGGTCAGCTCCTGGGTGTCCAGCCCGGCTTCGCGCGCCATGCGCGCGAGTTCGGCGGGCTGGATGAATTTGGCGTAGTCGTGGGTGCCGCGCGGCAGCAGCTTGAGGAGGTATTCGGCGCCGACGACGGCGAACAGGTAGCTCTTGGCGTTGCGGTTGAGCGTCGAGAAGAACACCCAGCCGCCCGGTTTGACCAGCTTCGCGCAGGCGGCGACCACCGAGGCGGGGTCGGGCACGTGCTCGAGCATTTCCATGCAGGTGACGACGTCGAATTCGCCGGCGTGCTGCGCGGCGTAGTCTTCGGCCGAGATCAGCTGGTAGTCGACCTGCCTGCCCGATTCGTAGAGGTGCAGTTTGGCGACCTTGAGCGCTTTGTCCGACAGGTCGATGCCGCTGACGCTGGCGCCGGCGCCGGCCATCGCCTCGGACAGGATGCCGCCGCCGCAGCCGACGTCGAGCACCTTCTTGCCAGCCAGCGGCGCCAGCTGGTCGATCCATTTCAGGCGCAGCGGGTTGATTTCGTGCAGCGGCCTGAACTCCGAATTCGGGTCCCACCAGCGGTGGGCAAGTTCGGAGAATTTGGCGATTTCGGCAGCGTCGACGTTGCTCATCGGGAACCTCAGGCGGTAAGTTTGGTGCGCCAGTAGGCGGCGCGGGCGGTCAGGTCGTCGGTGTCGAGGCCGACCAGACGGCGGTCATTCAGTTTCAGCTTGCCGTCGACCCAGACGTGGGTGACGTCCTCGCGTCCGGCAACGTAAACCAGGTGCGAGACCGGGTCAAATACCGGCTGGCTGGACAGGGTGTGCAGGTCGACCGCGACCAGGTCGGCGCGCTTGCCGGGAACGATGCTGCCGACGCGGTCGTCGAGATTGAGCGCGCGGGCGGCATCGAGCGTCGCCATTTTCAGCGCCGCAGCGGCGGGCAGGGCGGCGGCGTCATTGCTGGCGCCCTTGGCCAGCAGGGCGGCCAGGCGCATCTCGGCGAACAGGTCGAGACGGTTGTTGCTGGCGGCGCCATCGGTGCCGAGGCCGAGATTGATGCCTGCCGCGGCGAACTTGGCCAGCGGCGCGATGCCGGAGGCCAGTTTCAGATTCGAGGTGGGGCAATGCGCCACATGGCAGCCGTGTTGCGCCAGCAGGTCGATCTCGGCGTCGCTTACATGCACGGCATGGACGCCGATGAAATTCGGCCCCAGCAGGCCGAGCCGAGCTAGTCGCTCCAGCGGGCGCACGCCGTATTGCTTGAGGCTGCTCTGGATTTCGTCGGCGGTTTCGTGGATGTGGGTGT
The DNA here is from genome assembly GCF_001897685.1 of Thiobacillus sp. 65-1402. Classification (GTDB taxonomy): domain Bacteria; phylum Pseudomonadota; class Gammaproteobacteria; order Burkholderiales; family Thiobacillaceae; genus Thiobacillus. The sequence continues at coordinate 23,175 of NZ_MKUG01000156.1, forward strand.
GGAGGGGCAGGCCGAGCTGTTCGGCCAGGGTGTTGATGCGCCCGAAGGTGGCGTCCGCAATGGTGTAGGGCGCATGCGGGGCGAAAGCGAAACCGAGCAGCGGCTCTTCCTTGAGCGCGTCGCGCATGGCGAGCCCGCGTGCCAGATAAGCGTCGGCATCCGATGCATAGGTGCTGGGGAGTTCCAGCACGATCAAGCCCAGGGTGGCGCGCATGCCGGCCTGCAGAAAGGCTTCGCCCGCGGCCTGCGGGAAGAAATACATGTCGTTGCAGCAGGTGATTCCGCCCGCTAGCATTTCTGCGGCGGCGAGCAGGGTGCCGTCGCGCACGAAGGCCTCGGATGCGTGTTTTTTTTCGGCCGGCCAGATGCGCCCGTTGAGCCAGGCCATCAGCGGCAGATCGTCGGCAAAGCCGCGCATCAGCGACATCGCGGCGTGGCCGTGCAGGTTGACGAGGCCCGGGATCAGCGCCTGGCCGGGCAGGGCGAGCGTCTGCGCGGCGTCGTAGCGCGCCTGGGCGGCGTCTGCAGGCAGCACGTCGAGGATGCGGCCGTCCTGCACGGCCACGGCGTGGTCGGCCAGCGTTCCTTCCGATTCGACGGGCACCACCCATTGCGGAAGGAGAAGAAGGTCGGCGGGTGCTTTCATGGTGGCCTGCATTCTCACTGTTTGGACGTGGTTTGGCAAAGGCGGGCGCGTCGGGCAGCCATGCTAAAATCGCGGGCTTTAAAGCCTGAAACAATAAAAGCCGGTTATGGAACAGTTTGCCAAGGAAACCCTCCCGGTCAGCCTCGAAGAGGAGATGCGGCGCTCCTACCTCGATTACGCCATGAGCGTGATCGTCGGGCGCGCGCTGCCGGATGTGCGCGACGGCCTGAAGCCCGTGCATCGCCGCGTGCTGTACGCGATGAACGAGCTCGGCAACGACTGGAACAAGGCTTACAAGAAGTCGGCCCGCGTGGTCGGTGACGTCATCGGTAAATACCACCCGCACGGCGACACCGCGGTGTACGACACGATGGTGCGGATGGCGCAGGATTTCTCGCTGCGCTACCCGCTGATCGACGGCCAGGGCAACTTCGGCTCGGTCGACGGCGACAACGCGGCGGCGATGCGTTACACCGAAGTGCGCATGGCGAAGATCGCGCACGAGCTCCTGGCCGACCTCGACAAGGAAACGGTCGACTTCGGCCCCAACTACGACGGTTCCGAGCAGGAGCCGCTGGTGCTGCCGGCCAAGATCCCCAACCTCCTGATCAACGGCTCGTCCGGCATCGCGGTGGGGATGGCGACCAACATTCCGCCGCACAACCTCACCGATATCTGCGCGGCGCTGTTCGCGCTGCTGGACGACCCCGGGATCGACATCGAGTCCTTGATCGCCCTCGTCAAGGCGCCCGACTTCCCCACCGCCGGCATCATCTACGGGCTTGCCGGCGTGCGCGACGGCTACCGCACCGGGCGTGGCCGCGTGGTGATGCGCGCCACCTGCCACGTCGAGAACCTCGACAAGGGCGGCGGCAAGCAGGCGATCATCATCGACGAGCTGCCCTACCAGGTGAACAAGGCCAATTTGTTGATAAAAATCGGCGAGCTGGTGCGCGAAAAGCAGATCGACGGCATTGCCGACCTCAGGGACGAGTCCGACAAGTCGGGCATGCGCGTCTACATCGAACTGAAGCGCGGCGAGAACGCCGACGTGATCCTGAACAATCTGTACAAGCAGACGCAGATGCAGGACACCTTCGGCATGAACATGGTGGCGCTGATCGACGGCCAGCCGCGCCTCCTCAACCTGAAGGAAATGCTCGACGCCTTCCTGCGCCACCGCCGCGAGGTCGTCACCCGCCGCACCGTGTTCGATCTCAGGAAGGCGCGCGAACGCGGCCACATCCTCGAAGGCCTCGCGGTGGCGCTGGCCAACGTCGACGAGATCGTCGAACTGATCAAGAGCTCGGAAACCCCGGTCATCGCGAAGGAGCGCCTGCTCGGCCGCGCCTGGAAGTCGGCGATGGTCGAGGAGATGCTGGCGCGCATCGACCCAGAGTTCTCGCGTCCGGTGAACGTCGGCCCCGAATTCGGCCTGCATTCCGACGGCTATCACCTGTCCGAGATCCAGGCGCAGCGCATCCTCGAAATGCAGCTGCAGCGCCTGACCAACCTCGAGTCCGACAAGATCATCGGCGAGTACAAGGAGATCATGGCGAAGATCGCCGACCTGCTCGACATCCTCGCCAATCCTTCGCGCATCACCCAGATCATCCGCGAGGAACTGACCCAGGTCCGCGACCAGTTCGGCGACGCGCGCCGCTCGACCATCGTCGAGAACGCGCAGGACATGTCGATGGAAGACCTGATCAAGCCGGAGGAAATGGTCGTCACCCTGTCGCACGGCGGCTACATGAAGTCGCAGCCGATCGACGACTACCGCGCGCAGAAGCGCGGCGGGCGCGGCAAGCAGGCGGCGGGGACC
>NZ_MKUG01000157.1 GCF_001897685.1 Thiobacillus sp. 65-1402
TTCCCAGAGCATCGTTGGTTGTCGGAATCGGCAATGCCGAGAGTGTACCCGCAAGGGGCACGCCGGATTCGTAAGCCGCTAAAGCGACAACGACTCCGCAGTACCCGCAAGGTGCACGCCGGATTCGTAAGCCGCTAAAGCGACAACGACTCCGCAGTACCCGCAAGGGGCACGCCGGAAAGCCGCAAGCGGCGCAGCGGGCGCGCTTCCCCTGCCGGGGTGGCGGATATCAGGAACGCAGGCGCTCGCTCTGCCGTTTGAGCGACTCGGACAGCGCAGCCAGGATGCCGCTCGCCACCTGCGACAGACGCGCGCTGGCGGTGCTGGCCGACTCGCTCAGCCCGGCGCGCCCCGCTGCGCCGCCGGCCTTCACTCCGCCGGCCAGTTGCTCCAGCGCCTCGCGCACCTGCGTGCCGGTACGGGTGCCGCTGTGTTTCAGGTGGTCGCTCAGGGTTTCGAGCTCTTCCTTCAGTTTGCCGCCGGACTGGCTGGCGGTTTGCTTCAGGGTATCGATAATCTGCGCCTCCAGGTCGCGGAGCTGTTCCAGGCTGGCTTTCAGTTCATTGTCCTTGAAGGCCCTCCCCTGTTCGGCCGCTTCCTGCAGGGCATAGGAGACAGCCTGCGCAGCACTGCCGACGGCATCGTCCAGGCCGGATACGGCCTGCTTGAGGCCGTCCTTCATTTCTCCGCCGCGCGCAGTCAGGCCGCTGCCCACTCCGGAGGCAATCGCGGCGACGATCTCGCTCAGTTCGCTGAGTGCCATGCGGCGCTCATGCAGGACGCGCGCGGTCAATTCGCGCACGCGTTCGCGCAGGTCGGGCGTGGACACGGCTGCTGCCGCCTCGTCGTGCAATTGCACAAGTTGCGTGTTGTCGGGGATACTGGTCCGCTCGGAAGCGGGGGATTGCGCGTCGTTCATGGTGCTGTCCTCGGGTCAAGATTCGCTACGCATGGCCATAATTATCGTTTCAACTATAGAGCAGATTGTCATTCGATGAAGCCTGTACTGCTGTCCCTGCTGGCCTTGCTGTTGACGTCTCACGCATTCGCGGCGCAGGAAGACGATGTCCACATGTATGCCGTCAGCCTGGTGGGCAGCCCCTATCGATTGGGCGGCAGCGCGCCCGACAGCGGACTCGATTGCAGCGGTTTCGTCGGCCACGTATTCAGGCAGACGATCGGCATCCAGCTCCCGCGCGACAGCCGCGCGATCAGCGAAGCGACGCAGCCGCTCGCGCTGGCTGAACTCCAGCCCGGCGATCTGGTCTTCTTCAACACCCTCAACCGCGCGTTCTCCCATGTCGGCATTTATCTGGGCGAAGACCGTTTTGTGCACGCCGCGAGCAGCCGCACCGGGGCGGTCACGGTCTCCAGTCTCGGCGACCGTTACTGGCGCGAACGCTTCGACGGCGCCCGCCGCGTCGTCCCGGCCGGCGACATTCAGCCCGCGCTTGCCGCGCTGCAATAAGCGCTGCCCGGGTGCGCTCCGGCACGGCGTGCTGGCAGCGGCCTTGTTGATGCATTTTGCGCATGCGGCAAGCGATCTCAGCCTGGAAAGCGCGGACGCCGTCAACGAGGGGGAGTTGCGCTTCCTCGAAACGCCGCCCGCCAAACCCCTCCACCATCACCAGAACCGTATCCGCATCGATGCCGACAGCCTGGCTAGCGGCTGGGTCGGGCTGTATCAATGCCACGACCGGCTGGACGCCGTGCCGCTGCTGCAGATCACCTTCCGCGAAGGCTATGTGCGCGATCTCAAAATCGACCTCGCCCGCGGCATCGGACACGCCTGGGTCGAGGGCGCCAGCGTGCAACTGCGCAATGTCGAACCCGGTGCACGGCTGTGCCTGTCTGCGCAAACCCGCGCCCTGCGCAACACCGGAAACGGCTATTTCAGCCTGTTCAGCGGACCCTACATGCGCAAATTCCTTGACGGCTATTACCCCATGCGGGTGACGCTCGAGGTCGATTATCCCGCCGAGTCGCTCCAGCTGATCGACGTCAGCCCGGCGCCGCAAGCCGGGCTGAGTTTCGACGAACGCCCCGGCAACATCCGGCTGGAAACCCTGTTCGAAGGCGAGCTGCGCCTCCTGCTCCAGTTCGAACGCCGCTGATCGGCACCGGAATTAATTATATTCACGATGTATTGATAACCGTTCTCATTTTAAGTACGATTGCACGCATCGCCCCAACCGAGAAAGAATCCAAGATGAAACCGACCCTGACCCGGCTGCTTGCCGCCCTGGCATTCACCGCCGCCGCCCTGCCTGCGCTGGCCGAGGAAGTCGTGGTGTATTCCGCGCGCAACGAGCAGCTCATCAAGCCCTTGTTCGACGCCTATACCCGCGAAACCGGCGTACAGGTCAAGTTCATCACCGACAAGGAAGGGCCGCTGATGGCGCGCCTGAAAGCCGAGGGCAAGAACACCCCGGCCGACATGCTGCTGACCGTCGACGCCGGCAATCTGTGGCAGGCCTCCGAAGAGGGCCTGCTGCGTCCGATCCGCTCGCAAACCCTGCTAGCCAACGTGCCGGCCCATCTGCGCGATCCTGACAACGAGTGGTTCGGCCTGTCGGTGCGCGCCCGCACCATCGTGTACAACACCGGCAAGGTGAAGCCGGCCGAGCTGTCGACCTACGAAGACCTGGCCAGCCCGAAATGGAAAGGCCGCCTCTGTCTGCGCACCTCGAAAAAGGTCTACAACCAGAGCCTGGTAGCGATGATGATCACCGAATACGGCGAAGGCAAAACCGAAGACATGGTGCGCGGCTGGGTCGGCAACCTGGCGACCGCGCCCTTCCCCGACGACACCAAGGTAATGGAAGCGGTGGCCGCCGGCCAGTGCGACGTCACGCTGGTCAACACCTATTACTTCGGCCGCCTGATGGAAAAGAGCCCCAATCTGCCGCTGGCGATTTTCTGGCCCAACCAGAATCTGAAAAACAAGGCGGCCGGGGTGCACGTCAACATCTCCGGCGCCGGGGTCACACGCCATGCCAAGAACCCGGCCGGCGCGCAGAAACTGATCGAATGGCTGTCGTCCGACAAGGCGCAAAACCTGTTCGCCGACGTCAATCTGGAATACCCGGTCAACCCGAAGGTTTCGCCCGACAAGACGGTCGCGGCCTGGGGCGGCTTCAAGCAGAACCTGATCAACGTAAAAGAGGCTGGCAGCCTGCAGACCAAGGCCGTAAAATTGATGGATCGCGCCGGCTACAAATAAGCATCCATCTTGTCTGACACTGTTGCAGTTCCAGCAAAAGCGCCCTCCGCGGGCGTTTTTGTTTTGCCTGACGCCCGCCCCCGCATCGGCGGCTGGATGCTGTTCGCCCTGGCGGTGGCCGCGCTGGTGCTGGTGCCGGTGGCGGTCACCTTCTCTTCGTTCGCGCGGGTCGAGGGCGACATCCTCGCCCACCTGACCGAATTCGTGCTGCCCGAACTGGTGGGCAACACACTGTGGCTGGTGCTCGGGGTGGCGATCGGCGTCGGCGTGCTGGGCGTGTCGCTGGCCTGGCTCACGGCGATGTGCGAATTTCCCGGCCGTCGCCTGTTCGACTGGGCGCTGCTGCTGCCGCTGGCGCTGCCCGCCTACGTCACAGCCTTCGTCGCGATCGGTCTCCTGGACTTCACCGGCCCCTTGCAGACCTGGCTGCGCGAAAGCTGGGGCCTCACCGGCCTGCCCGAGATCCGCTCGCGCGGCGGCGTCATCCTGGTGATGTCGCTGGCGCTCTATCCCTATGTTTACCTGATTGCGAAAAACGCCTTCGCCACCCAGGGCGCGATCGCGCTGGAAGCGGCGCAGTCGCTCGGGCTCTCCCGCACCCAGGGCTTCTTCCGGGTGGCTCTGCCGATGGCGCGGCCGTGGATCGCCGCCGGGATGATGCTGGCGCTGATGGAAACCCTGGCCGATTTCGGCACCATGGCGATCTTCAACTACGACACCTTCACCACCGCCATCTACAAGGCCTGGTACAGCCTGTTCTCGCTGCCGGCGGCGGCGCAGCTGGCCTCGATCCTGATCCTGTTCGTGCTGGTCGCGGTGGTGTTCGAGCAGCGCTCGCGCACCCGGATGCGCTACGGTGCGGTCGGCCGCGGCGCCGCTTCACGACGCATCAAGCTGTCGCCGGCGCTGGCCGGGCTGGCCCTGCTGTATGCCGGTGCCGTGCTGGCGGCGGCTTTCCTCATTCCGATCACGCAACTGGCGCTGTGGACACGCGACGTCATCGCCGCCGATCTCGACGCCCGCTATTGGGCTTTTGCCTGGCATTCGGTGCTGCTGGCCGGCATGGGCGCGCTGATGGTGGTGGCCGTGGCGTTGCTGCTCGCCTACGCCGGGCGCCAGCGCCCCGGCCCGGCGATGATGTGGACGCAGCGCCTCGCCACCCTCGGCTATGCCTTCCCCGGCGCGGTGCTGGCGGTGGGCCTGTTCATTCCGGTGGCGGCGCTGGACAACTGGCTGATCGACACCGGCCGCGCCTGGTTCGGCTTCGACGGCAACGAAATCCTCAAGGGCACGCTCTTGGTGATGCTGCTGGCCTACCTGGTGCGCTTTCTCGCGGTAGGCTTCGGGCCCATCGACAGCGGCCTGCACCGGATCAGCCGCAACATCGACGAAGCGGCGAAAAACCTCGGCACCGGCGCGGCCGGCCTGTTAACGCGGGTGCATCTGCCGATGCTGCGCGCCAGCCTGTTGACCGCTGCCACGCTCACCTTCGTCGACATCATGAAGGAAATGCCGATCACCCTGATGACCCGCCCGTTCGGCTGGGACACGCTGGCGGTGCGGGTGTTCGAAATGACCTCGGAAGGCGAATGGGAGCGCGCCGCGCTGCCTTCGCTCGCCATTGTCATTGCCGGTATCATCCCCATCATTCTCATGACCTGGCGCGGAGCGCACTCCCATGGCTGAATTGATCCTCGATTCGGTTTCGCAGTCGTACGCCAAACGACAAATCATCGCCGACCTCACCTTCACGCTGCCGGAAGGCGCAATCGGCTGCCTGCTGGGCCCGTCGGGCTGCGGC
>NZ_MKUG01000158.1 GCF_001897685.1 Thiobacillus sp. 65-1402
CACGGGCCGCTGGCGCTGGTGGACAAGGACATGCCGGTGATCACCATCGCCCCCAACGACCAGCTGATCGAAAAGCTGAAGTCGAATCTGCAGGAAGTGCGCGCGCGCGGCGGCGAACTGTATGTGTTCGCCGACGGCGACGTGCACATCGAGGAGTCGGCCTTCGTGCACGTCATCAAACTGCCCGGCGGCAGCAACGGCGCGCTGTCGCCGATCCTGCATACCGTGACGCTGCAGCTGCTGTCGTATCACGCCGCCTTGCAGAAGGGCACCGACGTGGACAAGCCGCGCAACCTGGCGAAGTCGGTAACCGTGGAATGAGGCGATAGGACCGCGGCGCATCTGTGCCGCGGAACCGGGCGGCGCGGCTCAGTGCCGCTTGTGGTCTTCCTTCAGCGCCAGGGTGGCGACCTGGACCCGGTTGCGCAAGCCGAGTTTTTCCATGATGTTGCGCAGGTGATTGCGCACGGTGTTTTCAGACAGGGTCATCTTGTAGGCGATGGCCTTGTTCGACAGCCCTTCCTTCACGTGGTCGACGATTTCCATTTCGCGCGCGGTGAGTGCGGACAGCGCGCTGTTGTTGAGCTCGCCGCGCGCCATCTTCTGCATGATGTTGAGCGGGAAGCTGCTCTGGCCGTCGCATACGCTGCGAAGGGCCGCCAGCACCTGGTCGGGTTCGCTGGATTTGATGACGTAGCCGTCGACGCCGGACGAGATGGCTTCGGAAATTTCCTCGTCGGAATCGGCAATGGTGAGCATGATGACCTTGATGCCGAGGTCGCGCAGGTCGGAGACCAGGTCCAGCCCGTCCGCATCGGGCAGCGAACGGTCGAGCAGCGCGGCATCGGCCCGGTTTCCTGCCGCCAGCCAGGCGCGCAGTTCTGCGGCATTGGCCAGCTGCGCGGTCAGCGTCAGGTCCGGTTCCTGCTGGATATAGCCTGCCACGCCCATGCGCAGGAGCGGGTGGTCGTCGATGAGGATGATGTTCAAGGGGGCTGGCATCAGTGCTCCGCAGAGGGTGAGTGGCTGCCGTCGGGCGAGCGCTTCGTCATTATGCCGGCAAGCTGCGCGGCTTGCGCGGGGCTTTCTCGAATATTAAATCATAGACCCGATTCGGTAGCCATTTCATCACGCGGGCAACCCACGCCATCTGCCAGGGGATGACGGTGTAGGAACGCCGCCGCGCAATGCAACGCGCCACCCCGGCCGCCGCCGCCGGCGCGCTCATTTTGAACGGCATGGCATAGGGGTTGACGCGCGTCATCGGCGTGTCGATGTAGCCGGGCGCAACGGTGACGACGGCGATGCCGCGCGCTTTCAGTTCCAGCCGCAGCGCTTCGAGGTAAACCGTGGCGGCGGCTTTCGAGGCCGAGTAGGCGCCGCCGCCCGGCAGGCCGCGCACTCCGGCCACGCTGGAAATGGCGCACAGCACGCCGCGGTTCGATTGCATGGCGGCGATGAAGGGCTGGAAGGTGTGCACCAGCCCCAGCACGTTGGCGTCCATCACGGCACGGAACACCGGCGCGTCGGCGGCTTCCTCGGTGAGGGTGCCGATGCTGATGCCCGCTGCGGCAATCACGATGTCGGGTACGCCGACATCGTTCAGAAAAGCCGCGGCCGCGTCCTGCATGGCGGCGGCATCGCGGACGTCGGCCTGGTACAGCCGCGCGTCCAGCCCGGCGGCGGTGTCCTGCAAGCCTTGCAGCCGGCGCCCGGCCAGTCCCAGCTGCGCGCCCAGCGCGCCGTAGTGCCGCGCCAGGGCCGCGCCGAGGCCGGAACTGGCGCCGGTGATGAAAACCCGCAACGGGAGAGTCACGCCTGCGGAGGGTTTAGCCCAAACCCGTGGCGGCCGCACGCATCAGGCACTGCGCTACCTGGCGGGTTTTTTGCCGCTGCGCTCGGCGCGCGCCTTGACGATGAGCTGGTCGAGCACTTCGAACAGGCGCGGCTCGCTGCCGGCCATCGACTGCGAGGTGGCGTATTTGCCGTCGATGATGAAGGCCGGCACGCCGTTGATGCCGTAGGTGGCGGCAAGCCGTGCGCCCTGCGTGGCCTTGGATTGCGTGGAGAAGGAGTTGTAGATCGCCTCGAACTTGCCGCGCTCCACCCCCTGCTTGGCCATCCAGTCGCCCAGCACCGCCGGGTCGTTGAGATTGATGCCTTCCACGTGGTAGGCATCGAACACCTTGTGGTGCAGGCGGTTCAGCAGGCCCATCTGCTCCATCGTGTAATACAGCCTGGCGCCGGGCATCCAGTCGTCCCGGAAGACCGCAGGCACGCGGCGAACCTGCGCATCCTTGGGCAGCGTCTTCAGCCAGGCGGTGAGGCCGGGCTCAAGCTGGAAGCAGTGCGGGCAGCGGTACCAGAAGAACTCCAGCACTTCGACCTTGTTGCCGGTGGCGACCGGCTGCGCGCTGCTCAAGCGGGTGTAATCGCGGCCTTCGACGGCTGCATTCGGGGCGGCAAAGGCGGACAAGGACAATACGGCGGCGGCCAGCATGGCCAATGCGCGGGTAAACATCAAGGCGTCTCCTGTGGGGTGGGAACTTCTTTGACCAGTGTGGCCGGAATATTGTTCTGCGTCAGCAGGCTACGGGTGCGGTTGACTTCGTCCATGGTACGGAAGGGACCGACGCGCACCCGGTGGAACACGCCCTTGTCGCCGAGGTCGCTGGTCTGGATGGCGGTTTCGATGCCGAGCAGAGCCAGTTGCGCTTTCAGGTTGTCGGCGTCGGCCGGGTTCTGGAATGCGCCGGCCTGCAGGTAATACAGGGGCGCGGCCGCTGCGCCATCCGCTGCGGGCGGCAGCGGGCCGGTGGGCGCATCGCCGGGCAGCACTTTGTAGAAGTCGAAGCTGGGCGCGGTCTCCGGTGTGACGGGCGCGGCGGGCGCCGGTCTGGCCGGCGCCGATTCCGGCGCGGCGAGCTTGAAAGGATTGTTGCCGGTGACCCACAGCGCCACGCCCACGGCAAGCACCGCACCGACGATGAGGCCGATCAGCACGCCGGTGAAAATGGAGCTGCCGCCCGAGCGGCCGGACTTGCGGGGTGCGGGTTTTGCCATGCTTACATTTTCTCCGGGGCGGACACGCCGAGCAAGGCCAGGCCGTTGACGATCGCAATGCGGGCGGCGTCGGCCAGCGCGAGGCGGGCAAGTTTCGTCGCCGCATCCTCGACCAGGAATTTCTCGGCGTTGTACCAGGCGTGGAAGTCGCCCGCCAACGTCTGCAGGTAATGCACCAGCAGGTGCGGCGCCAGCTCGCGCGCGGCGGCGGCGACGGTTTCCGGGTATTCGGCCAGGCGCTGCATCAGCGCGAGTTCGTGCGACGCGGTCAGCGGTGCGAGGTCGGCGCCGTCGAGCGCGGCGGGCTGCCCGCCCCATTCCTCGAACACGCGGCAGATGCGCGCGTGCGCGTACTGCACGTAGTACACCGGGTTGTCGGTGCTTTTTGCCACCGCGAGGTCGACGTCGAAGATGTACTCGGTGTCGGCCTTGCGCGAGAGCAGGAAGAAGCGCACCGCGTCCTTGCTGGTCCATTCGATGAGGTCGCGCAGGGTGACGTAGCTGCCGGCGCGCTTGGAGATCTTCACCTCCTCGCCGCCGCGCATCACGCGCACCATGGTGTGCAGCAGATAATCCGGGTAGCCCTCGGCGATGCCCACGCCCGCCGCCTGCAGGCCGGCGCGCACCCGGGCGATGGTGCCGTGGTGGTCGGTGCCCTGGATGTTGATCGCGCGCTCGAAGCCGCGCTCCCACTTGGCGATGTGATAGGCGACGTCGGGCACGAAATAGGTGTAGCCGCCGTCGGACTTCTTCATCACGCGGTCCTTGTCGTCGCCGTAATCGGTGGTCCTGAGCCACAGCGCGCCGTCCTGTTCATAGGTCTTGCCGGCGTCGACGAGCTTGCCTACCGTCGCCTCGACGCGACCGCTGGTGTACAGGCTCGATTCCAGATAGTAGTTGTCGAAGCGCACCGCGAAGGCCTTGAGGTCGAGGTCCTGCTCGTGGCGCAGGTAGGCCACCGCGAACTGGCGGATCGAGTCGAGGTCGTCGGCGTCGCCCGACGCGGTGAATTCGCGATCGTCCGACTGCATGGTCTTCTTCGCCAGGAAATCGGCTGCGATGTCGGCGATGTAGTCGCCGTTGTAGGCCGCTTCCGGCCACTCGGCGTCGCCCGGCTGCAGCCCTTTGGCGCGCGCCTGCACGCTGTTGGCGAGCGTGGCGATCTGCACCCCGGCGTCGTTGTAGTAGAACTCGCGGTATACCTCCCAGCCCTGCGCCGCGTACAGGTTGCAGATCGCGTCGCCGAGCGCGGCCTGGCGGCCGTGGCCGACGTGCAGCGGGCCGGTCGGGTTGGCGGAAACGAACTCGACCAGCACCTTGTGGCCGGCGCCGGCGTCGCCGCGGCCGAATTGCGCGCCGGCCGCACGGATCTGCGGCACGACGCCGTGCCAGGCGGCGGGCGCGAGGTGAAAATTGATGAAGCCGGCGCCGGCGATTTCCGTCCTGGCGATCAGCGGGGAAACCGGCAGTTCGGTCAGGATCAGCTGCGCCAGCTCGCGCGGATTCTTCTTCAGCGGACGCGCCAGCTGCATCGCCGCGTTGCTGGAAAAGTCGCCGTGGGCGGGGTTTTTCGGGCGCTCGATGTCGAGGCTGACCGGAGCGTCGGGCGCCACGGTTTCGAGGGCTTCGCCGATCAGCAGGGCGATCTGTTCTTTAAGCGGATGGGTGTCGGACATGATTACAAAGAGGAGGGAGCAAGCCTCGCATCCTCAGTGTTCGGAAATGGGTAGTCGGCGATTATAAGCGCCGCGCGCAAGGCCTCAAAACACCAGGGGATCGACATCGAGCGACCAGCGCGCCACGCGCGGCCGGATGCCGTCGAGCCGCGGCCGCCAGTCGCGCACGAAGGCCTGCAATGCCAGTCTTGAGGCCGACTGCACCAGCAGTTGCGCGCGTTCCAGGTTGGCCACGCGCGCCATCGCCGCCGGGGTGGCGCCGAAAACGCTGACGTCGGCCATATCGGGTGCCAGTGCAGCGGCGCGCTGCAGGAAGGCGAGCGCGGCATCCATGGTGGTCGCTTCGGCGCGCAGCAACACCTGCCGGGTGGCGGGCGGCAGTTCGAGTTGCTTGCGTTCGGCCAGCAGCGTGCGCGCGTAGCCGGCGTAGTCGTGGCGCTGCAGGTAGCGGAACAGCGGGTGATCGGGGAAGGCGGTCTGGATCAGCACGCGGCCGGGCTTGTCGGCGCGTCCGGCGCGTCCCGCCACCTGCATCAGCTGGGCGAACAGGCGCTCGGTGGCGCGGAAGTCCGGGCTGTAGAGCGCGCCGTCGGTGTCGAGGATCAGCGCCAGCGTCATGTTGGGGAAATCGTGGCCCTTGGCCAGCATCTGGGTGCCGACCAGGATGTCGACTGCGCCGCCATGCACCGCTTCGCCGAGTTCGGCCCAGGCGCGCGGGCGCATGGTGTCGCGGTCGATGCGGCGCAGGCGCGCGGCGGGCAGCAGGGCGGCCAGCGTTTCTTCCAGCCGCTGGGTGCCCTGGCCGAGCGGCTTCAGGTCAGGGTTGCCGCAGCCCGGGCATTCGGCCGGGATGCGCGCCTCGAATCCGCAGTGGTGGCATTTCAGGCGATGCGCGGTGCGGTGCAGCACCAGCCGCGCCGAGCAGCGCGGGCAGGGCGACACCCAGGCACAGCTCGGGCAGTACAGCGCCGGGGCGTAGCCGCGCCGGTTGAGGAACACCAGGCTCTGCTCGCCGCGCGCCAGCGTGTCGGCGAGCGCCTGCAAGGCGGGGCGGGTGAGGCCGTTGTCGAGCGGAATGTGCTTGAGGTCGACCAGTTCGATGTCCGGC
>NZ_MKUG01000159.1 GCF_001897685.1 Thiobacillus sp. 65-1402
CGAGTACGACAAGATCGATGCTCTGCGTGGGATGAATATCACGATCACCACCACCGCCAAGACTGATGATGAAGCGCGAGCATTGCTTGCCGCCTTCAGTTTCCCGTTCAAGAATTGAGGTAGGCATGGCCAAGTTATCCTTGATTAATCGTGAAGAAAAGCGCGCGCGCATGGTGAAGAAATATGCTGCCAAGCGTGCCGAGATCAAAGCACTGATCGCCAATTCGCAGACTAGCGATGAAGACCGCATGGCGGCCTATCAGGCTTTGCAGGCCCTGCCGCGCAATGCCAGTCCGGTGCGTCAGCGCAACCGCTGTCAGCTGACCGGGCGTCCGCGCGGCGTGTTCAGCAAGTTTGGCCTGGCGCGCGGCAAGCTGCGTGAATATGCGATGCGGGGCGAAATCCCGGGCATCGTCAAGGCAAGCTGGTAAGGGGTAGACGATATGAGTATGAGTGATCCCATTGCGGACATGCTGACCCGCATTCGTAATGCGCAAGTGGTCGAGAAGGCGGCTGTCTTGATGCCTTCATCAAAGGTCAAAGTGGCTATAGCCAAGGTGCTGAAGGACGAGGGTTATATCGAGGATTTCGCTATTCGTGGCGAAGCCGGTAAGCCCGAGCTCGAGCTGCAATTGAAATATTACGCAGGCCGTCCGGTGATCGAGCGCATTGAGCGCGTGAGCCGGCCTGGGCTGCGGGTCTACAAGGGTGCAGAGGAATTGCCGCGCGTCATGAATGGCCTGGGTGTCGCGATTGTCTCTACCTCGAGTGGTGTGATGACGGACCGCCATGCGCGCGCCAAGGGCGTCGGTGGTGAAGTCCTGTGCGTGGTTGCGTAAGAGGGAGCGGATATGTCACGTGTAGCCAATAATCCTATTACGTTGCCTAAAGGCGTCGAGGTTGCGCTGGGTGGCGCGGTCTCGGTCAAGGGGCCTCTGGGGGCACTGAGTCAGGCGATGTCGGATGACGTGTCGGTCGCGCTTAATGACGGCGTGCTGACTTTTGCGCCTACCAACGAAAGCATCCAGGCGAATGCCATGGCGGGAACGATGCGGGCGCTCGTCAACAACATGGTGCAGGGCGTCTCCAAGGGTTTCGAAAAGAAGCTTTTGCTGGTTGGCGTCGGGTATCGCGCTCAGGCTCAGGGCGACGCGCTCAATCTGACGCTTGGTTTCTCGCATCCGGTTGTGCACAAGATGCCTGCTGGCATCAAGGTTGAAACCCCGACGCAGACCGAGATTGTGATCAAGGGCGTCGATCGTCAGGTCGTTGGGCAGGTGGCCGCCGACGTGCGCGCATATCGTCCGCCGGAGCCTTATAAGGGCAAGGGCGTTCGCTATAGCGACGAGGTGGTTATCAAGAAAGAGACCAAGAAGAAGTAAGGCTTAAGGACAGACAATGAACACCAAGCAATCACGGATTCGCAGAGCGCGCAAAACCCGCGCCAAAATCGCGGCCGTCAAGGCGATCCGCCTGGCAATTCACCGCACCAACAGCCACATCTACGCGCAGATAATTTCGGCGGACGGCGGCACGGTCATGACCAGTGCGTCCTCTAACGACAAGGAACTGCGCGCCGCTTTGGGCAACGGTGGCAACGTGGCGGCAGCAGCTGCCGTTGGCAAGCACCTGGCCGAGAAAGCCAAGGGCTTGGGCATTGAAAAAGTGGCTTTCGATCGAGCTGGTTTCAGGTTTCATGGGCGAGTGAAAGCCCTCGCTGAAGCAGCCCGCGAAGGCGGTTTGGTATTTTAACGAGGCAGACTCAAGATGGCCCGTACAGCACCTACTAGTAACGAAGAGCGCGGCGACGGCTTGCGCGAGAAGATGATTTCGGTCAACCGCGTCACCAAAGTGGTGAAGGGTGGCCGGATCATGGGTTTTGCCGCACTGACCGTGGTCGGCGACGGCGATGGCGGGATCGGCATGGGCAAGGGCAAGTCCCGTGAAGTGCCGGTGGCCGTGCAGAAGGCGATGGAAGAGGCCCGCCGCAAGCTGGTCAAGATCAGCCTGAAGAATGGCACCTTCCATCATACGGTGGTGGGGCAGCACGGCGCTTCGCGCGTGTTGATCCAGCCGGCATCGGAAGGTACCGGGATTATTGCCGGTGGGGCGATGCGCGCCGTATTCGAAGTGATGGGCGTACAGAACGTGCTTGCCAAGTGCTTAGGTTCGACCAACCCCTACAACGTCGTGCGTGCGACGATCGATGGCCTGTTGAAAATGTCCACACCGTCCGAGATTGCTGCCAAGCGTGGCAAGTCCGTCGAAGACATCACGGGGTAAGTCATGAGCGAGCAGAAAAAAATCAGGGTGACGCTGGTCAAAAGCTTGATTGGCACCAAGGCGCCGCATCGCGCCTGCGTGCGCGGCTTGGGCCTGCGTCGCATGCATCACACGGTCGAGGTGCTTGACACCCCGGAAAACCGCGGAATGATTTCCCGGGTCGCCTATCTGGTGAAGTGCGAGGCTTAAATGGAACTGAACAATATTAAACCGGCCGACGGCGCCAAGAAGAACAAGCGTCGCTTGGGTCGCGGCATTGGCTCCGGCCTGGGTAAAACCGCGGGGCGTGGCCACAAGGGCCAGAAATCGCGTGCCGGCGGCTTCCACAAAGTGGGATTCGAGGGCGGCCAGATGCCGATGCATCGCCGTTTGCCCAAGCGCGGCTTCGTTTCGCTGACCAAGGCCGATACGGCGCACATCCGCCTGTTCGAACTGGCAGCGGTGGGAGTCGATGAGATCGATTTGCTGGTGCTGAAGCAGGCCGGCCTCGTCGGTGCCGCGGCCAAGGGCGCCAAGGTTTACCTGGCCGGCGAGATCGGCAAGGCGGTCAAGCTGCGCGGTATTGCCGTCACCAAGGGGGCGCGCGCTGCGATCGAGGCTGCGGGCGGCAGCATCGCCGACTGAGTCAGCGAGGACAAACGCTTTGGCTACGCCCAAAACCGGTCTGAATAAATTCGGCGACCTCAAGCGCCGCTTGTTATTCCTGCTCGGCGCTTTGATTGTGTACCGTATCGGCACCTTCATCCCGGTGCCGGGTATCGATCCTCTGGTGCTCGATCAGCTCTTCAAGTCGCAGCAGGGTGGCATCCTGGGCATGTTCAACATGTTCTCCGGCGGTGCGCTGTCGCGTTTCAGCGTGTTCGCGCTGGGGATCATGCCGTACATTTCGGCGTCGATTATCGTGCAGTTGATGACGACGGTGTCGCCGCAGCTGGAAGCGCTGAAAAAAGAGGGCGAGGCGGGGCGTCGCAAGATTACCCAGTACACCCGTTATGGGACCTTGTTTCTGGCCGTTTTCCAGGCACTGGGTATTGCCATTGCCCTGGAATCGCAAGCCGGTCTGGTGCTGGATCCGGGGATGGCATTTCGCTTGATCACTGTGGTTACGCTGACTGCCGGCACGATGTTTCTGATGTGGCTGGGGGAGCAGATTACCGAGCGCGGCTTGGGTAATGGCATTTCCATCATTATTTTCGCGGGTATCGCCGCGGGCCTGCCGCATGCGATCGGCGGTACGCTGGAGTTGACGCGCACCGGTGCGTTCTCGATCCCTCTGGTGCTGATGCTGTTCGTCGGCGTGTTGCTGGTGACGGCGCTGGTGGTGTTCGTCGAGCGTGGCCAGCGCAAGATCCTGGTCAACTATGCCAAGCGCCAGGTCGGAAAAATGGTGGTGGGCGGCCAAAGTTCGCATCTGCCGCTCAAGTTGAATATGGCCGGGGTGATTCCGCCGATTTTCGCCTCCAGCATCATTTTGTTTCCGGCGACCCTGGCGGGCTGGTTTGGCAGCAGCGACAACATGGGCTGGCTGAAAGACATTGGAGCGACCCTGTCGCCTGGCCAGCCGGTGTACGTTTTACTGTATGCGCTGGCAATCATCTTCTTTTGCTTTTTCTACACGGCCCTGGTGTTCAACCCCAAGGAAACCGCAGACAACCTGAAGAAGAGCGGCGCGTTCGTTCCGGGTATTCGCCCGGGCGATCAAACCGCACGCTACATCGACAAGATTTTGACCCGGCTGACGTTGGTGGGGGCAATCTACATCACCCTGGTGTGTCTGCTGCCCGAGTTTCTGATTCTTAAGTGGAATGTTCCTTTCTATTTCGGGGGAACGTCGCTGTTGATTATTGTGGTGGTGACCATGGATTTCATGGCGCAGGTTCAGGCTTATGTCATGTCTCACCAGTATGAGGGCTTGCTCAAGAAAGCCAATTTCAAGAATGGTTTGGTGGGGCGTTGATGTCTAAGGAAGATGTCATCCAGATGCAGGGTGAAGTCGTTGAAAACCTGCCGAACGCCACCTTCAGAGTCAAACTTGAAAATGGCCATGTCTTGCTAGGCCATATCTCCGGCAAGATGCGCATGCACTACATCCGGATCCTGCCGGGCGACAAGGTGACAGTAGAGCTTACCCCGTACGATCTGACCAAAGGCCGGATTGTTTTCCGGGCCAAATGATTTTTGACCGGCGGCATGCTGCCGGTGAGTGAATGGAGAGAACCATGAGAGTGCAGGCTTCAGTCAAGAAAATGTGCCGTAAATGCAAGGTTGTGCGCCGTAAAGGCGTAGTGCGCGTGATCTGCGACGATCCGCGTCACAAGCAGCGTCAGGGCTAAGAAGGCCCCGTCGCCGGCAAGTGTGAATTCGAGTCGACCCAAAGGCGGGTTGACGTGTTATAATTTTTTGTTTTGCGTTCGGAGCTTTGCGAATGGCTCGTATTGCTGGGGTTAATATCCCTAATCATCAACACGCGATTATTGCGTTGACCGCCATTTATGGCATCGGCAGAACTACGTCCGGCAAGATTTGCGAGGCAGCGGGCATTGCCCAGACTTCGAAAATCAAGGACTTGTCCGAGGCAGAGATGGAGCGCTTGCGTGAGGGCGTGGCCAAGTTCACGGTCGAGGGCGACCTGCGCCGTGAAATCACCATGAACATCAAGCGCTTGATGGATCTCGGCTGCTATCGCGGCTTCCGTCATCGCAAAGGCTTGCCTGCGCGTGGTCAGCGCACTCGCACCAACGCGCGTACCCGCAAGGGTCCACGCAAGGCCATCAAGAAATAAAGGTTAACCATGGCAACGAAAACTGCAACGCGCGTGCGCAAGAAGGTCAAGAAGAATGTCGCTGAGGGAATTGCGCACATTCATGCTTCTTTCAACAATACCATCGTGACGATCACCGATCGTCAGGGCAATGCCCTGTCGTGGGCGACCGCCGGTGGCGCGGGCTTCAAGGGGTCGCGTAAATCGACGCCGTTCGCGGCGCAGGTGGCGGCTGAAAACGCCGGCAAGATGGCGCAGGAATACGGCGTCAAGAACCTGGAAGTCCGGATCAAGGGCCCCGGCCCGGGCCGTGAATCCACCGTGCGCGCACTGAATGCGCTGGGCTTCAAGATCGTTGCGATCTCGGATGTCACCCCGATCCCGCACAACGGTTGCCGTCCCTCCAAAAAGCGTCGTATCTAATCCTAGGGTAAATCATGGCTCGTAATCTTGATCCCAAATGCCGTCAGTGCCGCCGCGAAGGCGAAAAGCTGTTCCTGAAAGGCGAGAAGTGTTTCACCGACAAGTGCGCCATCGAGCGCCGCGCTTATGCGCCTGGTCAGCATGGCCAGAAGAGCGGTGCCCGTCTGTCCGGCTATGGCGTGCAATTGCGTGAAAAGCAGAAAATCCGCCGTATCTATGGCGTGCTCGAAGGCCAGTTCCGCCTGACCTACAAGAAGGCGGACAGCCGCAAGGGCGTGACGGGCGAAAACCTGCTGTCGATGCTGGAGTCGCGCCTGGATTCGGTGTGCTATCGCATGGGCTTTGGCGCGTCGCGCACCGAGGCGCGTCAGGTGGTGCGTCATAACGGCATCACGGTTAACGGCCGCCGGGTCAATATCCCGTCGTACCAGGTGCGTGCCGGCGATGTGGTCGAGGTGTCCGAAAAGGCGAAAGCCCAGCTGCGCATCAAGGGGGCGGCGGAAGCCACCGCCGCGCGCGGTTACCCCGAGTGGGTCGAAGTCGACGCCAAGGCGCTCAAGGGCACCTACAAGGCCGCCCCGCAGCGTTCGGAACTGCCGTCGACCATCAACGAGTCGCTGGTCGTCGAACTGTACTCCAAATAAGTTGGCTCGGTCTTTGTGACTCGGTCTTAAGGAATCGCACTCTATGCAAAGCGCTACGGAATTTCTCAAGCCGCGTATTGTGGAGGTGGATCGCGCCTCCCCGCTGCACGCCAAGGTCATCATGGAGCCCTTCGAGCGCGGCTATGGGCACACGCTCGGTAATGCGCTGCGTCGTATCCTGTTGTCCTCCATGGTCGGTTATGCGCCGACCGAAGTCAGCATCAGCGGTGTCGTTCACGAGTATTCGACAATCGAAGGCGTTCAGGAGGATGTCGTCGACATCCTCCTGAACCTCAAGGGCATCGCTTTCAAGATGCATGGCAAGTCCGAAGCGATCCTGAAGGTTTCCAGGTCGGAGGAAGGCATCGTTACCGCGGGCGATATCGAAGTCGGCCACGACATCGAGGTGCTGAACCCGGATCACGTGATTGCTCACCTGACCAAGGGCGGCAAGCTCGATATGGAAATCAAGATCGAGAGTGGCCGCGGGTACCAGCCGGCCACAGCGCGCAAGGTTTCTGAGGAAGCCCGCTCGGTAGGCTCTATTCTGGTGGATGCCTCGTTCAGTCCGGTTCGCCGCGTAGCTTACTCGGTGGAAAGCGCGCGCGTGGAGCAACGCACTGACCTTGATCGGCTGGTAATCGATATCGAAACCAATGGCGTGGTCGAGCCGGAAGAGGCTGTCCGTACCGCTGCCCGCATTCTGGTGAACCAGTTGTCCGTATTCGCCGATCTGGAAGGCACGCCTGCCGAATCCGAGTCGCCGCGTTCGCCGCAGGTGGATCCCCTGCTGCTGCGCCCGGTCGACGACCTGGAACTGACCGTGCGTTCGGCCAACTGCCTGAAAGCTGAGAATATCTACTTCATCGGCGACCTGATCCAGCGTTCTGAAACCGAACTGCTGCGCACGCCGAATCTGGGCCGCAAGTCGTTGAACGAGATCAAGGACGTGCTGGCTTCCAAGAGCCTGTCCCTAGGGATGAAGCTGGAAAACTGGCCGCCAGCCGGCCTTGAGCGCCCCTGAATCGTTTAAGTAAGTACCCTGTAACCCTGAATCAAACAATAAAGTGCGGGCTGCCGTGGCAGGCAGCCTTGCCCAAGAATACAACCTGAAAGGACACGCCATGCGCCATCGTCAATCCAACCGCAAACTCAATCGCACTACCAGCCATCGTCTGGCCATGTTCCGCAACATGAGCAACTCCCTGCTGAAGCACGAAGTCATCAAGACCACGCTGCCGAAGGCCAAGGAACTGCGCCGCTTCGTTGAGCCGCTGATCACCCTGGGCAAGGAACCCAGCCTGGCGAATCATCGCCTGGCGTTCGACCGCCTGCGCGACCGCGAAATGGTCGTCAAGCTGTTCGGCGAACTGGGCCCGCGTTACAAGACCCGTCCCGGCGGTTACCTGCGCATCCTGAAGTACGGTTTCCGCAACGGCGACAATGCGCCGATGGCACTGGTCGAACTGGTCGATCGCCCGGACAGTGACGCCACGCCGGCCGAAACCGAATAAGCCGTATTGCTGAATGGATTGAAAAAGCCGGGTCTTCCCGGCTTTTTCTTTGGGCGCCCAGGCGGAACTGCAGATCGGCGCTGCGGCTTGCCGCTTCGCAGCATTGTCATGCATAGTTGGCTTCCCCGCCTGCCACAGGAACAGCCGTGATTGTTCTCTTCACCGATTTTGGCGTGCGCGACCCCTATGTGGGTCAGGTCAAGGCTCGCCTGGCTGAACACGCGCCCAGCCAGCAGGTGGTGGACCTGCTGCACGAGGCGCCCGACTTCAATCCCCATGCGGGCGCCCATCTGCTCGCTGCGTTTGCGCCGGGTTTCCCACCAGGCAGCGTGTTCCTGACGGTGGTGGACCCTGGCGTCGGCACGCCGCGCGGTGCCGTGGTCGTCCTGGCTGGCGGCCGCTGGTTCGTCGGACCGGACAACGGATTGCTGTCCATCGTTGCCGCGCGGCACAGCGACACCCGGCAATGGCGCGTCGACTGGCAGCCCGAAATCCTGTCGGCCACGTTCCACGGGCGTGACCTGTTTGCGCCCATTGCGGCCGATATCGCGCGCGGCGAATTTCCCACCGCCAAGCTGACCCAGACAGACAGGCTCGCTGTCGAGTTCGATGCGGGAGACCTCGCCCGCGTGATATACATTGACCATTACGGCAACGCCTGGACCGGCATCCGTGGCGCGCCGAAGGATGCGCGCGTCAGCGCCGCGGGCGAATTGTTCAGACACAGCGAAAGTTTTGGCTTTGTCGGCAAGGGGGAGGGGTTCTGGTTCGTCAACAGCGTGGGGCTGCTGGAACTTGCGGTCAACCGCGGCAGTGCCGCGACGGCGTTTGGCTTGACGGTCGGCGACCCGGTCCAGGTGCAGCGGCTGAATTGACGGCGCTCACTCGACGTCGAGCAGTAGCGCCCGGTAGTCGTTGACGTTGGTGCGGGTGGGGCCGGTAACGACCAGGTCACCCAGCGCGGAAAAAAATCCATGGCTGTCATGCGCCGCCAGCAGGCTTTCTGCTCGAACGCCGAGCGCACGGGCACGCGCAAGCGTGTCAGGGCTGAGCAGTGCACCGGCATTGTCTTCGCTGCCGTCGATGCCATCGGTGTCGCAGGCAATCGCCCAGGCCGGAGTACCGCGCAAAGCCAGCGCCAAAGCCAGCAAATATTCGCTGTTGCGCCCCCCTCGCCCATGCTGTGGGCGCAGCGCAACGGTAGTTTCGCCGCCCGAGATCAAGGCGAGCGGCCCCCTGGCGAGGCGAGCGTGGACCAGTGCGGCATGCTGCCGGGCGACTGTCTGGGCGTCGCCGCTGATACTGTCGGAAATCAGCAGCGCGGGGATGCCGTGCTGTTCGAACACCCCGACCGCTGCCATCAGGCTGTCGTGCGCGCGGCCGATGACGCGGGTTTCCATGCGTGAAAAGCACGGGTCGCCTGGTTTGGGCGTGTCGTCGCGCGCATTCGCCGAGCAGGCTTCGAGATGGCGTTGAACCCCGCGGGGTAGCGCGATCCGGAAATGCGCCAGCCTGTCGAGCGCATCGGAACAGGTGGTGGGGTCGGGTGTGCAGGGGCCGGATGCGATGGTGCTGGGGTCATCGCCGACAACATCGGAAATGATCAGTGCCCGTCCCCGGGCCTTGCCTGATGCGCGCGCCAGCTGCCCGCCCGACAGGCGGGTGAGGTGTTTGCGCACGATGTTGATGTCGTGGATGGGGGCGCCCGCGTGCAGCAGGGCCCGGGTGACCTGGCGCAACTCCTTCAGGCTGACGCCAGCGACCGGCGCGGCGAGCAGGCTGGAGCCGCCGCCCGAAACCAGTGCCAGCAGCAGATCGTCCTCCCCTAGCCCCGCCGCCAGCTCCAGCATCCGCAAGGCTGCGGTTTCGCCGCGCCCGTCGGGCAGCGGGTGGCTGGCTTCGACCACTTCGATGCGGCGGGTAGGCAGACTGTGTCGATAGCGGGTGACCACCAGACCGGACAAGCGCGCAGCGGCCGGCCAATGGGCCTCGACGGCAGCGGCCATGCTGGCGGCTGCCTTGCCGCCACCGACCACCAGGGTGCGGCCGCTTGGCGGCGCAGGCAGATGCGGCGGCAGGATGCGTGCGGGATCGGCTGCGGCGACGGCAGCGTGAAACGAGTCCAGCAGCAGGGTGCGCGGATTCATTGGGCAAAGGTGGAAGAACCGATGCTGGATTGCCAGGCTGGGCTTCGGGGCGCGGCCAGCGCTGGCCGGGCAAACAAAAACGGCCAGGTTTATTTACCCGGCCGCTTGCGCTGCCTGCAGTGGAATTACTGCTTGGCGGCGTCTTTGGCCTTGTCGGCCATGTCCTGCGCCTTGTGCGCGCCGGCGGCGGCTGCGTCGGCGGCGCCCTTGGCGGCGTCGGCGGCCGCCCCGGCAGCGGCGTCACCGGCTGCGGTAGCGGCTTCTCCTGCAGCAGTGGCGGCGGCGCCGGCTGCGTCGGCGGCTGCGCCCGCCGCTTCCTTGGCGGAATCGGCAGCAGCGCCGGCCGCTTCCTTGGCCTGCTCCACGGCGGGGGCGGCGGCCTCTTCCGCCTTTTTACAGGCGGTCAGCGCAAGGGCGGCGAAAAGTGCGACGAGAAGTTTGGATTGCATGGAGGTCTCCCTGGTGTGGATTGAATGTAAAGGCAATGCGGGTCTGGCAACCCGCACTTTTTATTAATAATGCCAAAACCTACCGGGAACAAGCTTGTCGGCTTTTATTTGCACTGTGAGACTCAAAAACGCTCGTCCGGGCGCAGGTAACGCCATTGCCCCGGCGGCAGATCGCCCAGCCGCACGCGCCCGATACGCACGCGCTTCAACCCCACGACTTGCAGGCCGACCAGTTCGCACATGCGGCGGATCTGGCGCTTGCGGCCTTCTTTCAGAATGAAGCGCAGCTGGTCGGCGTTCTGCCAGCCGACCTTGGCCGGGCGCAGCCGGTGGCCGTCGAGCGAGAGGCCGTGGTTGAGCCGCGCGAGGCCTGCTTCATCGAGGCGCCCGGCTACCCGCACCAGGTATTCCTTTTCGATCTCGGAATCGTCGCCGATCAGCTGTCTGGCGATGCGCCCGTCCTGCGTCAGCACCAGGAGACCGGTCGAGTCGATGTCGAGCCGCCCGGCGGGCGCCAGGCCTTTCAGGTGAGCGGGATGAAAGGCCGGGCCGGCGCGTCCGTCCCGCCACTGGGTCTCGGGGCGGATCAGGGCCACGGCGGGTTGATAGCCCGGCTCCGGCTGGCCGGACACATAGCCGACCGGCTTGTGCAGCAGGATGGTGACGCGCTGTTGCTGTTGCGCGCTGGCGGCGCTATCCAGGCGGATCGCGCAGTCGGGGTCGACCTTGGTGCCGAGTTCGCTCACCCGTCTGCCGTCGACAAACACCAGCCCGCGCTCGATGTAGCTGTCGGCCTCGCGACGCGAACACAGGCCGCGCTCCGACATCAGCTTGGAGAGGCGAATGGGTTCGGCCATCTCAGCGCCGCGCCAGCACCGGTTGCAGATACTTGCCGGTATGGCTGGCCGGGTTGTCGGACACGGCTTCGGGCGTGCCTTCGGCGATGATCTGCCCGCCGCCGGCGCCGCCCTCGGGGCCAAGGTCGATCAGCCAGTCGGCGGTCTTGATCACATCCAGGTTGTGTTCGATGACGACCACGCTGTTGCCGGCGTCGCTCAAGCGCTGCAACACGTTCAGCAGCAGGTCGATGTCGGCGAAATGCAGGCCCGTAGTCGGCTCGTCGAGGATGTACAGCGTGCGCCCGGTGTCGCGTTTGGATAGCTCCAGCGCGAGCTTGACCCGCTGCGCCTCGCCACCCGACAGCGTGGTGGCGGACTGGCCGAGGCGGATGTAGCCGAGGCCGACGTCGAGCAGGGTCTGGAGTTTCCTTTTGATCACCGGCACCGCGGCGAAGAATTCGTGCGCCTGCTCGATGGTCATTTCCAGCACGTCGCGGATGGTCTTGCCCTTGTACTGCACTTCCAGCGTCTCGCGGTTGTAGCGCGCGCCGTGGCAGACGTCGCACGGCACGTAGATGTCGGGCAGGAAGTGCATCTCGACCTTGATGACGCCGTCACCCTGGCAGGCCTCGCAGCGTCCGCCCTTGACGTTGAACGAGAAACGCCCGGGCCCGTAGCCGCGCGTGCGCGCTTCCGGCACCCCGGCGAAGAGTTCGCGGATCGGCGTGAAAAGGCCGGTGTAGGTGGCCGGGTTGGAGCGCGGGGTGCGGCCGATCGGCGACTGGTCGACGTTGATCACCTTGTCGAAAAACGCCAGCCCGCGGATCTCGCCGTGCGGCGCGGGCTCGGCGCTGGAGCCGTAGAGGTGGCGCGCAACCGCGGTGTAGAGGGTGTCGTTGATCAGCGTCGATTTGCCCGATCCGGAGACGCCGGTGACGCAGACGAACAGCCCCACCGGCAGGTTGAGCGTGACGTTCTTCAAATTGTTGCCGCTGGCATTCGTCACCACCAGCTGTCTTTCGGCATCGGGTGCGCGGCGTTTCTTGGGAATGGCGATCGCGCGCCGTCCCGACAGATACTGGCCGGTGAGCGAGGCCGGGCTCAGGCGGATTTCCTCCGGCGTCCCTTCGGCCACCACTTCGCCGCCGTGCACGCCGGCGCCGGGGCCCATATCGACCACGTAGTCGGCGGCGCGGATCGCGTCCTCGTCGTGCTCGACTACCAGCACCGAGTTGCCGATGTCGCGCAGGTGCTTCAACGTCGCCAGCAGGCGGTCGTTGTCGCGCTGGTGCAGGCCGATCGACGGTTCGTCAAGGACATACATCACGCCGGTGAGGCCCGAGCCGATCTGCGAGGCGAGCCGGATGCGCTGCGCCTCGCCGCCCGACAAGGTGTCGGCGGAACGGTCGAGCGACAGGTAATCGAGCCCGACGTTGTTGAGGAAACCGACGCGCGCGATGATTTCCTTGACGATCTTGTCGGCGATCTGCGCGCGGTGGCCTTCGAGCCTGAGCGCCTTGAAAAATCCCAGCACCTGCTTCAGGGGCATCGCGCTGACTTCATAGATGGGCACGCCGCCGACCATCACATGGCGCGCTTCCTCGCGCAGGCGGGTTCCCTCGCAGGCCGGGCAGGGCTTGTTGTTCTGGTACTTGGCGAGCTCCTCGCGCACCGCCATCGAGTCGGACTCGTGGTAGCGGCGCTCCATGTTGGCGAGCACGCCCTCGAATGGATAACTCTTGGTGGTGTAGCCGCCGCGCGGCGCCAGCGTCTGGAAGGCGATCGCCTCGCGGCCAGAGCCGTTGAGGATCACGTCCTGGATGCGCGGCGGCAGCGATTCCCACGGCGTGTCGAGTTCGAAGCCGTAATGCATCGCCAGGCTTTGCAGCATCATGTAGAAGAACTGGTTGCGTTTGTCCCAGCCCTTGATGGCGCCGCTGGCGAGCGACAGATGCGGGAAGGCGACTACCCGCGCCGGGTCGAAGAAGGTGATCTGGCCGAGGCCGTCGCAGGTGGCGCACGCGCCCATCGGGTTGTTGAACGAGAACAGGCGCGGCTCCAGCTCGGGCAGCGCGTAGCTGCACACCGGGCAGGCGAATTTGGCAGAGAAGAGGTGCTCCTCGCCGCCATCCATCTCCACCGCCAGCGCGCGCCCCTCAGCATGGCGCAACGCGGTCTCGAAGCTTTCGGCGAGACGCTGCTTGGCGTCGGTACGCACCTTCAACCGGTCGACCACCACCTCAATGGTGTGCTTCTTGTTCTTGTCGAGCTTGGGCACCGCATCGATCTCGTGCACCTTGCCGTCGACCCGCACCCGCACGAAGCCCTGCGCGCGCAGTTCGGCGAACAGTTCGAGGTTCTCGCCCTTCCTGCCCACCACCAGCGGCGCCAGGATCATCAGCCGGGTGTCCTCCGGCAGCGCCAGCACCGCATCGACCATCTGCGACACCGTCTGCGCCGCCAGCGTGATGCCATGCTCCGGACACTGCGGGTCGCCGACCCGCGCGTATAGCAGGCGCAGGTAGTCGTGGATCTCGGTGACGGTGCCGACGGTCGAGCGCGGGTTGTGGCTGGTGGCCTTCTGCTCGATCGAGATCGCCGGGGAGAGGCCCTCGATCAGGTCGACGTCGGGTTTCTCCATCAACTGCAGGAACTGCCGCGCATAGGCCGACAGCGACTCGACGTAGCGCCGCTGCCCTTCGGCGTAGAGCGTGTCGAACGCCAGCGAGGACTTGCCCGAACCCGACAGCCCGGTGATCACCACCAGCTTGTTGCGCGGCAGGTCGAGGTTGACGTTTTTCAGGTTGTGGGTGCGGGCGCCGCGGATGCGGATGTATTCCATGAGGTTTGACGGCGGGAGCGTAATTCGCAACCTGCTAATATAACGGACTTCCCGCATTCACCGAATCCCGCAGTGGCTCACATCGACCTGTCAGAAAGCATGACCCGCGCCGAAAAACGCGCTGCAGCGGGCCTGGCGGCGATTTTCGGCCTGCGCATGCTGGGCATGTTCCTGATCCTGCCGGTGTTCGCGCTGTACGCCGAGCATCTGCCGGGCGGCACCGATCACGCCCTCGTCGGCCTCGCGCTTGGCATGTACGGCCTGACCCAGGCGATCCTGATGATCCCCTTCGGCATGGCATCCGACCGCATCGGACGCAAGAAGGTCATCATCTTCGGATTGCTCGTATTCGCGCTCGGCAGCTTCGTTGCGGCAACGGCGAGCGATATCTACTGGACCATTTTCGGCCGCGCGCTGCAGGGTGCCGGCGCCATTTCCGCCGCCGTTACCGCCATGCTCGCCGACCTCACGCGCGAGGAACACCGCACCAAGGCGATGGCGCTGGTCGGCTCGACCATCGGCCTCGCTTTTGCCGTGTCGCTGGTGGCGGGGCCGGCGCTCAATCGCGTGATCGGTGTGCCGGGGATCTTCGCGCTGACCGGCATCCTGGCGCTGGCCGCCATCTGGGTGGTGAAAGTATGGGTGCCCGATCCCGCGGACAGCCATTTTCATGCCGATGCCCAGGCTAATCCGGCGCGGCTGAAAGACGTGTTGCGCAACCGCCAGTTATTGCGGCTCGACTTCGGGATTTTTGCGCTGCATGCCGCGCAGATGGCGATGTTTGTGGTGGTGCCGGTGGCGCTCAAGGACAGCGGGCTGGCCGCCGACCACCACTGGGCGGTGTACTTGCCGGTGTTGCTGGGCTCCTTCGTGCTGATGGTGCCCGCCATTATTTATGGCGAAAAGCGCGGCCGCATGAAGCCGGTGTTCATCGGCGCGGTGGCGCTGATGCTGCTGGCGCAATTCGGGCTGGCGTTCGGCATCGACCATTTCTGGGGCATCGTGTGGGCGCTGTTTTTCTACTTTGTCGCCTTCAACCTGCTCGAAGCCAGCCTGCCTTCGCTGATCTCCAAGCTTGCGCCGGTGTCGGCCAAGGGCACCGCGATGGGCGTCTACAACACCGCGCAGGCGCTGGGACTGTTCTTTGGCGGGGCGTTCGGCGGCTGGCTGGCGCAGCATCATGGCTTCCAGGCCGTATTCCTGTTCTGCGTGACCTTGATGGCGACTTGGCTGATCGCGAGCCTGTCGATGACGCCGCCGCCGGCGATCAAGACCCGCATGTTCCGCGTGGGGGCGATGCCGGCGGATCAGGCCGCCTTGCTGAAAGCGCAGCTGGCCGGTGTGGCAGGCGTGGTGGAAGCCGTGGTGCTGGCCGAAGAAGGCGTGGCCATGCTCAAGGTCAGCCTCAAGGGCTGGGACGAGGCCGGCGTGCGCAGCCTGCTGGAGACAGCTGCTGCCTGACAGGCCGGCCTGATAGAATCCGCAACACTTCAAGCTCAATTCAGGGGAAAACATGGCATCCGTCAACAAAGTGATTCTGGTCGGCAACCTCGGGCGCGATCCTGAAATGCGCTATCTGCCGAGCGGTGAGGCCGTCGCCAACCTCGCCATCGCCACCACTGACAAATACAAGGACAAGACCGGCCAGATGGTCGAAGCGACGGAATGGCATCGCGTCAGCTTTTTCGGCCGCACCGCGGAGGTCTGCGGCCAGTACCTGAAGAAGGGCAGCCAGGTCTACGTCGAGGGCTCGATCCGCACCCGCAAATACACCGACAAGGAAGGCATCGAGAAATACGCCACCGAAATCCGCGGCGACCGCATGCAGATGCTCGGCAGCCGTGCCGGCGGCGGCATGGCCGACATGGACGACGGCGGCTTCAACCAGTCCCCGCAGCCGCGCAGCCAGCCGCGCGGCAATGCGGGCACCAGCGCTCCCGCGGCGGCGCAGCGGCCCGTGAGCAGCGGGTTCGACGACATGGATGACGATATTCCGTTCTGAGTCTCAAGCGCACAGGACGGTCGGCCGATAACCCTCGCATTCAGAATAAATGGGGCGGAGAGGAGGGCGGCGCGCACGGCGCGCCGACACGGGGTGAACGGTAAAAAACACATGGCATCCGGCGCGTTGAGCATGGCGCTACTGCTGGGCGGGGGCTTGCTGTCGCCTGCCCTGGCGCGGGCGGAGATCACCGAATCCGATTTCCTCGACGACTTGCCGGTGGTGCTGTCGGCGTCGCGCCTGTCGCAGCCGGTGAACGAGACGCCGGCTGCCGTCACCGTCATCGACCAGCCCATGATCCGCGCCTCGGGCTTTCGCGATATTCCGGATCTGCTGCGGCTGGTGCCGGGCTTTTCGGTGGCTTATACCCGCGACAACACATGGGCAATCGGCTACCACGGCATGGCCGATGCGTTTTCGCGGCGCTTCCAGGTGCTGGTGGACGGGCGCTCGATCTATAGCGCCGCCTATGGACAGGTCAACTGGGGCGAGCTGCCGCTGTCCATCGACGATATCGAGCGCATCGAGGTGGTGCGCGGGCCCAATGCCGCGACTTACGGCGCCAACGCCTTTCTGGCGGTCATCAATATCATCACGAAGGATCCGAGCCAGACGCTGGGTGACTTCGCTTCCGTGCAATATGGCGAGCAGGGCATGTCGGGGTTGACGCTGCGCCACGGCGGCGAGCAGGGGGATCTGCGTTACCGCGTGACCCTGTCCGCGCAGACCCGCGATCGTTTTGAGACCGATGTGCGCGATGGGAATGCCGCAGCGAAGATGTATGAGGAAACCCAGACCTATTTCCTGAGTGGACGGGGAGATTACCGGATTTCGTCCAGCGACGAATTCAGCGCGCAGTTTGGCCTGAGTGTCGGCGACTGGCAGGCCGGCTATTCTCGGAATCCAGAGG
Source organism: Thiobacillus sp. 65-1402 (assembly GCF_001897685.1). Lineage (GTDB taxonomy): Bacteria > Pseudomonadota > Gammaproteobacteria > Burkholderiales > Thiobacillaceae > Thiobacillus. Next base: position 16,815 of record NZ_MKUG01000159.1, read on the forward strand.
AGCCGACCGGGCAGAATGTGTCGGCGCAGTACGTGCAGTTTAAATATCGGCGGGTGCGCGATGCCGACGACGAATGGATGGTGCAGGCATACTTCAGCCGCAATGTGCTGGATGCGCCCAATGTCACCCCTCTCGTTCCCCCGGTCTTTCCGATTGTCACCCCGTTTCTCCTCGATGCCGGGGTCGATGTTACGCAGACGCGCGCCAACCTCGAGTTCCAGGCCAACCGGCGCATTACGGCGGACTGGCGGATGGTGTGGGGGGCCGAGGTGCGGCACGAAACGGTGGAAAGTCAGCGCTATTTGAATACGCACGATACGCTGGGCGGCACGCTCGGGCGCGCCTATGCCAACCTGGAATGGCGGGCGCGCCCCGATCTGCTCGTGCAGGGTGGTGCAATGCTGGAACACCACTATTTCACCGGCACTGACGTTTCCCCGCGCGCGGCGGTCAACTACACCCTGGCCGAAGGGCACACGCTGCGCCTGAATGTCTCGCAGGCCTACCGCTCCCCCACTTTCTTCGAGCAGAAAGGGAACGTGTCCTACTACACGACGACCGGGACCTTGCTCGAGCAGGTATTCGCGCCCTCCAGCCCGCTGCGTCCCGAACGCATACTTTCGCGTGAAATCGGCTATGTCGGCGACTATGCGGCAATGCACGTGCAACTGGATATCAAGCTGTTTCGCGACACGATCCATGATCACATTAACAGCAGCGGCTCGCCGGGGCGGTTCACCAACCGCGAAGATTTCTCGGTGCGTGGCGGTGACTTGCAACTGCATTGGCAGCCTGTGTCCAATTTGCGGCTGTCGGCGCAATATGCGCGCGCTTTCATCGATGCGGGCCCGAGTGTCGACCGGGACCTGGCACGGTCGGCGCCGCGCAACAGTTTCAGCCTGCTCGCTCGCTACGATCTGGGGCAGGGCTGGATGGCCAGCGCGGGGGCGTATCGATCGGGGCGCATGAAATGGCTGTCCGAAGGCGATGTCACCCAAGCCTTCACCCGCTGGGATGCACGCCTGGCGCGTCGCTGGAAGTGGGAGGGGCGCGAAGTGGAAACCGCCCTGGTGGGGCAGAATCTGGGCAAGGATTACGGCGAGTTTCGCGAGGAAAACGTCTTCAGCCGCCGCGTCTACGGCAGCCTGAGTTTGGCCTGGTAGTGCCGGCATCTTGAAACCCGGCAAGCCGGCGCCAGATTCGGACGTGTGCCCGCTGTTTGGGACATGTGCCCGTCGTTTGGGTACTTGTGCCGTCGTTTGGGTACTTGTGCCCGTCGTTTGGGTATAATTCCGCAACTTCTTGATTTATCGGAGCGAATCATGCCGATTTATGCCTACAAATGTGCGTCCTGCGGTTTTTCGCAGGACGAAATGCAAAAAATATCCGACGCGCCGCTGACAGATTGCCCGTCGTGCGGCAAGGCCGAATACGCCAAGCAGCTCACGGCGGCCGGCTTCGCCCTGAAAGGGACCGGCTGGTATGCCACCGATTTCAAGGGCGGCGGCAGCAAACCGGCCGAAACGAAGCCCGAAGCGCCCTCCCCAGCCTGTGGCACGGGCGCCTGTCCGGCGTGTAACTGACGCGGCGGGATCGACCTGGAAGCGGGCGGTGCAAGCCGCCCGCTTCTTCGTTTTTGACTGATTGGAACGAATGAAGCGCTATTTCATTACCGGCCTGCTGATCTGGGTACCCCTGGGGATCACCCTGTGGGTGCTCAATCTGTTGATCGGCACCATGGATCAGAGCCTGATGGTGCTGCCCGCCGAATGGCAGCCCGAGGCCTGGCTGGGGATGCGGATTCCCGGTCTCGGCGTGATCCTGACGCTGCTGACCATTGTGCTGACCGGCATGTTCGGCGCCAATTTCTTCGGCCAGAAGATCATCGACTTCTGGGAGCGCCAGCTGACCCGCATCCCGGTGGTGAAAACCATCTACGGCAGCGTCAAGCAGGTGTCCGACACCCTGCTGTCGGGCAACGGCCACGCGTTCAGAAAAGTGCTGCTGGTGCGCTATCCGCATCCGGAGGCGTGGTCGCTGGCGTTCCAGACCAATGTGCCGGACGAGGTGGCGCGGGTGCTGCCGGACGAACACGTGGCGGTGTTCATCCCCACTACGCCGAGCCCGGTGAACGGCTTTTATTTTTACGTGAAAAAGAGCGAGGTCGTCGAGCTGGACGTGTCGGTCGACCGCGCATTGAAATACATCGTCTCGATGGGCGTTGCTTCGAGCGAAGCGCGCCCCGGCATTAAATAGGAAACAACATGCGTACTCATTACTGCGGGGGCGTCAGCGCCGCCGACATCGGCAACACCGTCACCCTGTGCGGCTGGGCGCACCGGCGGCGCGACCATGGCGGGGTGATCTTCATCGACCTGCGCGACCGCGAGGGCATGATGCAGGTGGTGATCGACCCCGACACCCCGGAAGCGTTCAGGCTGGCCGAGGATGTGCGCTCCGAATTCGTGCTGAAGATCGAGGGCCTGGTGCGGCCGCGTCCCGCCGGCACCGAAAACCCCAACATGCCGACCGGCATGGTCGAGCTGCTGACCAAAAAACTGGAGGTGCTGAACCCCTCGCTGACGCCGCCGTTCCAGATCGACGACGACACCATCAACGAGAACATCCGCCTGCAGTACCGCTACCTCGACCTGCGCCGCGAGCCGATGCAGAAGAACCTCAAGCTGCGCTATCGCGTCTCCAAGCTGATGCGCGACTACCTCGACGCGCACGGCTTCATGGAAGTCGAAACGCCGATGCTGACGCGCTCCACCCCGGAAGGCGCGCGCGACTACCTGGTGCCGAGCCGGGTGCACGACGGCATGTTCTACGCGCTGCCGCAGTCGCCGCAGCTGTTCAAGCAGCTTTTGATGGTGTCGGGCGTCGACCGCTACTTCCAGATCACCAAGTGCTTCCGCGACGAGGACCTGCGCGCCGACCGCCAGCCCGAGTTCACCCAGGTCGACCTCGAAACCTCGTTCATGGGCGAGGAGGCGATCATGAACCTGGTCGAGGGCATGATCCGCGACATGATGCAGAAGGCTCAGGACATAGCCCTGCCCGCCGCCTTCCCGCGCATGACCTACGCCGAGGCGATGAACAAATACGGCTCCGACAAGCCTGACATGCGGGTGACGCTGGAAATCGTCGACGTCGGCGACGTCATGAAGGAGGTCGCGTTCAAGGTCTTCTCCGGCCCGGCCAACGACCCCAAGGGCCGTGTCGCCGCGCTGCGCATTCCCGGCGGCGCCAGCTTGAGCCGCGGCGAGATCGACGGCTACACCGAGTTCGTGAAAATCTACGGCGCCAAGGGGCTTGCCTACATCAAGGTCAACGACGTCACGCAACTCAACGAAGCCGGCCTGCAGTCGCCCATCGTCAAGAATCTCTCCGCAGCGTCGCTCGCCGCGGTGATCGAACGCACCGGTGCTGCCAACGGCGACCTCATCTTCTTCGGCGCCGACCGCGCCAAGGTGGTGAACGACGCGCTCGGCGCGCTGCGCCTCAAGATCGGCCATGAAAAAGGCCACGTTGACGGCCGCACCTGG
>NZ_MKUG01000160.1 GCF_001897685.1 Thiobacillus sp. 65-1402
TGCGCGCACGCAGGTCGGCCCGCCGCGTGCGCAAGGCGGGGCCTTCCTCGTCGGCGCGGCCGCGCGTGATCTCGACCAGCCCCAGCTGGATGTCGTCGAGCGAGAGCGCATCGTGCGCGCGGTTGTAGAAATGCTCGATTGCCTGCGCCCCCTTCTCCGCCTGCGCGGCGTTGCCGCTGAAGCGGAAACTGGCGCCGCGGCGGCCGATGGTGACGTCGAACGCCGCCTCGATCTGGCGCAGGTTCTCGTCCATGGGGCCGCACAGGTTGGCCAGGCGCCGGTTGTCTTCCGGCGCCAGCCGCAGTTCGACGATGTCGGTTTTCAAGCGCTTCCGCTTTCGCTGATGGCGACCTCGCCGCGCAGACTGTGCGGCAGGGCCTGGGTGATGACGACGTCGACGAAGCGGCCGATCAGGCGCGGCTGGCCGGCGAAGTTGACGATGCGGTTGTTGTCGGTGCGGCCGGCGAGCTCCTCGGCGTTCTTGCGGGCACGGCCTTCGACCAGCACGCGCTGCACGGTGCCGACCATGGCCTGGTTGACCCGCTGCGCCTGCATCTCGATCTGCGCCTGCAGACGCATCAGCCGCTGCGTCTTCAGCTCGGCCGTGACGTCGTCCGGGTAGTCGGAGGCCGGGGTGCCGGGGCGCTTGCTGTAGATGAAGGAGAAGCTGGCGTCGAAGTCGAGTTCCTCGATCAGCTTCATGGTCGCCTCGAAATCGGCCTCGGTCTCGCCGGGAAAGCCGACGATGAAGTCCGACGACAGGCAGAGGTCGGGACGCCGTTCGCGCAATTTCCGCACGATCGATTTGAATTCGAGCACGCTGTGGCCGCGCTTCATCGCCGCGAGGATGCGGTCGGAGCCGGACTGCACCGGCAGATGCAGGTGCGACACCAGCTTCGGCAGCGTGCCGTAGCAGTCGATCAGCCGCTGCGTCATTTCGCGCGGGTGGCTGGTGGTGTAGCGGATGCGCTCGATACCGGGAACCTCGTGCACCATCTCCAATAAAAAGGCGAAGTCGGCGCTGCCGCCGTCGTGCAGCGCGCCCTGGTAGGCGTTGACGTTCTGCCCCAAGAGGGTGACTTCCTTCACCCCGCGCCCGGCCAGGTCGGACACTTCGGCGATGACGTCGTCGAACGGCCGCGAGACTTCCTCGCCGCGGGTGTAGGGGACGACACAGAAGGTGCAGTACTTGGAGCAGCCTTCCATGATCGAGACGAAGGCCGACGCGCCCTCGACGCGCGCCGGCGGCAGGTGGTCGAACTTCTCGATCTCGGGAAAGCTGATGTCGACCTGGGCGCGCCCGGTCTCGCGTTTCTTCGCGATCAGTTCGGGCAGGCGGTGCAGCGTCTGCGGGCCGAACACCACGTCGACGAAGGGCGCGCGCGACACGATCGCCGCGCCTTCCTGGCTGGCCACGCAGCCGCCGACGCCGATGATGAGGTTGGGGTTGGCCGCTTTCAGGTGGCGCACCCGGCCAAGGTCGTGGAACACCTTTTCCTGCGCCTTTTCGCGCACCGAGCAGGTGTTGAACAGGATGACGTCGGCGTCGTCCGGCGTGGACGTCGGGGTCAGGCCTTCGGCCAGATTGAGCACGTCGGCCATCTTGTCCGAGTCGTACTCGTTCATCTGGCAGCCGAAGGTTTTGATGTAGATTTTTTTCATAAGGTGCCGGAACAGTGAATAGACTGGGGGCAGAGTCTCCGCCGCGACACCTGAATCAGCGCAGCGACGAAAAGGAATGTGGTGGTGATGAGTGGACTTGAACCACCGACCCCCGGATTATGAATCCGATGCTCTAACCGACTGAGCTACATCACCTGAAGGGTAGCTTCTTCGGCTAGCGACCGCCGAAAAGGCGCGCATTTTAGCTGACGCCGGCAGGAGCTGTCAAAGCCCCCCTGCGCCCGCTCACTGCGGCCGCAGCCTGGCCAGCTCGTCGAGCAGGCTGATCAGCAGTTCGCGCCCCAGCGGCCCCATCCCGCCGACCAGCTGGTCGGCGTCGCGCTCGCCGTTGACCAGCCGGCGCATGCGTCCGCCCAGCAGCGCCATGTCGCCGCCCGCCTTCATCATCTGCTCGGCCATGTTGGCGAGTACTGACATCGCCTGCGCGTCGCCGCGCGCCGCGGCGTCGATCAGCGCGGCGAGGCCCGGCGCGGCGGCGCTGCCGTCGGGCTGGGCATCGAGCGGCGGCAGCGTGGCGGGATTGTCGATGCCGCGCAGGATGGCATCGAGCAGAATCGCGTCCTCCTCGTCCAGCCCCAGCTTGATCGACGGGTCGCGGCGGCCGTTGACGACATGGCGCAGCGCGCCGGCCAGCCGCGCCCAGCCGGCCTGTTCGGCGGCGTCGAGCTGTTTCATCAGGTCGGGCAGCTGGCTGCGGTCGCGCAGCGCATTGACGACGGTGTGGATGAATGCGGCGTGAACGCGCAGGACTTGTTCGACGGCGGGAGGGAGCTGGGCCATTGCAGTTAGGGGCTAGGGGCTAGGGGCTAGGGGCTAGGGGCTAGGGGCTGGAAGGATTGTCGCGGGCTTGCTCGGGATTGGCAATCGCCGGACGGGTGGGCACGTTTTCGATCCGCCAGTGCGCGCTTGCCCACGCCAGCAGTTCGGCCGGCTCGGCGTGTTCCAGCTCAGCCGGCGGCGGGTGCCCCAGCGCGGCGAGGGCCTGCGCCAGCACGGCGCCGCGCCCGCTCGCGGGCAGGGCGGGGGCCAGGGTCTGCTTCGACAGCTTCTGCCCGGCGGCATTGGTGATGAGCGGCACATGGGCATAGGCCGGCAGGGGCAAGCCCAGCAGCCTTTGCAGGTAAATCTGGCGCGGGGTGTTCCACAACAGGTCGGCGCCGCGCACCACGTCGGTGATGCCCTGGAAGGCATCGTCCACCACCACCGCCAGCTGGTAGGCGAACAGCCCGTCGGCACGCCTGACGATGAAGTCGCCGACCTCATGCGCCAGATTCTGCTGCAGGCCGCCCTGGATGCGGTCACGAAAGTGGGCGCTCACATCCGGCACACGCACGCGCCAGGCGCGTGCGGCTGCGCCCGGTGGCAGCCCTGCCCGGCAGGTGCCGGGATAGACGATGTCACCCTCGTGGTTTCGCGGCGCCTGCGCAAGCTGGCTGCGGCTGCAGGCGCAGGGATAAACTGCGCCGAGGGCTTTCAGCTCATCCAGCGCCGCAGCGTAGGCGTCGTCGCGATGCGATTGATGGAGCACCGCGCCATCCCAGTGCAGGCCATAGGCTTCCAACTGGCGCAGGATGGTGGCGGCCGCAGCGGGCTCGCAGCGCGGACGGTCGAGGTCTTCCATGCGCACCAGCCAGCGCCCGTTTGCCGCGCGGGCATCGAGAAAGCTCGCCAGCGCGGCGACCAGCGAGCCCTGATGCAGGGGGCCGGTGGGCGACGGCGCAAAGCGCCCGATGTAGGTGCCGCTCAAGCCGCGCGGGTGAGCATCAGCTGCGCCGGCATCGGCGCCGGGAAGCCGGCTGCGGCCAGCGCTTCGCGGATGACGCGGTTGCCGTCGAAATACACCTGCCAGTAATGGTCGGTGTGGCAGAACGGGCGCACCGCGAGCACCGGCCCGACCAGGTTGAATTCGAGGATTTCGACTTCCACCGCAGGCTCGGCCAGCACGTTGGGAATCGCCTGCAGCTTGTCGCGCAGCAGCTGCATGGCGGCGACGTGGTCGGCGCTGCCCGCGAGCTGGCATTTCAGCTCGACGCGGCGGAAGGCATTGGTGCTGAAGTTCTGGATGGTGTCGCCAAAGATCTTGCCGTTGCCGATGATGGTGAACACGTTGTCGGGGGTGTCGAGGCCGGTGGCGAACAGGCCGATTTCCCTGACCGTGCCGGTGACGCCGCCGGCGGTGATGAAGTCGCCCACCTTGAACGGCTTCAGCACGATGAGGAAGGCGCCCGCGGCCAGGTTGGACAGCAGCCCGCCCCAGGCGGCGCCGATGGCGATGCCGATGCCGGCGACCAGGGCGGCGAAGGTCGTCGTCTGCACCCCGAAGTAGCCGAGGATGGCGACCACCAGCACGATGTTGAGGGTGACCGCGACGAAGCTGCCGATGTAGCGCATCAGTGTGGAATCGACCTTTTGCCTGCCCAGCGCCGCCTGCAACATGCGCCCGACCAGTCCGATCAGCCAGCGGCCGATGATCCAGAAGGCAATAGCGGCAAGGATCTTCAACCCCGCCTCGGTGGCGTAGGCGGCGGCGATGTCGGTGTAATGCTGAATGTCCTTGTCCATGTCGAGCTCCCTGAAGACTGAATCAAATGTCGCGGTGCATCTAATACAACATAGCCCGCGCAGCCTGATTTGGGGGTCTCCGGAATGGCGCTGCCTACAGGTCGATGCCGGGCTGTGCCTTCACCCCGGCGCGGAACGCATGCTTCTCGTCGGCGATGACCGACACGGTGTCGGCCAGCTCGGTCAGGGCATGCGGCGCAGCGCGCCCGGTGACGACGGCGTGCTGCATCGGCGGACGCTGCGCCAGCGCATCGAGCACCGTGTCGGCGTCGAGATAGCCGTAGCTCAACAGATAGGTCAACTCGTCGAGCACGACCAGCTGGTACGACGGATCGGCCAGCATGCGCGCGGCAATCGCCCAGCCGCGGCGGGCGGTGGCGATGTCCTGCTCGCGGTTCTGCGTGTCCCAGGTGAAGCCGTCGCCGGTGACGTGCCACTCGACGCCGGGCTGGCGGCCGAGAAAGGCCTCCTCGCCGGTATCGGTGCGGCTCTTGATGAACTGCACCACGCCGATCTTCATGCCGTGGCCGAGCGCGCGCGCCACCATGCCGAACGCTGCGGTGCTCTTGCCCTTGCCGTTGCCGGTGATGACGAGCAGCAGTCCGCGCGCGTCGGTGGCGGCGGCGATGGCGGCGTCGATCAGCGCTTTCTTGCGCGCCATGCGGGCAGCGTGGCGGGCGCCGCGATCGGACAGGTCCGATTCAGCACTCACGAAACACGTCCATCGACAGGTGAACGAAGGTCACACATCCGCGCATTATCGCCCCTCGCTCCGCTTATTTGAACGTGTACTCGACGCTCACCCAGCCGTTGCGGCCCGGCAGGGGGTAGGCGTTGAAGCGGTCGGTGTTGCTCGTGCTGTGCACGGCATAGCTGTAATAGTCCGTGTCGAACACGTTGTTGAGCGCAACGGCCAACTGCCAGTTGCCCACCTGCCGCATCAGCTTGAGATCGACCAGGGTGTAGGCTGGGATTTTCTGACTGAAGCGATTGGGCTCATCGTTTTCCATGCGCTGATTGCCGACATACTGGACGTCGGTGGACAGCCGGGTCTGCTCATCGATATGCCACACTGCGCCGAGCGACAGCTTGTGGCGCGGAACCAGCGGAACCTCCCTGCCTTTGAGCGCGACGCCATCCAGCATGCCGTCGGTAAATTCCGCAAAGGCGAGCGTATAGGCCGCGCGCAGAACCACCGAACCCTGACGGCCATACGCTTCGAATTCCGCACCATAACGCCGCAGCGGCGAGAAATTGGTATTGCCGATGCCCGTCGTGTAGGTGTCGAGGTGGATTTCGTCCTTCACTCGCATGTAATACGCTGCGGTACGCAGCCGGCTGGCGCCGCTGCCCCACTCCCAGCCGGCCTGGACATCCTGCGAAGTCTGCGGTTTGAGAAACTGGAATTCGTGCGTAAAGCCGGGCGAGAATCCATACACCTCGTCCACCGTGGCGAAGCGGAAGCTGCGCGCCAGCCGCGCAAACAGCGCATGTTGCGGATTCAGTCGGTGATTGATCCCCATTTCCCAGGCATATTCGGCCTCGTTCTGGCTGCCGGCCAGCGCTCCACTGCCGAACAGGCCGCCCGGCGCTGCCGCGTCGAACCGGTCGTCCGCATCGATCTCAAACCACTCGTAGCGGCCGCCTAGCGAAAATTTCGTGGCCGGATTCAGCTGCATCTCGTCGCGCACATACAGGCCGGTCGAATTCTGCACGGCCGCCACCCGATTGATGGGCGTGCCAATGTTGGCCGGGGCGTTCGATGTACGCAGCCGGTAATCCCAGCGCTGGACGTCGGCGCCCAGAACCAGGCTGTGCGCGATGCCGCCCGCTTTGAACGGCCGTCGCACGCGCGGCGAGAAATTCCACATGTCGAGATCGGCATCCTTGAATTCGGGAAACCCGCCGAAATCGAAGTAGGCCTGCTGCTGCTTGTTGCGATAGTCCAGATCGAGCATCACGTCAGTGCGCCCGAATTCGAAGCTGCCGTTCAGCCCCGCCTGGTAGCCCTTGCGCTTCGCCCAGTCGAGCGGGGTGTGGGTGCCTTCCGGGTCGGTCGCCACTTCATTCAGGCCGATATCGGGCTCGACCGTGCGCGGGCCGGGCAGGCGTGTCTCCTGCGTTGCACCGCCGAACTTGAAGACCAGTTCGCCGCGGTCGTGTTTCCAGCGCGCGTCGCCATTGAGGCTGCGCTGTGTGCTTGCATTGTTGTCGCGCCAGCCGTCGGAGCGGAAATGGTCGGCGGTGATGCGGAGACCCGCTGTGTCGCTCGCCAGGTTGCCGGTCAACTGGGCGTTCCGGGTACTGAAGCTGCCCAGCTGCACCTTGGCGGCCGCCTGATTTGGCACCCTGAGCGGGGAACGGGTGATGATGTTGACGACACCGGCCACCGCGCCCGCGCCATGCAGCACGCTGGAACCGCCGCGCACGATCTCGATGCGCTCGATGGCGGAAAGCGGCAGCGCCGCCCAGTCGATCGCCGAGAGGTCGATGTCATTCAGGCGGCGGCCGTCCAGCAGGATCAGGGTGTTCTGGTCGCCCGCGGCGCCGAAGCCGCGCAGGTCGACCGTGCTGGCGGCCGCATTGTTGCCGTACAGGTCGCGCATGCCAATGCCGGCTTGCTGCGCCAGGATTTCCGGCAGTGTGGCCTGCGGGCTGTCCGCGATGTCCTGCCGGGTGATCACCGTGGCGTTGGCGGCCTGGTCGGAAAGTGCCTGCGGAAAACGGCTCGGCGTAACGACGATGGTATCCCAGACATATTCCGGCAAGGCTTCCGCGTGGGCGGGCGAAGCGAGGGCGACGCCGAGGGCGAGCGCGAGAGGGGTTTGACGCATGATGACTTCCGGTTTGGGCGCCCGCTTCCCCGCAGGCGCGTTGCACGATCCGCTGGGCGACTTCCGTCGCGACAGGGCTCAGGCCGGTATCCGGGCTCGCGCCTGAAGTGCATCGCCTTCCCGGGCGAACCCAGTGGCTGTGTGATGGACCGTTTAGCGCTTACCGTTGCGGGGGCAGCACAGGCATGGCGACAAGATCGCGCACCTGTTTCCCGTTTATCCTCGGCGGCGGAAAGCCGCGTCGGCACCTGAAGGCGCGCATTATACGGATCGGATTGACCGGCTGCACATCGCCCCCTGCGGAAGGGTCGCTGCGCAGTAGCGGGGCTACCCGCCGGCGTACCCCTTGCGGGTGCTATAGTCCCGCAATGCAAGCTGAACTCGATGCCCTCGAAGCCAAAATCCGCCAGGTGGCCGCGCTTTGCCACGCGCTGCGGCAGGAAAACATCGCCCTGCGCCAGCAGTTGCTGGTCGCGCAGCAGGACGGCAAACAGCTGACGGCCCGGCTGGACGCCGCCAAAGCCCGGCTGCAGGCGCTGCTCGAAACGCTGCCGGAGGACGTGTGATGGCTGCCCCGCGTTCCATCGACATCCATATTCTGGGCCGCGCCTACAAGGTGGCGTGCTCGCGCGAGGAAGAATCCGCGCTGATCGCGGCGGCCAGTTACCTGGACGAGAAAATGCGCGAGATCCGCGACAAGAGCAAGGTGATCGGCGCCGAGCGCATCGCCATCATGGCGGGACTCAACCTGGCGCACGACCTGCTGACCCAGGGCGGCGGCGGTCTGATCGAGGAAGCGCGCGCGCGCCTGACGCATTGCAACAGCCTGCTCGATGCAGTGCTGGAAGATCAGGACAAACTCTTCTAAACTGGCGTTGTTCCCTGCGGTGTTCGAGGCTGGTTGCAATTTCTCTGAACCAATGCATACGTGCAAGGCTGCGGTCTATTCCGATGCGGGTGTGCGCGTGACATGTCTCATGTGCCCAAAGCGTCTTTGAACGCGGCCGTCTTGGACCCAGGTTCAAGAGTCCGCAGCCAGTCACGGCACAGGCGGGGAACCCTCATTTCCTGATGGACAAATACACCCTGCGACGCCAGCTCAAGGCCGCGCGCAACGCGATGCGGCCGACCGAGCGCCGTCATGCCGCGCGCGCGTCGCTGCGGCTGGCGCTGCGCCACGGCCTGTTGCTGCGCGCGCAACGCATCGGTTTCTATCTGCCGCAGGGCGGCGAGTTCGACGTTCACCCCCTGCTCAATCAGGCGCTGTGCATGCAGCGCGACTGCTATCTGCCGATTCTGCCGCGCCGTGGACGGGTAATGCGCTTCGGGCGCGTCGGGCGCGACACGCGCATGTCGCCGAACCGCTACGGCATTCCCGAGCCGCTGGATGCAAAGCCGCTGCGCGCGCGCCAGCTCGACCTGCTGCTGATGCCGCTGGTGGGATTCGATCTGCAGGGTCATCGCCTGGGAATGGGCGGCGGTTACTACGATGCGACACTGGCTTTCATGCAGCACCGGCGGCTGTGGCGCAAGCCGCGCCTGGTGGGCGTCGCCTACGAATGCCAGCGGGTGGAGGCGCTGCCGCACGAACCGTGGGACATGCCGCTCGACGCGGTGCTGACCGAGCGCCGGCTGCACCGCTTCAACTCGAGCCCTCGCTGAACCGGCGTCGGCCAGGCGGTATTCAGTCCTTCACGATTTCGCGGTCGAGTTCGCCACTTCTCAGCTTGTTTTGGTAGTCGGTCAGCATCGCCCGCACCTTGCCGCTCAGCAGATAAAGCCCCAACAGGTTGGGAAAGGCCATCGCCAGCACCAGCAGGTCGGTGAAGTCGACCATGTTGGACGCGCTCGCCACCGAGGCGATGACAATGAACACGAGGAAGGCCACCCGGTAGGCGATCGAGGTCCGTTCGCCGAAGAGATAGGCCCAGCAGCGCTCACCGTAGTAGGACCACGAGATCATGGTGCTGTACGCGAACAACACCACCGACAGCGTGAGGATGGCCGGGAACCAGTCCGACACCGTGGCGAATGCCACCGAGGTCAGCGCCGCCCCCTTGCTCGCTTCACGGATCGCCAGGGTGGCCGGATCGTTGTAGACGCCGGTGATGACGATGACCAGCGCAGTCATGGTGCAGATGATGATGGTGTCGATGAAGGGTTCGTA
>NZ_MKUG01000161.1 GCF_001897685.1 Thiobacillus sp. 65-1402
ATTTTCGCCCCCGGCCAGCTCGATGCCCTGCCCGCCAGCGCCATTGCCAGCGTCTACGTGCCGCCGCAGGCGACCCGCGTGCTGCCCGGCTTCGTCAAAACCTTCCCCGGCATCACCGTGCTCGCGCTCGACAAGCTCATCGCCAATATCGAAGCCGTGTTTGCCCAGATCATCGGCGCGATTCAGCTGCTGCTGGGTTTCCTGCTCGCCGCCGGCATGGCCGTCGTCGTCGCCACGCTGCTGGCCAGCCTCGACGCTCGCCGCCAGGAAGCCGTCCTGCTGCGCACCCTGGGTGCCCAGCACGCCTACCTTGCCCGCGGCCTGTGGAGCGAGTTTCTCGCCCTGGGCCTGCTGGCCGGCCTGCTCGCCAGCGCCTGCGCCGAAATCGCCATGGCGCTGATCGGCGAGCGCCTGTTCGACCTGCCGCCGCAGTTGCACCCGTGGCTGTGGCTCGCGCTGCCGCTGGCCGGCGCGCTGCTGGTGGGGACGTGCGGCTGGCTCACCACGCGGCACATCACCCGGGTGCCGCCGATGCAATCGATCCGAACGCTGAATTGAATTGCGGCCGGCCCGGGCTGGCTTTTGCCGCGCCATTCCCGGGCCCGCCGGATCGGTTCGATGGCATTTTCATGACATTTCCGTGACATTAATTTTGCCAATGACCGTATAATTGCGCTCTATCGATACCGATGCGGCCACCCAGCGCGATGGCACTGCATCGCGTCCATCCCGTATCAGCCAGAGCGGACGGCACACGCAGGGTGTCGCAAGCCTCGTTTATCAAAGACCCGAACAAAGATTGAAGTCCAGCAAGCTTGTTGCCCCGCTCCTGCTGGGCCTCCTCGGTTTTACCGCCTTGAGCGTAATGCTCGCCTTCATCCTCGGCCAGGAGCGCCGGGATGCCTTGCTGGACCTGCATCTCGGCGATCGCGAACTGAACCGCCTGATCCGCGGCAGCGAGCTCCTCGCCAGCTCGGTACGCGGCTATGCGGTCACCGGCGATCCGCATTACCTCGATGCCTTCCAAAGGGAGAAGCAGGCCGCTCGCTCGCGAGGGCGTGCTGCCGGCCTGCCCGCCGCACTCGGCCTTGCCGCCGATGAAACAGCCCTGATCGAAGCGGCCCAACGCAACGCCGATGTCCTCACCGCACTGGAAAACCTTGCCCTGGCCGCCACCCAGGCGGGGGACCGGGAACGGGCTGTCGCGCTGGTCTACGGCGAACCTTATCTTGCGGCCGAAAAGTCCTTCGCGGAAGCGGCCGCCAAGGCGAAGAACAAAGTTGACCGCCGCCTTGATAAGCGGGTCGACGAACTCGACCGCAAAGCCGATCTCGCGATGAAAGCGGCCGTGACGGCATCGCTGCTGAGCCTGTCCTTTCTTGTGCCGGCATGGCTCGGCTTTTATCGCCGCAAGGCACGACAACGGCCAGCGGACCCGGCGCCGCAGCTCCAGCCCCCCTCGCGAGAGAGCGCGATACCGATTGCGGCCATCGCGTCGCCCGGCCTGAAATGGGCGATGCATCCCGCTCTCTGCAAAAAATACCAGGATGCCATGGCCGAACTGGAAAGCCAGCGGGCCAAATTCCAGATAGCGGAATCCTGGTACCGCCACATCATCGAGTTCTCCCCGGATGCGATGCTGGTGGTGAACCGACGCGGCATCATCATGATGGCCAATCCCAAAGCCCATGAGGTTTTCAGCTATGCAGCGGGCAAGCTTGTTGGCACCTGCGTCGATTTGCTGGTGCCCCAGAATATGCGCGCGCTGCACGTTGCCATGCGCGAGCGGTTCATGGACGACGGGGGAACCGTCGCCATAGGCAGCATGTCCGGCGACCTTCACGGAGTCGATAAAACGGGCCGGGAATTCCCCATCGAACTGGGCCTGACCAGGATGCCGCCCATTGAGAGCTGGGGCACCTGCGCCTGCGTCGTCCTGCGCGACATCACCCCGAGAAAGCAGATCGAGCAGGCCATCGCCGATCAGCTCGAGTTCCAACGGGTGCTCATGGATACCCTGCCCTACCCGGTGTTCTTCAAGGGGGTGGATGCCCGCTACTTCGGCTTCAATCGGGCTTTTCTCGAAGCATTCGGCGTCCGCGAGGAAGACCTGGTCGGCAAGGCCGTGCTTGAATTCATGATGCTGTCGGCCCCCGACCGGGCGGCCTTGCAGCAGGCCAATGAGCGCATCCTCCGCGAGGGCGGCAGCTTCACGGCAGAAATAATGATTCCGTTTGCCGATGGGCGAATTCACCCCACCATTTACACGCTGGCAGGCTTTAACAGCGGCGACGGCTCTCCCGCCGGACTGGTCGGCACGCTGATCGACATCACCGTCCAGAAGGAATCCGAGCGGATCGTCGTCCAGGCCAAGGAGATCGCTGAAGAAACCACCCGAATGAAATCGGATTTCCTGGCCAGCATGAGCCATGAAATCCGCACCCCGATGAATGTCATCATGGGCATGTCGCATCTTGCCCTGGGAACCGGCCTCGACGCCAGGCAGCGCAATTACATCGAAAAAGTCCATTCCGCCGCCAAGAACCTGCTCGGCATCCTCAACGACATCCTGGATTTCTCCAGAATCGAAGCCGGCAAGGTGCGCGTTGAGAAGGTGGAGTTTTACCTCGAGGAGGTGATGGGAAACCTCGGGGATCTCTCCGTCCTCAAGGCTCAGGACAAGCACATCGAGCTGTTGTTCGACATCGGCACCGATGTGCCCACTGCGCTCATCGGCGATCCCTTGCGGCTGGGGCAGGTGCTGAGCAACCTTGTCGACAACGCCATAAAGTTCACCGAGCAGGGCGAAATCACCGTGACCGTCCGCAAGGAACGCGACGAGCCTGAAGGCGTACGCCTGCGCTTCGAGGTCGCCGACACCGGCATCGGCATCGCCGCGGATCAATGCGCCAAGCTGTTCCGCGCCTTCACCCAGGCCGACTCCTCCACTTCGCGCAAATACGGCGGCAGCGGACTGGGGCTGACCATCAGCAAGCACCTGGTGGAAATGATGGACGGCGATATCGGCGTTGATTCCCAACCCGGCGCAGGCAGCACGTTTCATTTCACGGCGCGGTTTGGCCTCAAGGCGGAGCAGCGCGAACTGGCAGTCAGCGGCGACGACGTGCTGGGCATGCGGGTTCTGGTGGTCGACGACAATGCCAGCATGCGGGAAATATTCCGCGCATTGCTTGCTTCCTTGAAATTCGACGTCGCCACCGTGAGCAACGGCTGGGATGCCATCGAGGCGATACGGCGGGCACAGCAGGAGAACATGCCCTATCGCCTGGTGATCATGGACTGGATGATGCCTGGAATGGATGGCGTTGAAGCCATTCGCCATATTCGTGCCGGCAGCCTTGCCCAGGCACCGCGCTTCATCATGGTGACGGCATACTGCCGCGAGGCGCTGCAGGAACGCCTCGGGGATATTCGGGTTGAAGACATCCTGGTCAAGCCGGTGACGCCATCCAGCCTGCTTGACGCCATACTCAATGCCTTCGGCCGGGAAGCGATAGTCAAGCCGCCCAGGCAAGAGGCGCCGGCCGAGTTCAGCGAAACGCAAAAATCCCTGCGTGGCGCCCATCTGCTGCTGGTTGAAGACAATCTCGTCGACCAGGAAATCGCCGTTGACATTCTTGGCCGGGCCGGCATTCGGCTGGACATCGCGAACAACGGCGCGGAGGCGCTGGCCATGGTGTTGCGGACCGCCTATGACGGCGTGCTGATGGATTGCCAGATGCCGGTGATGGATGGCTTCGAAGCCACGCGCAGGATCCGCCAGCATGGCGGCTTTGCCGATCTGCCCATTCTTGCCACGACCGCCAACGCCATGGAAGGTGACAAGGAAAAATGCCTTGAGGCGGGTATGAACGACCATATCACCAAGCCGGTCGACATCGCCCGGTTGTTCATTACCTTGCACCGCTGGATCAAGCCGCGGCAGCCGGCAGCCGACGGTGCGGTCCCATCCGTCATCCCGCAGCCAGGCAATTTACCCGCCATCGAAGGACTGCATCTGGCCGAGGCGCTGAAGCGCCTGGGCGGCAACACGGACCTGCTGCTGCGGCTGATCCATCGCTTCGCCGACACCCAGGCCGACGTCCTGGCGCGCATTGACCGCGCCCTGGCGGCGCACGATCTGGAAAGCGCCACCCGCCTCGTCCATACCCTGAAAGGCCTGGCCGGAAATATCGGCGCCGCGGCCCTGGTTGCGCAATCGGCGGAGGCCGAAGCCCTGCTCAAGCACGGGAAGCTGGACCGCCTGCCCGCGGCCTTGAAGCCAATGAAGCAGGAACTTGAGGGCTTGCTCGCAAGAATAAACGCCGCCACGCCGCTTTCCCGGACAGCGCGGGATGCCACGGAAGCGCTGGCATCGGGAGTGGACAAGGCAGCCCTCGCCGCAGAACTGCGCCTGCTGGCCTCCCAGTTGCGGGAAGACGATGCCGGCGCGGGCAGGACAGCACCCGGCATCGCCAGGCAGATCGAGCTGCTCGGGCACAGCGCCCTGGCCGGCGAACTGCAGAAACGTATCGCCCGTTACGCATTTGAAGAAGCGCTGGAAACCGTCGAAGAAATTGCCTTGATTCCGGGCTTGGCGGCAGATCCCTGAGGTTTTTGCCGCGCCCGGCCCCAAAACGGTAAACCATTTCATCGGCATTCAAGGATCAACGTGAACGAACCAGCCCCGCAAAGCAGCATTCTCATCGTCGACGACAGGCCGGAAAACATCGACATCCTCAACGATGTACTGTTTCCCCATTACCGAATCAGAATTGCCCTCAACGGCGAGAAAGCCCTGAAGATTGCTTTTTCCGCCAACCCGCCCGACCTGATTCTGCTCGACGTCATGATGCCCGGCCTCAACGGCTACCAGGTATGCGAAAAGCTCAAGAGCAATCCCGATACCCGCACCATTCCGGTCATTTTCGTCACCTCGATGAGCGAGGCCGATAACGAAGAGAAAGGCCTGGAACTGGGGGCGGTGGATTACATCACCAAGCCCGTCAATCCGGCCATCGTGCTGGCGCGAGTCAAAACCCACCTGGCGCTGTACGACCAGGCTCGCGAACTCGCTCGCCTGGTGAGCCAGCGCACCGCGGAATTGAAGAAAACCCGGCAGCAGATCATTCGGCGCCTGGGGCGCGCCGCCGAGTTCCGCGACAACGAAACCGGCAACCACATTGTCCGCATGAGCCACTTTTCCCGCCTCATTGGACAGGCGGCAGGCCTGGGAGAAGAGTCTGTCGACATTCTGTTCAACGCCTCGCCGATGCACGACGTGGGCAAGATCGGCATCCCCGACAGGATCTTGCTGAACCAGGGCAAGCTCAAGCCGGAGGAATGGGAACTCATACGCCAGCACGCGAAAATCGGCGCCGACATCATCGGCACTCACAGCGACGACCTGCTTCAGGCAGCCCACACCATCGCGCTGTGTCATCATGAAAAATGGGATGGCAGCGGCTACCCGCAGGGATTGAAAGGCGAAGACATTCCGCTCATGGCGCGCATCGTCGCAATTGCCGATGTGTTTGACGCCCTCACTTCCGACCGCCCGTACAAAAAAGCCTGGTCCGTTGACGCTGCCGCTCGCTATATCGAGGATCAGGCCGGCGCTTATTTCGATCCCGGCTTGATCCCGCCCTTCAAGAGCGTGTTGCCGGAAATTCTGCGGCTCAAGGAGCGCTTTTCCGACAGCCACGGCGCGCTGGCCGATCTGGATCTGGATCCGGTCTGAGGCCGCCCTGGCGGGGCGCTTTACCGATGCACCCGCCCCGCTGCCGGCTGCAAATCCGCACCCACCGCCTCACGCTCGTCGAACACGAAGCAGTCGCCGCGGTAGTGCGCGCCGCCGACTTCCTCAAAATACTTGAGGATGCCGCCTTCGAGCTGGTACACGTGCTCGATGCCGACCGCCTTCATGTGGATGGCGGCCTTTTCGCAGCGGATGCCGCCGGTGCAGAACGACACCACGGTCTTGCCGGCATAGTCGGCGCGGTGTTCCGCCAGGCGCGGCGGAAACTCGCTGAAGACGCCGATGCCGTAATCGACCGCGTGCTCGAAGGTGCCGGCGGCGACTTCGTAGTCGTTGCGCGTATCCAGCATCACCAGCGGGCGGCCTGCGTCGTCGCAGCCGCGATCCAGCCACCGCTTCAGCGTGGCCGCCGCCACCGAGGGCGCGCGCCCGGCTTCCGGGCGGATCAGCGGATGCTTCATGGTGATGATTTCCTTCTTCAGCCGCACCCGCATCCGCTTGAACGGCGGTTCGGCCGACAGGCTTTCCTTGGGCTGCAGGTCGGCGAAGCGCGGATCGGACCGCAGATGGGCAACCATGGCGTCGATCGCTGCGCGCGCGCCGGCCAGGAATACGTTGATGCCCTCGGGCGCGAGCAGGATCGTGCCCTTGAGGCGCAACCCCAGGCAGCGCGCGGCAAGATCGGCCTGGAGCGCCTCGCGGTCGGCGAGAGCGACGAACTTGTAGCAGGAAATATTGACGACGGACACGGTAACAACCCCTTCAGCAAGCCGGCATTATCCTGGAAACCTGGCTTCCAGAATAAATACGGAGCGGTTCTGCCCGGCCGGCGGTTTTGATACCCTTCGGGCTTCCCTCCCCCTCTCGCCGACCATGAACGAACAACTGCAAACGCTGGAACACGCCCAGCAACCCGCGATCGATCTCGCCATCCAGTTCGGCGCCAGGCTGCTGGTGGCGCTGCTGATCCTGGCGGCGGGCTATTACGTCGGCCGCTGGGTGGGCAGGCTGGCCGACTCGATGCTGATGAAGCTCGGGCTCGACGCCACCCTGCGCCTGCTGCTGGTGCGCATGCTGCGCATCCTGGT
>NZ_MKUG01000162.1 GCF_001897685.1 Thiobacillus sp. 65-1402
GCGCAATATCTGCTCAAAATAAGTGGCGCGTTCGTAATCCGCGGTGCCGCACTCGCCCGCCAGCTGGCCGAGGGTGTCGACATAGCGGTCGTACAGCCGTTCGTGCGCATCGCCGCGCGCCAGCAGGCGCAACAGCAGTTCGTTGAGATAGAACCCGCACATCAGCGCGCGGCCCTGCGGCGCCAGCAGCCCGCCCTGCCATTCCGCCGCATGCAGGGTCTTCAGCTCGGACTTGCCGAACCACGACAGCAGCAGCGGGGTGAAGGGCTGCATCAGCCCGCGCAGCATGGATGCCGGGCGGCGCGCGCCGCGCGCGATCAGCGCCACGCGTCCGTGGCTGCGGGTGAACGCTTCCGCCACCACGCTGGTTTCCTTGAAAGGATAGGTGTGGAGGATGAAGCCGGGCTCGTTGTTGATGCGGGCGTCGCTGGACATCAAGTATCCGTTATCCGCGAAGAAGCGCGAAGAAAATCATTGGAGATGCGGACCCTTCATGCACGATGCTTTGATCTTGCCGTTTTTGCCTTTCTTCGCGCTTCTTCACGTACTTCGCGGATAAAGGTTTAATCGATCCCCAGCGTCTTCAGCATCCGCACGTCGTCGGCCCAGCCGCCCTTCACTTTCACCCAGACCTCCAGATACACCTTGCTGTCGAACGCGCGCTCCATGTCGAGCCGCGCCTGGGTGGAGATGGTCTTGAGCTTTTCGCCGCCCTTGCCGATGACGATGGCCTTGTGGCCGTCGCGGTCGACTAGGATGGTGGCGAAGATGCGGCGCAGGTTGCCTTCCTCCTCGAACTTGTCGATGGTGACCGCCACCGCGTAGGGGATCTCCTCGCCGCACAGACGGAACACCTTTTCGCGGATCAGTTCGGCGGCCAGCTGGCGTTCGGTCTGGTCGGTGACGTCGTCCTCGTCGAACAGCGGTGGGTTCTCCGGCAGATGCGCCTGCAGGGTTTTCAGCAACTCGTCGAGATTGCTGCCCTGCTTGGCCGATACCGGCACGATCTCAGTGAAGGCATGCGCGGCGGCGACTTCCTGCAGATAAGCCATCAGCGCGGCACGGTCCTTGGCGTAGTCGATCTTGTTGACCGCCAGGATCAGCGGGCGATCCTTGGGCAGCAATTCCATCACCTGGCGGTCCTCCCGTGTCAGCCGCCCGGCTTCGACCAGCATCATCACCACGTCGGTGTCCGACAAGGTTTCGCGCACCCGCTTGTTCATCGCGCGATTCATGGCGCTGCCGTGACGCGTCTGGAACCCCGGGGTGTCGACGAACACGAACTGCGCTTCGTCGGTGGTGTGGATGCCCATCACGCGATGGCGCGTGGTCTGCGCCTTACGCGAGGTGATGCTGATTTTTTGCCCGACGATGCGGTTGAGCAGGGTCGACTTGCCAACGTTGGGGCGACCGACGATGGCGATGAGGCCGCACTTGAATTCACTCATTTTTGCAATGCATCGCACGCCTGGCGTGCGGCCTCCTGTTCGGCGGCGCGGCGGCTCTTGCCGACGCCGCGCGTGCTGAGCGCCGGTTTGGCCAGCACGCACTCGACGATGAAACTCTGGTCGTGCGCCTCGCCCTGGGTCGCGACCAGCTGATACTCCGGCAGCGGCAGCCGGCGCGATTGCAGCATTTCCTGCAGCTGGGTCTTGGCATCCTTGCCCGAAGCCTTGGGATCGATTTTCGCCACCAGCGGATCGAACAGGCCGCGCACGACGCATTGCGCCTGGTCGAACCCTGCATCCAGAAAAATCGCGCCGAACAGCGATTCCAGTGTATCGGCCAGAATCGAGGGGCGGCGAAAGCCGCCGCTTTTGAGTTCGCCTTCGCCGAGGCGCAGGACATCCCCCAGCCTCAGGGAAACGGCAATATCAGCCAGCGTTTCCTGCCGCACCAGGTTGGCGCGCAGGCGCGACAGGCTGCCTTCGGGCAAATCGGGAAAGGCGTCGTAGAGCGCGCGGGCAACCGAGCAGTTCAACACCGAGTCGCCGAGAAACTCGAGCCGCTCGTTGTTGAGCGCGCCGTAGCTGCGGTGCGTCAGCGCCTGGGTCAGGAGTTCAGGACGGCTGAAGGTGTAACCCAGCGCCTGCTGCAGGCGCTGGTTCAACAAGGCGTTACTCAATCTGGGCAGGGGCGGCGCTGGGGTCGCTGCTGGCGCTGAAATCCACCACCAGGCTGACATTGCCGACGAGCTTGGAGCGGAATTCATAATTGGCGGAAACCACCGGGATGCCGCCGCGGCGATCGATGCTGAGGTCTTCCGGCTTGACCACGGAGACATAGCCCACGTTGGCGCGCTTGGTAAAATCATTGCGCAGCTCGGCATTGCTTTTCGACCTGAAGTCGGGCTCCTGCGCCATCGTGGCGAGAATTTTCTTCACCGAGAAGAACTCGACGTAAGCAGGCACCAGCTTCATCGCCAGCACGGCCACAGCGACCAGCACGATGGCGACGAACAGGAAGCCGATCATGCTCAGGCCGTGTTGTTGAAAAGGTGTGGAACGGGTGCGCTGCATGGTGTCTCCTTATCGAATGACGGTGCCGATGCGGCCGAAATCGTCAAAGTTCATCCAGATGAAAAAGGCCTTGCCGACGATGTTCCTGTCGGGGACGAAGCCCCAGTAACGGCTGTCGTTGCTGGCATCGCGATTGTCGCCCATCATGAAATAGTGGCCTGCCGGAACCTTGCAGGTAAAGCCTTCGCCCTCGGCATTGTAGGAGCAGTTTTCGCGGTAGGGGAAGTCCGTCACCTGGGGCGGATAGACCGCGGGCTTGCCCGGCTCGGTCATCATGGCGTGGCCGACGCCATTGAGGCGCTCGTCGTACACCATGGCGGTGATGTAGTTGAGGCCGTTGCCGACGTAGCTATAGGTGCCGGTGTTGGCGCTCGGCACCGGCTGGCCGTTGACGACGAGCTGCTTGTTGCGGTATTCGACCACGTCGCCCGGCACGCCGACCACGCGCTTGATGTAGTCGAGGCCGGGGTCGGCCGGGTAGCGGAACACCATGACGTCGCCGCGCTCGGGGTTGTTCAGCTGCACGACTTTCTTGTTGAGCACCGGCAGGCGGATGCCATAGGTGTATTTGTTGACCAGGATGAAGTCGCCGATCAGCAGCGTCGGCATCATCGACCCGGACGGAATCTTGAACGGCTCGACCAGGAAGGAACGCAGCGCGAACACCACCAGAATCACCGGAAAGAAGCTCTTGGCGTATTCGACCAGCAGCGGCTCCCTGGCGTCCTTGTCGCGGCTGCGCTTGAGCAGCAGCGCGTCGAGCAGCCAGATGCCGCCGGTGACGGCCAGCGCGATGAAAAGGATGAGCGCGAAATTCATGTTTATTTGTCCGAGACCTGGAGGATCGCAAGGAAGGCTTCCTGCGGGATTTCGACGTTGCCGACCTGCTTCATGCGGCGTTTGCCGGCCTTCTGTTTTTCCAGCAGCTTCTTTTTGCGCGAAATGTCGCCGCCGTAGCACTTGGCGAGCACGTTCTTGCGCATCGCCTTGACGTTCTCGCGTGCGATGATGTTGGCACCGATCGCCGCCTGCACCGCCACGTCGAACATCTGGCGCGGAATCAGTTCGCGCATCTTGGCTGCAAGTTCGCGCCCGCGGTACACGCTGGTGGCCCGGTGCACGATCAGCGACAGCGCATCGACTTTTTCATTGTTGACCAGGATGTCGAGCTTGACCAGGTCGCCCGGCCGGAATTCCTTGAATTCGTAATCGAGCGAGGCATAGCCGCGGCTGGTCGATTTCAGCTTGTCGAAGAAATCCATCACCACTTCGTTCATCGGCAGGTCGTACACCAGCATCACCTGCTTGCCGTGGTACTGCATGTTGATCTGCATGCCGCGTTTCTGGTTGCACAGGGTGATGACGTTGCCGACGTATTCTTCCGGCACGAAAATCGTCGCGGTGATGATGGGTTCGCGGATTTCCTCGATCTTCGACGGCTCCGGCAGCTTGGACGGGTTCTCGACGTTGAGCATGGTGCCGTCTTTCAGCACCACTTCGTACACCACCGTCGGCGCGGTGGTGATGAGATCCATGTTGTATTCGCGTTCCAGCCGCTCCTGCACGATGTCCATGTGCAGCAGGCCGAGGAAGCCGCAGCGGAAACCGAAGCCCAGCGCCTGCGAGACTTCCGGCTCGAACTGCAGCGCGGCGTCGTTCAGCTGCAGCTTGGTCAAGGCGTCTCTCAGCGCCTCGAAATCATGCGACTCGATCGGATAGAGTCCGGCGAAAACCTGCGATTGCACCTTCTTGAAGCCAGGCAAGGGTTCGCCGGCGGGGCGGTCGATCAAGGTGATGGTGTCGCCCACCTGGGCGGATTTGAGTTCCTTGATGCCGGCGATCACGAAGCCGACTTCGCCGGCGGAAAGCTGCTCACGGTCGACCGATTTGGGCGTAAACACACCGACGTGCTCGGTCAGATGCTGCGCGCCGGATGCCATGAAGCGGATCTTGTCCTTCGGGCGCAGGACGCCGTCGACCACCCGCACCAGCATCACCACGCCGACGTAGTTATCGAACCAGGAATCGATGATCAGCGCCTTCAGCGGGGCGCTTTCGTCGCCGCGCGGCGGCGGCACCTGCCTCACCACCACTTCGAGAATCTCCGCAATGCCGATGCCGGTCTTGGCCGAGGCACGCACCGCATCGGTGGCATCGATGCCGACGATGTCCTCGATCTCTTCCGCCACCCGGTCGGGGTCGGCCGCCGGCAGGTCGATCTTGTTCAGCACCGGGATGACCTCGACGCCAAGGTCGATCGCGGTGTAGCAGTTGGCCACCGTCTGCGCTTCGACCCCCTGCGAGGCATCGACCACCAGCAGCGCGCCCTCGCAGGCCGACAGGGAACGCGACACTTCGTAGGAAAAGTCGACGTGGCCGGGGGTGTCGATCAGGTTCAGGCGGTAGACCTGGCCGTCCTGCGCCTTGTAGGTGAGCGCGGCGGTCTGCGCCTTGATGGTGATGCCGCGCTCCTTTTCCAGGTCCATCGAATCGAGCACCTGCGCCTCCATCTCGCGTTCGGACAGGCCGCCGCAGTGCTGGATCAGCCGGTCGGCCAGGGTGGACTTGCCGTGGTCGATGTGGGCGATGATGGAAAAATTGCGGATCAGGTTCTGGGACACAACAAAACGGGCACGTTTCCGTGCCCGGCAAGGGATGCGATAACTTGCAGAATTTTAACGGATTCCAGGGCCTGCCGACACCAATTTCGCAGCCGCGACGGGGCCGCGCCGGGACTCAGCCCGCGACAAAGGGCGGGCCGAGTCGGCCCATCCCTTCGAGTTGCCGCGAAAAAGCATCCGCCAGGCTCTATGGGTGGGCACGCAGCCATGCCTGAAATGCGGGCAGATCAAGCTGATGGCGGCAAATCTCGGTGTCGCCGTCGAACAGCAGCGGCACGTCCCAGCCGTATTTCTGCTTGAGCGACGGATCGCCATCGACGTCGACGAGGGTCAGCCGATGTCCGGCTCCCGCGATCAGCGTGCCGACTGCCGCCTCCATGTCCTCGCACAGCGGGCAGCCCACGCGCGTGTATAGCAGCAACAGCGGTTCACTCACCTGAGATCTTCAGCGGAATGTACAACGAGCCTTCGCCGCGCCGTACCAGGATTGCCGCGCTCTTGCCAACCGGCACTGCAGCGATGGCCTTGCGGAACGCATCCACGTTGGCCACCTTGCTGTTGTTCACCGCCAGGATGACGTCGCCGGTGCGAATGCCGGCCCGCGCCGCATCGCCGGTGGCATCCACGACCAGCACGCCGTGGTCGAGCCCGAGTGCGCGGCGCTGTTCCGCGCTCAACTCGGACAAGGCCAGCCCGCCGCGCGAAAAGGTTTTTCCTTCAGTGCCGGCCTGCTGGGTTTCAGCCGGCAACTCGGTCAGCACCACGCTCAGCTGCTGGGCCTTGCCTTTGCGCCAGACCTGCAGCGGGATTTTTACGCCTGGCTTGGTCATGCCGACCATCCGCGGCAGGTCGCCGGAGTTTTCCACCGCCTTGCCGTTGAATTCCAGAATGACATCGGCGGCCTGCAGCCCCGCCTTGTGCGCAGGGCTGTCCTCCTGCACCTGCGAGACCAGCGCGCCGCGCGGGCGATCCAGGCCGAAGGACTCGGCCAGGTCGGCGGTCACCTCCTGGATCACCACGCCGAGCCAGCCGCGCGACACCTTGCCGCTGCTTTTCAGCTGCCCCACCACCTCCATCGCCACGTCGATCGGAATCGCGAACGAAACCCCCTGGTAGCCGCCGCTGCGGCTGTAAATCTGCGAATTGATGCCGACCACTTCGCCCTTCATGTTGAACAGCGGGCCGCCCGAATTGCCGGGGTTGATCGGCACATCGGTCTGGATGTAGGGCACATAGCTTTCCGACGGCAGCGAACGCCCCTTGGCCGAGACGATGCCTGCGGTGACCGAGTTTTCGAAGCCGAACGGCGAACCGATCGCCGCCACCGCCTCGCCGACGCGCAGCCGGGTGGGATCGCCCAGCTTGACGGCGGGCAGCTTGTCAGCGGTGATCTTGATGACGGCCACATCGGTGCGGGTGTCGGCCCCCACCACCTTGGCGGTGAACTTGCGCTTGTCGATCAGCTTGACCACGACCTCGTCCGCATCCCTGACCACATGCGCGTTGGTCAAAATATAGCCATCGCTGCTGACGATAAAACCGGAGCCCGCGCCGCGTGCGGGGATTTCCTGCATGGGACCGCCTTGCCCGCCCTGCCCGCCCGGCCCGCCGGGGAAGAAGCGGCGGAAAAACTCCTGCATGTCCTCTTCGTCGGGAACCGCGAACGGCAGCCCCTCCGGTCCGCGCTTCACCAGTTTGGTCGTGCTGATGTTGACCACTGCCGGACCCTGCTTTTCAACCAGATCGGCCACATCCATCACGTCTTTTGCCAGCACCGGTGCCGACAAGGCGAACACCAGCGCGGTCGCTGCCCAAGCTGTTCTCATCATGGCTGTCCTTTCATCATGCGAAACCTGAAATCGTCTTCACGTCTGAGCACGACCGGGCGGGCCGCCCGGCCGCCCCGCGCGGCCAGCCAGCCGGCCGCTCCGCCGAGCAGCATGCCGACCAGCGCGGAGCCGTCGCCGGGCCGGATTGCCTGTGCCAGCAGCGCGCCCGCCAGCATCAGTCCCAATGGCAGGCCATAGGCACGCAATGCGCTCTTGAGCACGCTGCCACGGGCAATGCCGACCACGACACGGTCGCCTGGAGCCAGCGACAAATCGCAGTCAACCAGGAAATGCCGCGGTTTGCGCTGGAACAGTTCGGCGATGCGGCGCGATGAGCACCCCTGCCCGCCGCAGGTGCCGCAGCCCGACGGCTCGACCGCCTGCACCCAGATGCCGTCCGATGCGGTTTTGACGACTTCGGCGGTTTGTTCCAGCATGGCGGCGCCTACTTCCTTTTCACCGAGTTGCCTGTTTCGATCAAGGCCATGCTCGGCACTTCGCCCAGGGTCGTCACGCTATAGCCGTCGACCTCGCGCGCATAGATCCCGATCGCGCCTTCGGCCGACAGCCCCTGCAGGCGCTGTGCCTGGGGATCGGCCGGCTCGACGAACATCGACAGCACGCTCAGGCCATCCGAAAACACCAGATGGGTGACCGGCGCCGGTTTGCCCGGCAGGGCGCGCACCGCCTCCTGCACCCGCTCGAATCCCGGTGGCGGCGTCACGCTCCAGGCCACCGCGGCCGGTTTGTCGAGGCTGGCTTTCTGGATGCGCTTGCCCGTCATGTCATTGCGGAACAATTGGACGTCGAGCGCCTTGCCGATCTGGATTTCGGAAAACACGAACATCGACACCACGCTGCCATTGCCGTTGACTATGCGCGACTTGAGCGGCAACCCGGTCTGCTTGTCCAGCCACAGGCTGAATGCATAGCGATAGCCGTCGCGCGGCTCCAGCGTCACCACCTGGCAGGGACGTCCCGCCACGCGCTCGGTTCCGGCAAGCGTCGCCTCGTAGTAATCGAGCAGGCCGGCCGGCCGGGCAGGCAGCAAGGCGGGGAAGAAACGCCGCGGAGCGTTGCGCTCCAGCCGCACGCTCTTGCCGTCCGGCAAGTGACAGTAGACGTCGTTGTTGATACGCAGGAACTGGCGCGGCGTACCGTCCATGACTTCGACTTTTTCCAGTTCGCCCGTCGCATCGGTGCGGTGCAGCACGCGCAACACCTCGACGTGTTCGCCATGGTGATACACGTAGACGCCGCTGTAATTCTGCTGCTTCGCCGCAGCGGCGGCACGGTTGAGCCATTCGAGCGCAGCGTCCGCCCGAACCGCCCCGGAAAACGCCATCAGTGCGGCAAAGCCCAGAATCTGCCAGCTTTGCCGCCAGACAAGCAGCGCCCGCATCAGCGCGGCTCCACCACAACCGCCACCGTGCGCTGGTAGGGCGACGCCACCGCCATCGGGGCGAATTCCTGATGCGCGACGAGATAGGGGGCCAGACGGGCATCGTCGCGCGCCGCAACCGGCGCCTGCGCAGCTTGCTGGAAGGCCGGCGCAGGCGCCGCCGCCATCGGTGCAGTGGCCGGCGCCTGCGGCATCAATCCGGTCAGCGAAATTGCGCCCCATACGGCAAGCGAGGCAAACGACGCCACCGCCACCCGTTGCGGCCACACGCTGCGGCGCGGCGCGAGCACGGTCGGTTCGGCCGCCAGTTGCGTTGAGAAGCGCGCCATGAAGTCGTCCTGGAGCGGCGTCGCGCCGCGCATCAGGTCGCCTATCAAATGGTATTCGGACCAGGTTTTCCGCAAGGCGTCGTCGCGTTTCAAAGCCGCGATGCAGGCCTCGGTTTCAGTGCGCGCCGCCTCGCCGTCGAGCGTAGCGGACAATATCAGCGGCATACCGCCGGTCTGCTCGGCCTGGGAGGGGATGTCTGGTTTGCGAAGTGCTGACATGG
>NZ_MKUG01000163.1 GCF_001897685.1 Thiobacillus sp. 65-1402
TGCGGGATTCCGAGCGGCTTATCGAGGGAGTGCTGAACGTGTTCCGCGGCGCGGTCGGGCATCTGACCGAGGCGGCAACCCGGTTCCAGCACGAAGGCCAGGCGGTGCAGGAGACGGTGTCCGGCGTCATCGTCTCGCTCCAGTTCCAGGACCGGGTCAGCCAGATCCTGCGCCAGACCATGGACGACATGGCCCGCCTGGAAAACGTCCTCGACGAGCGCAGGGAGGGCGGCGCGCGCGGAGAGCCGGCCGCGCCCATCGACGTGGCGGCCTGGCTCGACGAGCTTTCCCGCACCTACACGACCCTCGAGCAGCTGGACAACCATCTGGGCACGCAAAGCAATGCGCCCGCCAAAACAACCGAAATAACGTTCTTTTAGGAGAAGACATGGCCAAGACGGTTCTGATCGTCGACGACTCGGCATCCATTCGGCAGGTCGTGGGGTTGACCCTGAAAGGGGCCGGCTACGACGTCGTCGATGCGGTGGACGGCAGGGATGCGCTGAGCAAGCTGGACGGGCGCAAGCTGCATCTGGTCATCAGCGACGTCAACATGCCCAACATGGACGGCATTTCCTTCGTCAGGGAAATGAAGGGCCGGCCCGCCTACAAATTCACCCCCGTCATCATGCTGACCACCGAAGCCGGCGAGGCCAAGAAGCGCGACGGCCAGATGGCCGGCGCCAAGGCCTGGGTGGTCAAGCCTTTCCAGCCGGCCCAGATGCTGGATGCGGTATCCAAACTGATCATGCCGTGAGGCCGGGAGGAGCATGGAAATCCGTAGCGAACGACACGAAGCCTGCCTGCGTTTGTACCTGGCCGGCGAAATGACCATCTACAGCGCCGCCGAACTCAAGCCCGCCCTGCTCGACGCCCTGGGCCAGAGCGAAGAGATCGAGATCGATCTTGCCGGCGTCAGCGAGATGGACACCAGCGGTGTGCAGCTGCTGATGCTGCTGAAGCGCGAAGCGGCGGCGGCCGGCAAGACGTTGAGGCTGGCCGGACACAGCCCGGCCGTGCTGGAGGTGTTCGAGCTGCTCGGGCTGGGCAACTGGTTCGGCGATCCGCAGCTGCTGCCGGCGGGCCTCGGCGGGGCATGGGAGGCAACGACATGAGCCTGGACCTGGGCGATGCCCTGCACACCTTCTTCGCGGAAAGCCGCAGCCTGCTCCAGGACATGGAGGAGGCGCTGCTGCGGCTGGAAACCGCGCCTGACGACGCCGAAGCGGTCAATGCCGTGTTCCGCGCCGCCCACACCATCAAGGGCGCGGCCGGCCTGTTCGGGCTGGATGCCATCGTCGCCTTCACCCACAAGGCCGAGAATGTGCTGGAGCAGGTGCGCAACAACGCACTGCCCCTGACGGAGGAATTGATCGGCCTGTTCCTGGCGTGCCGCGATCATATCGAACGTCTGGTGGATCTCGCCGCCGCACAGGATGAAGCGGACGACGAAGTCAGCGCCCAGGGCGAGGCGCTGAGTGCGCGGCTGAGCCTCTGCATGGACGACACCGCAGTCGCGTTGCCGGCCGAGGCGGCATCCCCGGTGCTCGGCACGGGCGACGAGCGGACGGCAGGCGAGGCCTGGCACCTCTCCCTGCGTTTTGGCCAGGACGTGCTCAGGAACGGCATGGACCCGCTGTCCTTCATCCGCTACCTGGCCACCCTGGGCGAGATCCGCCACCTCGCCACCCTGGCCGACGCCCTGCCGGCGGCTGCCGGAATGGACCCGGAGTGCTGCTATCTGGGGTTCGAGATCAGCCTCAAGAGCGAAGCCGACAAGGCACGCATCGAAAGCGTGTTCGAATTCGTGCGCGACGACTGCCAGCTGCGCATCCTCGCCCCCGGCAGCCGGGTGGCCGATTTTCTCGAGCTGATCGCGGCGTTGCCGGAAGACAAGACCCGGCTGGGTGAGCTGCTGGTGGCCAGCGGCGCGCTGACCCAGCGCGAGCTGGACGAGACGCTGGCCATCCAGGAATGCGAAAGCGCGCGCCAGGAGCGGGTGCAGCCGCTGGGCGAACTGCTGGTGGAACGCCAGATCGTGCAGCCGGAACTGGTGGGCGCGGCGCTGAGCAAGCAGAAGGACGCGCGCCAGCGACAGAGCCAGGAGGCCCGCTTCGTCCGGGTGCATGCCGACAAGCTGGACAGCCTCATCAACCTGGTGGGCGAACTGGTGATCGCCGGGGCCGGGGTCGGGCTCATGGCCGCGCGCCACCAGGATGGCGCCATGGCGGAGTCGGTTTCCGGCATGGCCCGGCTGGTGGAGGATATCCGCGATGGCGCCATGCGTTTGCGCATGGTGGAGATCGGCGAGACCTTCAACCGCTTCCGCCGCGTGGTGCGGGATGTCTCCAAGGAGATCGGCAAGGATATCGAGCTGCTGATCGGCGGCGCCGACACCGAGCTGGACAAGACCGTGGTGGACAAGATCGGCGACCCGCTCACGCACCTGGTGCGCAATGCCATGGATCACGGCATCGAATCCGCCCAGGTGCGCCTGGCGCGCGGCAAGCCGGCGCAGGGCAGCCTGCGCCTCAACGCCTACCACGACGCGGGCGGCATCGTCATCGAGGTGACGGACGACGGCGGCGGCTTGAATCGCGATCGCATCCTGGCCAAGGCGCGCGAGCGCGGGCTGCTCCAGGATGGCGACAGCCTCGCCGACCGCGAGGTCTGGAACCTCATCTTCGAGCCCGGCTTTTCCACCGCCGAGCAGGTCAGCAGCCTGTCCGGCCGCGGCGTCGGCATGGACGTGGTGCGCCGCAACATCGAGGCCTTGCGCGGTTCGGTCGAGATCGAGAGCCATCCCGGCGTGGGTTCCACCTTCCGCATCCGCCTGCCGCTCACGCTGGCCATCATCGACGGCTTTCTCATGGGGGTGGCCGACGGCCATTACGTGGTGCCGCTGGACACGGTGCTGGAGTGCGTGGAGCTGGACGCCGGCCGCGACGAGCGCGACTTCCTCAACCTGCGCGGCGAGGTGCTGCCGCTGTTGCGCCTGCGGCAGCACCTCGCCCTGCAAGGCCGTCCGCTGCGCCGTCAGAACGTGGTGGTGGTGCGCTGCGCCGGGCGCAAGGCGGGACTGGTGGTGGACGAACTGAAGGGCGAGTTCCAGGCGGTCATCAAGCCGCTGGGGCAGGTTTTTTCCCGGGTCCGGGGCATTTCCGGTTCCACCATTCTCGGCTCCGGCCAGGTGGCCCTGGTGCTGGATGTGCCCGCCTTGCTGGACGAGGCGGCCACGGACCAGGCGGCCGCGCTGCAAGCTTGAAGTTTCCGACTGTAGTTGTCTTTATTTACTGGAGAGCAAAATGTTCAGCAATATGAAAATCGGTATGCGCCTCGGTCTGGGCTTTGGCCTGGTCCTGCTTCTGCTGGCCGTCATCGCGGTCATCGCCATCACCCGCATGGGGCTGCTCAACGACAACATCGACAAGATGAGCAACGACCGCTATCCCAAGACGGTCTGGGCCAACGCCACCATCAACAACCTCAACATCGTCGCCCGCACCTCGCGCAACATCGCGCTGCTGAACGACCCCGCGAAGATCGCCGCCGAGCGCGAACAGCTGCTCGCCGCGCGCAAGATCGTGGCCGCGAACTTCGAGAAGCTGATGCAGACGGTCACCTCGGAGGAAGGCAAGAAGCTGCTGAAAACGGCGGACGACGCGCGCCTGGCGTTCGTCGCGGCCGGCAACAAGTACCTCGAACTGGCGAACGCAGGAAAACGCGACGAGTCCGTGGCTTTACTGCTGACCGAGGTGACTGCCAAGCAGGCAGCGTTCATCGATGCCCTCAACCAGCTGATCGCATACCAGGGCGAGATGATGGACGAGGCCGGCAAGCAGGCCGCCGAGAATTACCGCAGCGCCTTCTCCCTGGTCGTCGCCCTGTCCATCGCCGCCGGCCTGCTCGGGGCCGGCGTCGCCTACGGGGTCACCCGCAGCATCACCCGCCCGGCGCGCCAGGCCGTGGACATCGCCAACCGCCTGGCGGAAGGCGACCTGACGATGCAGGTCGAGGCCGACCGCAGGGACGAGATGGGCCAGTTGCTGGGCGCCATGGGCGCCATGGTCGCCAAGCTGACCCAGATCATCAGCGAAGTGCGCAGCGCCTCGGACAACCTGTCGTCCGCTTCCGAGCAGGTGTCCGCCACCGCGCAATCGCTGTCGCAGGGCGCCAGCGAACAGGCGGCCAGCGTGGAAGAGACGTCCGCCAGCATCGAGCAGATGTCCGCATCGATCAGCCAGAACACCGAGAACGCCAAAGTGACCGACGGCATGGCGTCGAAGGCGGCGAAGGAGGCCACCGAAGGCGGCGAGGCGGTGAAGCAGACGGTGACCGCGATGAAGAGCATCGCCGGCAAGATCGGCATCATCGATGACATTGCCTACCAGACCAACCTGCTGGCGCTGAATGCCGCCATCGAGGCGGCGCGCGCTGGCGAGCACGGCAAGGGCTTCGCGGTGGTGGCGGCGGAAGTGCGCAAGCTGGCGGAACGTAGCCAGGTGGCGGCGCAGGAGATCGGCGAACTGGCGGGTGGTTCGGTTGACCTGGCGGAGCGGGCCGGCAAGCTGCTGGACGAGATCGTGCCCTCCATCAACAAGACCTCCGACCTGGTGCAGGAAATCACCGCCGCCTCGGAAGAGCAGGCCAGCGGGGTGGGGCAGGTGAACGTCGCCATGAACCAGCTCAACCAGGCCACCCAGCAGAACGCCAGCGCCTCGGAAGAGCTGGCCGCCACCGCCGAGGAAATGAGCGGTCAGGCCGAGCAGCTGCAACAGCTGATGGCGTTCTTCAAGGCCGGCAACGCGGCTGCCGCGACGATGCGCCAGGCCGCCGTGAAATCCGCCGCGCCCATGAGGCAGTTGGCCAAGACCGTGCAATCCGTCACCGAACCGGTGGGCGAAGCCGAGTTCGTGCGTTTCTGAGGGGGTGGCCATGAACGCACTGGTCAAGCTTGACAGCCGGGCGGCGCCGCCGTCCGCGGCCGCCCATGAGCCCCGGCAATACCTCACCTTCATGCTGGGGGGCGAGGTGTTCGCCATCGGCATCCTGCACATCAAGGAGATCATCGAGTACGGCCAGCTTACCGCCGTGCCCATGATGCCGGAGTTCATCCGCGGCGTGATCAACCTGCGCGGCGCGGTGGTGCCGGTGGTGGACCTGGCCAGCCGCTTCGGCGGCAAGCCCAGCCAGATCACGCGACGCAGCTGCATCGTCATTCTGGAACTGGAACCCGAGGCGGGCGATCAGGTGATCGGCGTGGTGGTGGATGCGGTCAACGAAGTGCTGGAGATCGCCGCTGCCGACATCGAGCCGCCGCCCTCGTTCGGCACCCGGATCCGCACCGATTTCATCCATGGCATGGGCAAGGTGCAGGAACGTTTCGTCATCATTCTCAACGTCAACAACGTGCTCTCCACCGAGGATCTGGCGATCCTCGGAAAGGCCGCCGCCGACGGGCAGGAGGCGGCGTCCTGAGCCTCCATCACAGCCGGGCCGTCCGCACGAACGCGGCCCGATTCACAACCCGGCCGGGATGCGTTCCGGCCGACCGAAAGGAGCAGCCAGCATGGCGTATCACAGCAATGAGCCGGCGGCTCGATCGACAGACCTGCATGCCATCGTGCGCATCGGCAACGGCATCAGGGAGGTGGAGGATGCCGC
>NZ_MKUG01000164.1 GCF_001897685.1 Thiobacillus sp. 65-1402
CAACGAGAACATCCGCCTGCAGTACCGCTACCTCGACCTGCGCCGCGAGCCGATGCAGAAGAACCTCAAGCTGCGCTATCGCGTCTCCAAGCTGATGCGCGACTACCTCGACGCGCACGGCTTCATGGAAGTCGAAACGCCGATGCTGACGCGCTCCACCCCGGAAGGCGCGCGCGACTACCTGGTGCCGAGCCGGGTGCACGACGGCATGTTCTACGCGCTGCCGCAGTCGCCGCAGCTGTTCAAGCAGCTTTTGATGGTGTCGGGCGTCGACCGCTACTTCCAGATCACCAAGTGCTTCCGCGACGAGGACCTGCGCGCCGACCGCCAGCCCGAGTTCACCCAGGTCGACCTCGAAACCTCGTTCATGGGCGAGGAGGCGATCATGAACCTGGTCGAGGGCATGATCCGCGACATGATGCAGAAGGCTCAGGACATAGCCCTGCCCGCCGCCTTCCCGCGCATGACCTACGCCGAGGCGATGAACAAATACGGCTCCGACAAGCCTGACATGCGGGTGACGCTGGAAATCGTCGACGTCGGCGACGTCATGAAGGAGGTCGCGTTCAAGGTCTTCTCCGGCCCGGCCAACGACCCCAAGGGCCGTGTCGCCGCGCTGCGCATTCCCGGCGGCGCCAGCTTGAGCCGCGGCGAGATCGACGGCTACACCGAGTTCGTGAAAATCTACGGCGCCAAGGGGCTTGCCTACATCAAGGTCAACGACGTCACGCAACTCAACGAAGCCGGCCTGCAGTCGCCCATCGTCAAGAATCTCTCCGCAGCGTCGCTCGCCGCGGTGATCGAACGCACCGGTGCTGCCAACGGCGACCTCATCTTCTTCGGCGCCGACCGCGCCAAGGTGGTGAACGACGCGCTCGGCGCGCTGCGCCTCAAGATCGGCCATGAAAAAGGCCACGTTGACGGCCGCACCTGGGCGCCGCTGTGGGTGGTTGATTTCCCCATGTTCGAATACAACGAGGACGAGAACCGCTGGGATGCGCTGCACCATCCCTTCACCGCGCCCAAGGACGGCCACGAGGACTGGCTCGCCACCGATCCGGGCCGCTGCCTGTCGAAAGCCTACGACATGGTGCTGAACGGCTGGGAAGTCGGCGGCGGATCGGTGCGCATCCATCGCCAGGACGTACAGGAGAAGGTGTTCGCCGCGCTCAACATCGGCGAGGAGGAGCGCCGCGAGAAGTTCGGCTTCCTGCTCGACGCCCTGCAGTACGGTGCGCCGCCGCACGGCGGCCTGGCGTTCGGGCTGGATAGACTGGTGACGCTGATGACCGGCGCCGAATCGATCCGCGACGTCATCGCCTTCCCCAAGACCCAGCGCGCCTCCTGCCTGATGACCAATGCGCCCAACGTGGTCGACGAGAAGCAGCTGCGCGAACTGCACATCCGCCTGCGCAACGTCAATCCAGCGGACAAGGCGGCTTGAACCGTTTTTTCATCCGCGAATACCCTTCTCGGCATTCGCGGACAAGGATTTTGCAATGAAATTCGCCGACACCCTGAAAACCCTGCCCGAATTCGCGGGCGACAAGCTGGTGCTGACCGATGCGGCAGGCGCTGAAGTTGCAACCATCGCCAATGCCCCCGGCACCGCCGGCTCGTTCCGGGTGTATGCGCATCTCGCGCAGCAATACGGCGCAATCGACGCCGAGGCTGCCGCCGAGGGGCTGGCGATTTTCGCCGAGCACACCGAGGACGCCAGCACGCACCCCGGCAAGCATCCCAATATCGACCGCTTGATCGCCGTCCTGGCGACGGGCATCCCGCTCAACGCACGCATCGTTTGATCGCATACAAGATCCCCGTTTCGGTGCTGGTCGTCATCCACACGGCGGACGGCCAGGTGCTGCTGCTGGAGCGCGCCGACGCGCCGGGATTCTGGCAGTCGGTCACCGGTTCGCAGGACGCCGGCGAAACGCTGGAGCAGACCGCGATCCGCGAAGTGCGCGAGGAAACCGGTCTCGACGCCGGCAAGTTCGCGCTGACGCCATGGGGCATCGAAAACCGCTACGCCATCTACGAGCGCTGGCGCCACCGCTATGCGCCGGGCGTGACACACAACACCGAACACGTGTTCGGTCTGCAATTGCCCGCGCCGCTGCCGGTCGTGCTGGCGCCGCGCGAGCATCTGCGCTGCCTGTGGCTGCCGTGGGCAGCGGCGGCGGAACGCTGCTTTTCGCCCAGCAACGCGGCAGCCATTCGCCTGCTGCCCATGCGTTTATAATGAATAGATGGAATTTCCGCTGCATATCGCCAGCTACAACATCCACAAGGGCCTGTCGCAATTCAACCGGCGGTTGACGGTGCACGAGTTGCGCGACCGTCTCGGCACGCTGGGTACCGATATCGTGTTCCTGCAAGAAGTGCAGCACAGCCACGGCCTGCGCGCCAGCCGTTTCCAGCACTGGCCGGGCCGGCCGCAGCACGAGTTCCTGGCGGGCCATGTCTACACCGACTTCGCCTACGGCAAGAACTGTGTCTACGACACCGGCCATCACGGCAACGCCATCCTGTCGCGCTACAAGATCCTGTCGTGGGAGAACGAGGACATTTCCTCCCATGCGTACGAAAGCCGCGGCATGCTGCATTGCGAGATCGAAGTGCCGGGGATGGCGACGCCGGTTCACTGCATCAACGTGCACCTGGCGCTGAACGAGGGCGGGCGCAGGCGTCAACTGGCGCAGATCGCGGCGCGCGTGCGCAAAATGGTGCCGGACGGGGCGCCGCTGATCCTGGCGGGCGACTTTAACGACTGGCGCGTGCGTGTCGGCCGCTATTTCGAGGATGAACTCGGGCTGGTCGAGGTGTTCGAGAGCCACCACGGCAGGCCCGCTCGCAGCTATCCGTCCATCCTCCCCATGTTCCAGCTCGACCGCATCTATGTGCGGCGCTTCAGCATCGAGGCCGCGCATGTCCACACCGGCAACGCCTGGCACCGCATTTCCGATCACGCCGCGCTAAGCGCCAAACTGCAACCGGCTGGATGACCGCACACAACCGCTTGCGCGCGCTGTTTTTTCGCGGCGTCGAGCTGGTTCCCGGCAACCGGCTGCGGCTGCTGCAAAGCGGCGCCGAATTCTTCCCGGCGCTGATCGCGGCGATCGATGCCGCGCGCGCCGAAGTCCATCTCGAAACCTATATTTTCAGCGCCGACCCGACTGCCGGGGCCGTGCGCGATGCCCTGATCCGCGCCGCGCAGCGTCGCGTGCGGGTGCGCCTGCTGATCGACGGCGTGGGCTCGCGCGAACTGCCGGCCGCCTGGCTGGATGCGCTCGCAGCGGCCGGAGTCAGCGTGCGGGTCTATCGACCGCTGGTGAACGGCTGGCGCGCCAATCCCAAGAGCCTGCGGCGGTTGCATCGCAAACTGGCGGTGATCGATGCGCGCATCGCCTTCGCCGGCGGCATGAACCTGATCGACGATTACGAGCCGGTACGTTTCGCTGCGCCACGGCTCGACTACAGCGTCGAGTTGCAGGGGCCGCTGATCGCGCAAATCCACCGCAGTGCGCACCACCTGTGGCGGCTGGTGGCCCTGACGCAGCTGCAGCCCGATGATGAACGCAAGCAGCCGCCGCTCGAGCCGTCGTGGCCGACCGATGGCCGCGTGCGCGCCGCCTTCGTGGTGCGCGACAACTTCGTCCACCGCCGCGACATCGAGCGCAGCTACCTTGCCGCGCTGGCGCTGGCGCATGAAAGCATCCTCATCGCCAACGCCTACTTCCTGCCGGGAAACCGTTTCCGCAAGCTGCTGAAAAAAGCCGCTGCGCGCGGCGTGCGGGTGCAGCTGCTGATGCAGGGCCATACCGACCACCGTTTTTATCAGGCCGCTTCGCGCGCGCTGTACAACAACCTGCTGATGGCCGGCGTGGCGATCTACGAATACCAGGCCAGCGAATTGCACGCCAAGGCGGCGGTGGTCGACGGCCACTGGGCCACCGTGGGCTCC
Organism: Thiobacillus sp. 65-1402; assembly: GCF_001897685.1. Lineage (GTDB taxonomy): Bacteria > Pseudomonadota > Gammaproteobacteria > Burkholderiales > Thiobacillaceae > Thiobacillus. Next base: position 3,965 of record NZ_MKUG01000164.1, read on the forward strand.
AGCAACATCGACCCCTTCAGCCTGTTGCTGGCGCGCGAGGCGAACATCGTCGTCGACGACGCGGACTTTGCCCGCGACCTGCGGCAGCGGCTGCAGCAGGCCATCGCCCAGTCCACCCCGCTTGATCCCGCCGACTGGCGGCGCCGTTCCTGGCCGCAGCGCATGCGGTCGCGGCTGGCCTACGGCATCGTGCGTCTGTTGCTGGGGGTGACCGGGGTGGGGCGCCGGGTGTGAGGAGGCAGCAGGGTCGCCCCGGCCAGCAAGCGATCCGCTACAGCTGCGCCGGCTTGAAAGTGTCGCACTGCCCGGGATCGCCGCGCTGCATGCCGCGCTTGAACCAACGCATGCGCTGTTCCGACGAGCCGTGGGTGAAGGATTCCGGCACCACGAATCCGCGCGCCTGTTTCTGCAGACGGTCGTCGCCGACCCCGGCCGCGGCCGCCAGCGCTTCCTCGGTGTCTCCCGGCTCCAGAATCTGACGCTGCTTGTTGGCGTGGTGCGCCCACACCCCGGCAAAGCAGTCGGCCTGCAGCTCCATCCGCACCTGCAGCGCGTTGCCCGCGGCTTCGCCCGCGCGGCTGCGCGCCGCGTGCACCTGTTCCGACACGCCCAGGAGCGTCTGTACGTGGTGGCCCACCTCGTGCGCCACCACGTAGGCCTGCGCGAAGTCGCCCGGCGCATCGTGGCGCTGCGCCAGATCGTTGAAGAAGCTCATGTCGAGATACAGCTTCTGGTCGCCCGGGCAGTAGAACGGCCCCATCGCCGCCTCGGCGAAGCCGCACGCCGACTCCACCGCGCCGGAAAACAGCACCAGCTTCGGCTGCCGGTAGCGCTGGCCCGAGCCCTGGAACAGCGTGCCCCACACGTCTTCCGTGTCCGCCAGCACCACCGACATGAAGTCCTTGAGTTTTTCCTCTTCCGGGCTGAACGCCGCCGGCGGCTGTTCGGCCTGCGTCGGCGCCAGCGTGCCCGCCTGGTTCAGCACCACCGCCGGGTCCACCCCGAAATACATCGCCACTAGCGCCAGGATAATCGCCCCGATGCCACCGCCGGCGATCCCCTTGCCGCTCACCCGCATGCCGCGCCGGTCCTCGATGTTGTCGCTGCGTCGTCCGCGTTCCCAGCGCATGGTGTGCCCTCCCATCGTTCGCTTGTCCGCCTCATTCTAGCTCCGGACATGCGCGACTTCCCCGGGAAGCGTCCCGGGCCGCATACCGCAGCACCATGCTATGAGGTGTCTTCATGGCCACGGCCGTGCTGACTTTGCGTCTTCCCGTAGAAATCAAAGCCAAACTCGACAAGCTCGCGCAGGCCACCCATCGCTCCAGATCGTTTCTGGCGGAGGAAGCCATCGTGCGCTGCGTCGACCTGGAAGCCTGGCAGATCGGTGAAATCGAACAGGCGATCCAGGAAGCGGACCGTGGTGATTTCGCTCCGCCTGCCGACCTGGCGAAATTGCTGAAGAAATATGCAGGTTAAATGGCTGCGCCGCGCCCTGCGCAACCTGAAGCAGGAGGCAGCCTACATCGCACGGGACAATCCCCAAGTGGCGGCCACAGCTGGTGGCGGAAGCGGATGCCGCCACGCGATTGCTGAC
>NZ_MKUG01000165.1 GCF_001897685.1 Thiobacillus sp. 65-1402
CTTCTGTTCGGGGTCGGACACACCGGCGAGCGCGTCCATGAAGCGGTCGCGCGCATCGACATGGATGACTTTGACGCCGAGGTTGTCGGCGAAGGTCTGCATCACCTGCTCGGCTTCGTTCAAACGCAGCAGGCCGTTGTCGACGAAGACGCAGGTGAGCTGCGCGCCGATGGCGCGGTGCAGCAGGGCCGCGACCACCGAGGAATCGACGCCGCCCGACAGACCCAGGATGACCTCGTCGCTGCCGACCTCGCTGCGCACCTTGCCGATCGCCTCGTCGACGTAGTCGGGCATGTTCCAGTCGCCCGCGCAGCCGCACAGGTCGCGCACGAAACGGTTGAGAATGGTTCTCCCCTGCAGGGTGTGGGTGACTTCGGGATGGAACTGCACGCCGTAGAACTTGCGCGCCTCGTCCGCCATGCCGGCGATCGGGGTGGCGGCGTTGCTCGCCATCGCCTTGAAGCCGGGCGGCAACGCGGTGACCTTGTCGCCGTGGCTCATCCACACGTCGAGCAGGCCGTGGCCCTCGTCGTTGACGCGGTCCTGGATGTCGCGCAGCAAGGCCGTATGGCCGCGCGCACGGATTTCGGCATAACCGAATTCGCGCTTGGCGGCGGACTCGACCTGGCCGCCCAGCTGCGCCGCCATCGTCTGCATGCCGTAGCAGATGCCCAGCACCGGCACGCCCAGTTCGAACACGCTCTGCGGCGCGCGCGGCGTTTCCTCCTCGTAGACCGAATTCGGCCCGCCGGACAGGATGACGCCGGCCGGCGCGAACTCGCGCACGAAAGCGTCGGTCACGTCGTTGGGATGCAGTTCGCAATAGACGCCGGCCTCGCGCACGCGGCGGGCGATGAGCTGGGTGTACTGGGAACCGAAATCGAGGATGAGGATTTTCTGGTGCATATTCTCGGGGCCAGGGACTGGGATTTAGGGGCTAGTAGGATTTAGGGGCTAGGGGCCAAGGGTTGGGGCTGGGGGTCAAAAAAAGAAAGCCACGCGCAGCGTGACTTCCCCTAGATCCTGGCTCCAAATCCCTAGCCCCTATTCCACGCGATAATTCGGCGCTTCCTTGACGATCTGTACATCGTGCACATGCGATTCGCGTACGCCGGCCGAAGTGATCTCGACGAACTCGGCCTTGGCGTGCATGTCGGCGATGCTGGCGACGCCCAGGTAGCCCATCGATGAGCGCAGGCCGCCCATCAGCTGGTGGATTACCGCCAGCACGCTGCCCTTGTAGGGCACGCGGCCTTCGACGCCTTCCGGCACCAGCTTCTCGGCGCTTTTTTCGGTGTCCTGGAAATAGCGGTCGGAGGAACCCTGCTGCATGGCGCCCAGGGAGCCCATGCCGCGATACGATTTGTAGGAGCGGCCCTGGAACAGCTCGATATCGCCGGGTGCTTCCTCGGTACCGGCCAGCAGGCCGCCGAGCATGACGCAGTCGGCGCCGGCAGCCAGCGCCTTGGAGATATCGCCGGAATAGCGGATGCCGCCGTCGGCGATCACCCCGACCCCGCTGCCCGCCAGGGCGTCTGACACGTTCGCCACGGCGGTGATCTGCGGCACGCCGACGCCCGCGACCATGCGCGTGGTGCAGATGGAGCCGGGGCCGATGCCGACCTTGACGGCATCGGCCCCGTGTTCGACCAGCGCGGCGGCGGCCGCCGCGGTGGCGATGTTGCCGCCGATGACCTGCACGTCGGGAAAGTTCTGCTTGACCCAGCGCACCCGTTCGAGCACGCCCTTGGAATGGCCGTGCGCGGTATCGACGGTAATCACGTCGACCCCGGCGGCCACCAGCGCGGCCACGCGCTCTTCGGTGCCCTCGCCGGTGCCGACCGCCGCGCCGACGCGCAGACGGCCCATCGCGTCCTTGCATGCCTGCGGGTGCTCGCTGGATTTTTGGATGTCCTTGACGGTAATCAGCCCGCGCAGTTCAAAGGCGTCGTTCACCACCAGCACGCGCTCCAGCCGATGTTTATGCAAGAGCGCCATCGCCTCGTCGCGGTTGGCGCCCTCCTTCACCGTCACCAGCCGTTCTTTCGGCGTCATGATGTTGGCCACCGGCTGGTCGAGCTGGGTTTCGAAGCGCAGGTCGCGGTTGGTGACGATGCCGACCACTTTGCCGGCATCGATCACCGGCAGGCCGGAAATGCGCTTCGCGCGGGTGATTTCGAGCACCTGGCGCACCGTCATCTGCGGCGCGACGGTAATCGGGTCCTTGACCACGCCGGATTCGAAGCGCTTGACCGCTGCAACCTGCGCCGCCTGCGCCTCGGCGTTCATGTTCTTGTGGATGATGCCAAGACCGCCTTCCTGCGCCAGCGCAATCGCCAGACGCGCCTCGGTCACCGTATCCATCGCGGCGGACAATAGAGGAAGATTCAGGGTAATCGTGCGAGTCAACTGCGTGGACAGGCTGACTTCGCGGGGAAGGATGGCGGAATGGGCGGGAATGAGCAGAACGTCATCGAACGTCAGCGCTTTTTGCAGAACACGCATGGGCTTTCCTTAACGCAAAGCGGAATTATACGCGCCCGCCCCCGCCCTGCACAAACCGGGAGCAATCGCGCGCCGGCGCTTGGTCGTAATCTACCAATCCGATAATTATCGCTGGCGGTTGACTCCCGGACGTGATGCGGCTAACTTTGCGTCAGCATTCAACCTGCTAGGGCGCGCGGTTCGGCAGCCCCCATGAACGCCATACAACTCGAGGAGATAGAATAATGTCGAAAGTTTTGCTTGCCCTGACTTCCGTTGCCCTGCTGGGCCTGGCTGGCTGCAGCGGCCTTTACGTCAATCAGCCGGGCGGCCAGCCCGCCGCCAAGGCTGCCGAACCGGCCAAGGCCTCCATCAGCGCCGAGGCACAGGCCGCGCTCACCGCAGCCCAGGCCGACGTCAAGGCAGCCAAGGCCAAAAACGCCCTGTGGACCACCGCTGAAAGCGCACTCAAGGCGGCCGAAACCGCCGCCGAAAAAGGCGACAGCGCCGCCGTGCTGAAGCAGGCCAAGCTGGCCAGCGACCAAGCCAAAAAAGGTCTGGCCCAGCTCGACTATCCGGTGCTCAAAGTCGGCGACTGAACAAGCCCGCCTCCGCTCAAAAGGCCTTCCGGTTTCGCGCCGGAAGGCCTTTTTTGTGCGCCCCGAACCGCGCGGGCGCATCCATACCCTGATGCGTCATTCCGCTGCGGCTTCGCCGCCACCTTTGCGGGTGACCTTGCCTTCTTCCGCCCGCTTGCGGCGGACCTCCTTGGGATCGGCTATCAGCGGGCGGTAGATTTCCACCCGGTCCTTGTCGCGCACCGTCTCGTCCAGCTTGACCAACTTGCTGAAAATCCCGACCTTGTTCTTGCCCAGATCGATCTCGGGAAATGCCTCCAGCACGCCGGACAGGCGGATGGCGTCTTCCACGGTCGAGCCTTCGGCCAGACTCACCCGCAACAGCGGCTGCTGCTCCGGCAGCGCGTAGATCACTTCAACACTGATACTGGCTGCGTTCATGCATAAACCTCGTCGGCGCGGCGCACGAAGGCGTCGACAAACGTATTGGTGATGTGGCTGAATACCGGCGTCAGGATGGTCTCCAGCACCCGGCTGGAAAACACATACTGCAGGCGGAATTCGACCTTGCAGGCATCGCCCCCCAGTGGCAGGAACGACCAGTCGCCTTCGAGTTCCGCAAACGGGCCATGCTGCAACCTGATGCGCATTTCGCGCGGGTGGATTTTGGCGTTTTCGGTGGTGAAGCTTTGGCGAATTCCCATATAGGCGATATGTATCGTCGCCACCGTGCTGTGTTCATCGCGGAACTTCAATTCGGTGCCGCCGCACCAGGGCAGAAAAGCGGGGTAATCCTCGACCCGGTCCACCAGCTCAAACATGCGCTCGGGGGGATGCGCCACCAGCACACTTTTTTCCACACGCGCCATTGGGTGCCTAAAGCCTTGTAAAATCGAGAATTGTACGCAAGCCAGTCCGCCATGAGCATCGCCGACAACAAAAAAGCCTTTCACGATTATTTCATCGAGGAAAAATTCGAAGCCGGCCTCGTGCTGGAAGGCTGGGAAGTCAAAGCCATACGCGCCGGCCGCGTGCAGTTGAAGGAAGCCTATGTCGTCGTCAAGAACGGCGCCGTGTATCTGATCGGCTGCCACATCAGCCCGCTGCCCACCGCTTCCACCCACATCCATCCCGACCCCACGCGTTCGCGCAAGCTGCTGCTGCACGCAGCGGAAATCAACAAGCTGATCGGCAAAACCGAGCGGGCCGGCTTCACCCTGGTGCCGCTCGACATGCACTATTCCAAAGGCCGCATCAAGCTGGAGATCGGTCTGGCGAAAGGCAAGAAACAGCATGACAAGCGCGCCGCGGAAAAAGAGCGTGAATGGCAACGCGAGAAACAGCGCCTGATCCGGACGACCTGATCCCGACTTGCGTTCCAGCGCCGACTAACGGATGAAATAATCTGCTTATCGGTCATGTTTTTCCTTGCCGACCCGTCGAAATAATGACTACAATCGTCAACATCTCGACAAACAAGGACAAAACCGATGTCGGCCCTTCCCGTTTACCAGGTTGAATTCATTCCGCTGGAACGCCGTTTGGGTGATCGTCGCGTCGCGCCGCACGATGCAGCGCTGCCGCCCGGCATTACGGCAGATCGCCGCAAGGCAGCCAGCCGGCGCATCGATGACCGCAAGTTCGCGCCCCTGAAAGCCGTTTGAGCATCAACCGGCGTTGGCGCGCAGGCGCGCCAAGCCATGCTATGGCTTTGGCCATAGCCTTCTCCTTTCCGCTGTCCGGCAGCCCGCAACAACAGACCAGCCAGCGACGCAACAACGCGCCCGCTTGACCCGGTGGGCGGGGTTTTGCAGCCGCATCCGCCGCCGTGGGACAATGGCGCGCTTACGCCCGTGTCCATCTGTTGTCATCCCCGAAAGTTGAGCCCAGTTTGCCCGCCACCGTAGCAGAACTCCCCGCCTTCGATGAGATCATCGACGCCCGTTCCCCGGGCGAGTTTGCCGTGGACCGCATCCCCGGCGCCATCAATCTGCCGGTGCTGGACGATGCCGAGCGCGAGCGCGTCGGCACCCTGTACAAACAGGTGTCGTCGTTCGAGGCCAAGAAAGTCGGCGCAGCGCTGGTGTCGCGCAATATCGCCCGCCACCTCGAAACCTGGTTTGCCGACAAGCCCAAATCGTATCGCCCGCTGGTGTATTGCTGGCGCGGCGGCAGCCGCAGCGGTGCGATGACGCACATCCTGCAGAAAATCGGCTTCGCCGCGACGCAGCTCGACGGCGGCTATCAAGCCTATCGGCGGCATGTGGTAGCGGAACTCGAGCGTCTGCCGGCTCTGTTGAGCTATCGTGTGGTAAGCGGTCCCACCGGCAGCGGCAAGAGCCGTCTGCTGCAGGCACTGGCCGACGAAGGCGCTCAGGTGCTCGACCTCGAAGCGCTCGCCGCCCATCGGGGCTCGTTGCTGGGGGCGCTGCCGGAACAGCCCCAGCCGACGCAAAAAAGCTTCGAGAGCGCGATCTGCTTCGCCCTCGCCCGATTCAACCCGCAGCGCCCGGTATTCGTGGAGTCGGAAAGCAAAAAAATCGGCGTGCTGCGGGTGCCCGCTGCGCTCATCGCGGCGATGCGTGCCAGCCCCTGCATACGGC
>NZ_MKUG01000166.1 GCF_001897685.1 Thiobacillus sp. 65-1402
CTCGTTCGGCTTCTGCGAGGCCTGGCTGCCACTGCCCTGCTGCTGTTCTGCCTCGCTCTGGCCTTCCTTGCCCTGGCCACCGGCCTCGCCGCCCTCGGGATCGTCCTGGCGCTCGTCCTGATCGGGGCTGGCGCCTTGCTCGTTGTCGTTGTCGAACAGGTGCTGATCGAAGGACTCTTCCGGAGTGTCCTCGGGAATCAGCGGATAGATTTCTTCCGCCGACAGCGTCATGAAGTTCTGGTCGGCGAGGATGCCGTGCAGCGGCGGCTTCAGGCCTTCCTCGATCAGGATCAGATTCACCGCATGGTCGCAGGCCACATCCCAGCGCCGCTTCATCCGATGGTTGCGGCGCTGGGGGTGGCCCATGGCGCAGTGCATCGCTTCGTGTGCGAGAACGAATTGCGTCTGCGCCAGGGACAGGTTTTCGACGAACTTCGGATTGAAATAAAACGCCTGCGCATCGGTTCCAGTGGTGGCGCACCAGTCGCCGCCGACCTTCAGCGGCAGGTGCATCACCAGCGCACCAAGAAACGGGCGCTCCATGATGAGACGGGTGCGCGCCGCTGCCAGCTTGGTAAGGATGGGCTGCAGTTCGGCGTCAGGCTGATCGGCCATGGATCAATGCTCGTAGAGAACCAGGTCGGTGATGCTGTTGGCCCACTCGGCGAATGCCGGCACGGCGAACAGCGGACGGCCCACCGCGCGGTGCAGGTCGGACACCAGCATGACGCCCATTTCGCGCTGCGGGAAACGCTGCGCATATTTGAGGATGTTGCCGTATACCGCCGAAGCGTTGCCGCTGTCGGCGGCCTGCAATGCGCGCCGCACCAGCGCCGCGGCAACGCCATACTGCAGGTCGATGCCTGCGGGCACTTCGGCATCCGCGCCCGCGATGATGGCATCGAGATCAGGCATCTGCGCCATGTTGTCGACGAAGGTTTTCAGCTCCAGGCCGGCTGACTGGCCGACGCAGGCCTGCAGCGAATCGGCCAGCAGTTCGGTCCGGTCGAATTTCTGCAGCGCGCGGTGGGCATACTCCCACGAGCGCGGGCTGGGAAAGGCGATCGGCGTGTGCGCCGGGTCGAAACTGAACAGCAGGTCGGGACGGAAGCGCAGGAAAGCGATGACCCGCGGATCGATATCCTCGTTGTGCGCCCAGTCCACCCAGTCGTCCAGATTCACCTCGACTTCATAATGGGTGAAGCGGTTGGCCAGCGGCGCCGGCATGGCGTAGGTCACGCCACGGTCGCCCTGGCGGTTGCCGGCGGCGAAGATCACCCAGCCATCGGGCACTCTGTACTCGCCCAGGCGGCGGTCGAGGATCAGCTGATAGGCCGCCGCCGACACGGTGGGCGGCGCCGAAGTGATTTCATCGAGGAACAGGATGCCCGACGGGCCATGGCGCACGGCATCCGGCAAGACCGAGGGAATCGACCACTCGACCAGCTGGCCGCTGCGGAACGGAATGCCGCGCAAGTCGGTCGGCTCCATCTGCGACAGGCGGATGTCGATCAACGGCACGCCGTGCTGCTGGGCGATCTTGGTGACGATCTGCGACTTGCCCACGCCCGGCGGCCCCCACAGCATCACCGGGGTATGGTGGCCGTCGGCGGCGCTGTCGAATTCGCGGTCGAGGATGGTTTCGATGTGGGAAGGGCGCATGGTCGATCAGAACAACGGTAGGGTCTTGAATGATAATCGCTCGCGGACTCGCATTCCAGCCTCACCCTTGCTTGAGGTGGGGGGATTTTGTTACCGTGGAACGCAACTCGACCAATTGTTGGATGCAGCATGAATTTTTGCAGTGAATGCGGCAGCGCAGTGGTGCTGCGCGTGCCGTCCGGCGACCACCTGGCGCGCCATGTATGCCCCGGGTGCGGCGCCATCCATTACCAGAATCCCAAGATGGTGGTCGGCTGCATCCCCGAGTGGGAAGACAAGGTACTGCTGTGCCGCCGCGCCATCGAACCCAAATACGGCCTGTGGACGTTGCCGGCCGGCTTCATGGAAAACGGCGAGACCACGCTCGAGGGCGCTGCGCGCGAAACCTGGGAGGAAGCCGGGGCGCGCATCGAAGTCGACGGCTTGTACACCCTGTACAACCTGCCGCACGTCAATCAGGTTTATTTCCTGTTCCGCGCCCGGCTGCTGGATCTGGATTTCCAGCCCGGCATCGAATCGCTCGAAGCCAGATTGTTCACCGAAGCGGAAATTCCCTGGGACGAAATCGCCTTCCGCACCGTGCGTGCCACGCTGGAGCAGTATTTCAGCGACCGCCGCGCCGGCTCATTCGACTTTCATTTCGGCGACATCCGCACGCGCTGAGGTCCAGGCTCAGGCGGCGGCGGCGAACTGCTCCCGCCCCACCACATCCATCCCCACGCGCAGCCAGCCTTCGTGGCTTTCCTGCACCTCGCCCAGCCGCAGGCGGTACACCGTATCGCCGTCGCGCAGCATCAGCGGCGCGCCCAGACGGTAATGGGTCTGGGGAATCAGCAGATTGCTGACGCCCTGCTCAGGGTGGGTCATCGGCAGGAAGAGCGCCCAGGTCTTGTCGCACGTGGCGCCCGGCACATCCGTTTCGGAATAGATTTCCACCCGCTTGGGATGACGCGACAGTCGTTGCGTACCCACCAGATACTGGCCGTCCTCCTGGCGATTCCAGCGTATCGCCAGCAATTGCCAGACGTTTTCCGATGGATCCCAGCTCACTGCCACCAGGCGGCCATGCGGCAGCGCCGGCTCCTCGGACAGCGCAAAGCCCATGCCTTCCGCGCTCTCGTCGCGCAGCATCCAGGGTTCCAGGGCCGGGCGCTCCCTGGCGGCTTCGGGCTGGGCCAGCGCCGCCAGAATGTTGTCCATCCCCGTTGCCACCCAGACCCGGCCGAAACGATGGGTGCGCTGACGGCTCCGGCGAATGCCGCCGCGTTCGATCAGACTGGCCATCTGGCGGGTAAGTCCGTTATCCGCCTCCGCCGCCGGGGTTTGATCCAGCGATTTCAGGTAATCGACCAGCGGGCGCAGGGCGAAATAGCGTAGCCGACGGCCCTGCACCCATTCGCTGTCCAGCATGCAGGCGCCTTCGCTCAGCGAAAGGTCGACCATATGCGTGTGCAGTTCGCGTTGCGGCAGGGTCGCAGGCAGGGGCAAAGGCTCGTAGCCCTCGATAATCTGCGCGATCGATTCGATTTCCTGCGCGCGGTAGCCCAGCGGATGCACCAGGCCCATCAACACCACCAGCGTGTATTCGCGCGCGCAATGCGTGGCGCGCGCGTTGATCAGCACTTCCTGCATGGCGAAGCCGTCGCGTTCGACCAGACGATAAAGCTTGTGCACGCGCCGCCAGGCCGACGCGGCCGGATTGCGCGCCTGATGATAGTCCCAGCGCATGACCAGGCCGGCGTAACGCAGCGCACGGGTGGCGATCTCGGCGGCAAACGGTTTGAGTTCCGCACTGGCCTGATTCCGGTAGGCCTGTTTCAGCATGCCGAGCCAGGCTTCCGCCAGCAGCGACCAGAATATCCATGACTCGCGCCACAGCGCCTGGCGCGCCAGGCGAAACGCCGCCTGATTGCGCACATACTGCTCGACGATGCGCTGCTGCAGAGGCAGGCCCGCCTCTTCCAGCTTCATCAGCGATTGCATGCGGCCGAGAGAGGCCGCCTCATTCTCCGCGTTGAAACGCTCCAGCCCTTCGACCAGCGCATGATGCGCATCGTAGTCCGAATCCGCATGCAGGTTTTTCAGCCATTTCTCAGTCGCCTTCACGGAGGCGAACGGTGATCCCGCTTCAGTTTTTCTGCGGCGGGTAATCGCGCCCAACATTTCAAAGAAATCGCTCATGGCTGGCGTCGGCTTGTAACGGATGCCTGCTGACCAGCACCATTTGTGCCAAACGCAAGCCCGGGGGGCGCCCAGGTCAACGCATTGGTTTTGTTCGGATTGGAGCGGATTTCCCGCGCGCCGAGCCGGCTGGATTAACGAAAAACCGACACTTGTTGATGAAGCCACGTCAATCCGGCTGCGCCAACGCAGCCGCTGCCGCGCCCGCACAAACCAGAACGAACCCGCTACAATGCGCGCCGTGGAGGTGTGGCCGAGCGGTTTAAGGCACCGGTCTTGAAAACCGGCGATGGTGCAAGCCATCCGTGAGTTCGAATCTCACCGCCTCCGCCAGCCGAGTGACCGGGACGCCCCAGCAGGGCGTTTTTTGTTGTGCCGCCCCAAACTGATGCGAGAATCCACGGATGACGCATGCCTTGCCTCTCACCCCTCGCAACCACGACCGCGACAGCGCGGGGATGACCTATGTCTATCCAGTCGTTTCGCGCCGCGCCGGCGGGGTGTCGGTCGGAATCAATCTCAACCCGAACAACGCGTGCAACTGGGCGTGCGTGTATTGCCAGGTGCCGGACCTGACACGCGGCACAGCGCCCGGAATCAACCTGGTGCAACTGGAAACCGAACTGCGCGCGATGCTGACCGCCATCCTCCACGGCGATTTCATGCAAACGCGCGTTCCCGAAGGGGCACGGCGGCTCAACGACATCGCGCTGTCGGGCAACGGCGAGCCGACCAGCGCCAGCGCCTTTCCGCGAGTCATCGAACTGATCGGCCGGGTGATGGCGGACTTCGATCTGGCCGGCAAGATCAAGCTGGTGCTGATCACCAACGGCAGTCTCGCGGACCGCCCTCGCGTGCAGGACGGCCTGAAAAAAATGGCGGCCTTGAACGGCGAAGTCTGGTTCAAGTTCGACCGCGCAACCGCAAGCGGCATGCGCAGCATCAACCAGACACGGATTTCACCCGACAGGCAGTTCGAGCGGCTTGCCGTGGCCGCGCATCTGTGCCCGACCTGGCTGCAAACCTGCATGTTCGCGCTCGATGGCGCGCCGCCTTCCGACGCGGAACAGGCGGCCTACCTGTCTGTCGTCGAACGCATCCGGATGCAGCAGATTCCGCTGCAAGGCGTGCTGCTGTATGGCCTCGCGCGGCCGTCGATGCAGCCGCAGGCCAGCCGCCTGTCTGCGCTGCCCGCCGCGTGGCTCGAAGCGTTTGCCGAGAAAATCCGTGCGGCCGGTCTGGCGGTAAAGGTGTCGCCATGATCCACGGCATCGGCACCGATCTGCTCGACGCCAAACGCATCCGCAGCGGCCTCGCCCGCTTTGGCGAGCATTA
>NZ_MKUG01000167.1 GCF_001897685.1 Thiobacillus sp. 65-1402
CTGGAAAACTTCCAGGCCGGGCGCATGGGCGATCCGCCCGCGGTGTCGCTGGCCGCGCGGCTGCGCGAACTGAACCTGCCGGCCGGTCGGCTGAAGACCGGCACGCCGCCGCGCATCGACGGCCGCAGCATCGACTACAGCCAGACCCAGGCGCAGCCCGGCGACGATCCGGCGCCGGTGTTCTCCTTCATGGGCGACGCTTCGATGCATCCCGCGCAGCGGCCGTGCTGGATCACCCACACCACTGAAAAGACGCACGCCATCATCCGCGGCGGCCTCGACCGCTCGCCGATGTATACCGGCGTGATCGAGGGGGTGGGGCCACGCTACTGCCCGTCGATCGAGGACAAGATCACCCGCTTCGCCGACAAGGCTTCGCACCAGATCTTCCTCGAGCCCGAGGGGCTGACCACCCACGAAATCTACCCCAACGGCATCTCGACCTCGCTGCCGTTCGACGTCCAGCTCGCCATCGTGCGCTCGATTCCCGGGATGGAGCATGCGCATATCCTGCGCCCCGGCTACGCCATCGAGTACGACTACTACGACCCGCGCAACCTCAAGGCTTCGCTCGAAACCAAGTCGATCGCCGGGCTGTTTTTCGCCGGACAGATCAACGGCACCACCGGTTATGAAGAAGCGGCGGCGCAAGGGCTGCTCGCCGGCATCAATGCCGCTTTGCAGGCGCAGGGGCGTGACGCCTGGAGTCCGGGCCGCCACGAGGCCTATCTCGGCGTGCTGGTCGACGACCTCATCACGCGCGGCGTCTCGGAACCCTACCGCATGTTCACCAGCCGCGCCGAGTACCGCCTGCAGCTGCGCGAGGACAACGCCGACATGCGGCTGACCGCAATCGGCCGCGAGCTTGGCGTGGTCGACGATGCGCGCTGGGATGCTTTCAACCGCAAGCGCGATGCGGTGGCGCGCGAAACCGGGCGGCTGAAGTCGGCCTGGGTCAACCCCGCCATCCTGCCGGCCGCCGAGGCGATCCAGCTGATCGGCCAGCCGATCGAGCACGAGTACAGCCTGTTCGAACTGCTGCGCCGCCCGAATTTGAACTACACGCAGGTGCTGGCCTTGCCCGGCGGCGGAGCGGGGGTGAACGATGCACGCGTCGCCGAGCAGGTCGAAATCGCCGCCAAATACCAGGGCTACATCGACCGCCAGAACGAGGAAGTCGAGAAGCAGCGCGAGCAGGAAACCCTGCGGCTGCCGGCCGATCTCGACTACAGCCTGCTTACGGGGCTGTCGATGGAAGTGCGCCAGCGCCTGCAGAAGGCGCGCCCCGAGACGCTGGGGCAGGCGGCACGCCTGCAGGGCATCACGCCCGCGGCGATCTCGGTGCTGCTGATCTACGCCAAGCGCGGTTTCAAGCCGGACGAACAAAAGCAAAGCGCATGAGCGTCGAACAGCAATTAACGGCGGGAGTCGCCGCCCTCGGCCTGGCTTTGCCCCAGGGCGGCGTGGCCAAGCTGCTGGCCTATCTGGCATTGCTCGACAAGTGGAACCGCGTGTACAACCTCACCGCGGTGCGCGATGCCGAGCGCATGGTCAGCCATCACCTGCTGGACTCGCTGGCAGCGGTGCCTTACGTTCAGGGCGGCGCGCCTCATTTGGTCCGTGTGCTCGACGTCGGTAGCGGCGGCGGCCTGCCCGGGATCCCGCTGGCGATCGCGCGGCCGGAGTTGCAGGTAACGCTGATCGACAGCATTGCCAAGAAAACCGCATTCCTGCTGCAAGCCAAGGCCGAACTCGGTTTGGGCAATCTGAACGTGGTCACCGGCCGGGTAGAGGATTGGCGACCTGCCGAGGGTTTCGATGTCATCACGTCGCGCGCGTTTTCCGACCTCAAGGAGTTCGTCGCGCTGACCCGCCATCTGCTCAAGCCCACTGGCCGCTGGCTGGCGATGAAGGGCTTGTACCCGCACGAAGAGATCGCCGGGCTGCCGGCTGACGTGAAAGTGGGCGCTGACCATGCGCTCTTCGTTCCGGGGCTGGAAGCGAGCCGCCATTTGATCGTTCTGGAGCCTGTTGAATGAGCCGAATCCTGGCAATTGCCAACCAGAAAGGCGGCGTCGGCAAGACGACGACGGCGGTGAACCTGGCCGCCAGCCTGGCCGAACTCGGGCAGCGCGTGCTGCTGGCCGACCTCGATCCGCAGGGCAACGCGACCATGGGCGCCGGCATCGAAAAGCGCACCGCGCTGCCGACCGTGTACCAGATCCTGCTCAATCAGGTGAGCGTGCGCGAGGCGCGCATGCGTTCGGAACCCGGCCATTTCGACGTCATCCCGGCCAACCGCGAACTGGCGGGCGCGGAGATCGACCTGGTGAATCTGGAGCAGCGCGACCTGCGCCTGAAAGTGGCGCTGGCGCAGGTCGCCGACGACTACGACTTCGTCCTGATGGACTGCCCGCCGACGCTGAACCTGCTGACCGTCAACGCCTTCGCGGCGGCGGAGGCGGTGCTGATCCCGATGCAGTGCGAGTACTACGCGCTGGAAGGGCTGACCGATCTGGTGGCGACCATCAAGAAAGTGAAGCAGCGGCTCAACCCGGATATCCGCATCGAGGGCCTGCTGCGCGTGATGTTCGACCCGCGCAGCACGCTGGCGCAGCAGGTGTCGGAACAGATCAAGCAGCACTTCGGAGACAAGGTGTACGACACCGTGATTCCGCGCAACGTGCGGCTCGCCGAGGCGCCCAGCCACGGCTTGCCGGTGCTGGCCTACGACCGCCAGTGTAAGGGCGCGAAGGCGTATATGGAACTCGCCGAGGAAACGCTGAAGCGTGCCGGCATTGCTGTAGGGGAGAGCGCATAATGGCCAAACTTAAGGGACTCGGGCGCGGACTCGACGCGCTGCTGGGCGGCGAAGACAACGCCGCGCCGCCGCAGGGCGACCTGCGCATGATGAACGTGGCGCACCTGGCGCCCGGCAAATACCAGCCGCGCACCCAGATGGACAGCGAATCGCTGCAGGAACTGGCCGATTCCATCCGCGCGCAGGGGCTGATGCAGCCGATCCTCGCCCGCGAGGTCGCGGGCGGCTACGAAATCATCGCCGGCGAACGGCGCTGGCGCGCGGCGCAGCTGGCCGGATTGAGCGAAATCCCGGTGCTGCTGCGCGATGTCGCCGACGACGCGGTGGCGGCGATGGCGCTGATCGAGAACATCCAGCGCGAGGACCTCAACGCGATCGACGAAGCGCACGGCCTGCAGCGCCTGATTCACGAATTCGGCATGACGCATGACGCCGTTGCGCAGGCGGTCGGCAAGTCGCGTGCGGCGGTATCCAACCTGTTGCGCCTGTTGAATCTGTCGCGCCCGGTGCAGGACATGCTGGTCGCCGGGCTGATCGAAATGGGCCATGCGCGCGCATTGCTGCCGCTGCAGGCCGGCGCGCAACGCGAACTGGCGCACGAAATCGAAACCCGCGGCCTGTCGGTGCGCGAGGTCGAACGCCGGGTGGCGCGGCTGAAGGACGCGGCCGCGGCGCCGGCCACACAGGCCGTGTCGCGCGACATCCTTCGGCTGGAAGAGGCGCTGTCCGATGCGCTCGGCATGACCGCCCGCGTGCAAACCAGCGGCAAGGGCAGTGGCAAGCTGACGCTGCATTTCGCCAGCGCGGACGAGTTGCAGGGTTTGCTGCAACGCTTGGGCATCCGGCTGTAAACCCGCGATACCTGGCGGGCGGGCCATTTTCGCCTATACAACATCACTACATAGTGAAATTCATCATCAAGCTGCTTGATGATTGCATAGACCGCACTAATTCTAGTATCATAACTGGCTAATGTTCACCGGCACCCGCTGCATCGGTATCTCGGCCACCCTGCGGGTGGCCTTGGCGCAAGCCGGACTCGCCCCAGTGGCGGGGCTGGTCGCCAGCGTGGTGGCGGGGAACGAAGCGGGGCTGGCCGTGCTGTATGGCGTGCTGGTGGCGCTGGCGGTCAGCCTCGTGCTGGTGTGGCGCGAGCGGCAGTCGATGCGGCATCCCGAGTGGGATCAGCATCGTTTGTTCAAGCTGTTCCTGCGCACCGGGATCGAGCGCTTGATGCTGCTGGTCGCGCTGCTGGCGTGCGGGCTCGGGGTGTTGAAGCTGGCGCCCCTGCCGTTGTTGCTCGGTCTGGCGCTGGCGCAGTTTGCCTGGCTGGCTGCGGCAACTGGCCGCAACAGTAACAACTAGTCTGTCCATCCGACGGGTTTGCCAAGGTTGGTTTTGAATGGGAGCGTGCTGCGCCTCCATCCAAAACCCACTTATTGAATTTGATCACTATGGCTTCGGAATACCATTCCTCTGGCGAGTACATCAAGCACCACCTCCAGAACCTGACCTATGGGCAGCATGCCGACGGCACCTGGGGCTTTGCCCACGGCGCCGAGGAGGCCAAGGCCATGGGCTTCTGGGCGATCAACGTCGACAGCATGCTGTTCTCGATCGGCCTCGGCCTGATCTTCCTGTTCCTCTTCCGCATGGCGGCCAAGAAGGCCAGCACCGGTGTCCCCGCCGGCCTGCAGAACTTCGTCGAATGGGTCGTCGAGTTCATCGACAACTCGGTGCGCGGCTCCTTCTCGCATCAGAATGCGCTGGTCGCGCCGCTGGCGCTGACCGTGTTCATGTGGGTGTTCCTGATGAACCTGATGGACCTGTTCCCGGTCGACTGGCTGCCCTTCGTCGCAACGATGGCCGGCGTTCCCTATATGAAGATCGTGCCGTCGACCGACCCCAACGTGACTTTCGGCATGTCGCTGTCGGTTTTCTTCCTGGTGCTGTACTACAGCGTCAAGATGAAGGGCGCGGGCGGCTTCTTCTCCGAACTGGCGTTCCAGCCTTTCCCCAAATTCCTGTTCCCGGTCAACCTGCTGCTTGAAGGCGTGGGCCTGATTGCCAAGCCGATTTCGCTGGCGCTGCGTCTGTTCGGCAACATGTATGCCGGTGAAATGATCTTCATCCTGATCGCGCTGATGTTCGGC
The DNA here is from genome assembly GCF_001897685.1 of Thiobacillus sp. 65-1402. Lineage (GTDB taxonomy): Bacteria > Pseudomonadota > Gammaproteobacteria > Burkholderiales > Thiobacillaceae > Thiobacillus. Next base: position 4,975 of record NZ_MKUG01000167.1, read on the forward strand.
GGCGGCTGGGTTCTGGCTGTGTTCGGCGGTGCCCTGCAGTGGGCGTGGGCGGTGTTCCACATCCTCATCATCACCCTGCAGGCGTTCATCTTCATGACCCTGACCATCGTCTACCTGGACATGGCGCACGCCGAACATCATTGATTTCGTTTTGATTCACTTGTTTTTAACTTTACTTTGATCTCTAGGAGCAACAAATGGAAATGACTCAAGCAGTGCTGTACATCGCTGGCGCCCTGATGATGGGTTTGGGTGCGCTCGGCGCAGCCGTGGGCATCGGCATCCTCGGTGGCCGCTTCCTTGAAGGCGCCGCCCGTCAGCCCGAACTGATCCCGATGCTGCGTACCCAGTTCTTCATCGTGATGGGTCTGGTCGACGCCGTGCCGATGATCGCCGTCGGTCTGGCCATGTACGTCCTGTTCGCCGTTGCCGGTTAATTCGCGGGTTGCTGCGGAACTTGTCGCCAACCCCCGTTTTTAACTCCCGTCATTAAAAGGTGCGGAAATGAACTTCAACGCAACTTTGATCGGCCAGTCCATCACGTTCATCTTCTTCGTGTGGTTCTGCATGAAGTTCGTG
>NZ_MKUG01000168.1 GCF_001897685.1 Thiobacillus sp. 65-1402
GGCGTCGATCCAGTAGCCGTTCCAGCCCGCCGCGCGCAGCTTCGGGTAGATCTCTTTCGTGTAGTCGCCGCCCTGGCAGGTGATGATGGTGTCGCAGGCACGCAGCTCGTCGATGCTGCTGGCATCCTTCAGCGGCGGCACCTCGCGGCCGATGTCGGGGCCCTTGCCGCCGACGTTGGAAGTCGTGAAGAACACCGGTTCGATATGGTCGAAATCGCGCTCTTCCTTCATGCGCCCCATGAGCACGGAACCCACCATGCCGCGCCAGCCGATCAAGCCTACTTTCATCATTTCGTTTCTCCGTGTGAGGGGCTAGGATTTAGGGGCTAGGGGCAGCGCGGCCGGAGGCCGCGCCCATTCAATTGCACGGGCACAGCCCGCTCATCCCCTTATCCCTAGCGCCTAGCCCCTAATCCCTAAAAATCAAAGCGCCGCCACCACCGCGTCGCCCATCTCGCTGCATGACACCTTCCGCGTGCCCTCGGTCCAGATGTCGCCGGTGCGCAGGCCCTGTGCGACCACCTTCTTCACCGCATTCTCGATGCGATCGGCGGTCGCCAGATCGGCGAAGGTGTAGCGGTACATCATCGCCACCGACAGAATGGTGGCCAGCGGGTTCGCCAGGTTCCTGCCGGCGATGTCGGGCGCGGACCCGTGGATCGGCTCGTACATGCCCTTGTTGTGCTCGTCCAAAGATGCCGACGGCAGCATGCCGATCGAGCCGGACAGCATGGAGGCGGCGTCGGACAGGATGTCGCCGAAGATGTTGCCGGTGACCATGGTATCGAACTGCTTCGGCGCGCGGATCAGCTGCATCGCCGCGTTGTCGACATACATGTGCGAGAGCTCGACCTCGGGATACTGCTTCGAGACCTCGATCATCACTTCCTTCCACAGCTCGGAGCATTCCAGCACGTTGGCCTTCTCGACCGAGCACAGCTTCCTGCCGCGCTTCATCGCGATGCCGAAGGCCACATGGGCAACGCGGCGCACTTCCGACTCCGAATACAGCATGGTATTGAAGCCGACGCGCTCGCCATTCCGCACCTCTATTCCGCGCGGCTGGCCGAAATACACGTCGCCGGTCAGCTCGCGCACGATCATGATGTCGAGCCCGGACACGACTTCGGGCTTGAGCGACGACGCGCCCGCCAGCTCCGGATACAGCAGCGCCGGGCGCAGGTTGGCGAACAGGTTGAGTTCCTTGCGAATGCGCAACAGACCGCGCTCGGGGCGCAGCGGGCGGTCGAGCGTGTCGTATTGCGGCCCGCCGACGGCGCCGAGCAGCACCGCGTCGGCGTCGCGTGCGAGCTTCAGGGTGGCCTCCGGCAGCGGATCGCCCGCCGCATCGTAGCCGGCACCGCCGATCGGCGCGGTTTCCATTTCGATTTTTGCGCCGTCGGCGCGCAATGCGTCGAGAACCTTGACCGCCTGGGCGACGATTTCCGGACCGATGCCGTCACCCGGCAAGACTGCAATTTTCATGTTCTTAAAACCTTTTGTCCGCGAATACCCGGAAGGGCATAAAGGGCGCGAAGGTCACGAAGAAAAGCCTTCCTTCGCGTTTCTTCGCGTCCTGCGCGGATGAAAAATAATCATGCAAACAACCAAGGTGCCTCGACCTTGCGTCGTTCTTCGTATGCCTTGATCTTGTCGGCCTGCAACAAGGTCAGCCCGATATCGTCCAGGCCGTTCAGCAGACGGTGCTTACGGCCGCCGTCGACTTCGAATGCCAGCACTTCGCCAGCCGGCGTGGTCACGGTCTGCTTGCCGAGATCGACGTTCAGGCGGTAGCCCTCGGATGCTTCGCATTCGCCGAACAGCCGGTCAACCACCGCAGCGTCGAGCACGATCGGCAGAATGCCGTTCTTGAAGCAGTTGTTGTAGAAGATGTCGGCGTAGGACGGTGCGATGATGGCGCGGATGCCGTAGTCTTCCAGCGCCCACGGTGCATGCTCGCGGCTCGATCCGCAGCCGAAGTTGTCGCGCGCCAGCAGTACCGAGGCACCCGCATAACGCGGGAAGTTCAGCACGAACTCCGGGTTCGGCTTGCGCGTGGCGGAGTCCATGCCCGGCTCGCCGTGATCGAGATAACGCCATTCGTCGAACAGGTTGGGCCCGAAGCCGGCGCGCTTGATCGATTTCAGGAACTGCTTGGGAATGATGGCGTCGGTGTCGACGTTGGCGCGGTCGAGCGGCACCACAAGCCCGTCGAGAACAGTGAAAGCGTGCATTTACTTGGTCGACTTCTGAATCGCGTCGCCGGCCTTCTCGATATCCTGGCCCACGCCGCGAACGGTGTTGCAGCCGGCCAGCGTCAAGGCGGCGGCAATCAAAACGGCGATCATCGGTTTCATACGGTTCTCCTTAAAATTTACGTACATCGACAAAATGCCCGGCGCACGCGGCCGCGGCGGCCATGGCAGGACTGACCAGATGGGTTCTGCCGCCCTGCCCCTGGCGCCCCTCGAAGTTGCGGTTGGAAGTCGAGGCACAGCGCTCGCCCGGCTCCAGCCGGTCGGCGTTCATCGCCAGGCACATCGAGCAGCCCGGTTCGCGCCACTCGAATCCTGCTTCGATGAAGACCTTGTCCAGGCCCTCGGTCTCGGCCTGCTGCTTGACCAGGCCCGAGCCCGGCACCACCATCGCCAGCTTGACGTTGGGCGCGACCTTGCGGCCGCGGGCCACGCCGGCGGCCTCGCGCAGATCCTCGATCCGCGAGTTGGTGCAGGAGCCGATAAAGATCTTGTCCACCGGGATCTCGGCAATCGGGGTGCCGGCCGCGAGGCCCATGTATTCGAGGGCGCGCATCCAGTCGTGGCGCTTGACCTCGCTCGGCGCATCGGCCGGATTCGGCACGCGGCCGTTGATGGTCGTCACCATCTCGGGCGAGGTGCCCCAGGTGACCTGCGGCTCGATCGTCGCCGCATCGAGCTCGACCACGCGGTCGAAGACCGCGTCGGCGTCCGAATGCAGCGTGTTCCACCACGCCACCGCCTTGTCCCACGCCGCGCCCGTGGGCGAATAGGGCCGGCCCTTGACGTAGTCGATCGTGGTCTGGTCGACCGCCACCATGCCGGCGCGCGCGCCCGCCTCGATCGCCATGTTGCACAGCGTCATGCGCCCTTCCATCGTCAGCGCGCGGATCGCCGTGCCGCCGAATTCCAGCGCGTAGCCGGTGCCGCCGGCGGTGCCGATCGCGCCGATGATGGCCAGCGCGATGTCCTTCGCAGTCACGCCATTGCCCAGCGTGCCTTCGACCTTCACCAGCATGGTCTTCGACGGCTTCTGCCACAGGCATTGCGTGGCCAGCACGTGCTCGACTTCGGAGGTGCCGATGCCGAACGCCAGCGCGCCGAACGCGCCGTGGGTGGAAGTATGCGAATCGCCGCACACCACGGTCATGCCGGGCAGGGTCAGCCCCTCTTCGGGACCGATGACGTGGACGATGCCCTGACGGATGTCGTCCATCCTGAATTCGGTGATACCGAACTCGGCGCAATTGGCGTCCAGCGTTTCCACCTGCAGGCGCGAGATCGGATCGGCGATGCCCTGGCTGCGGTCGGTGGTCGGCACGTTGTGGTCGGGCACGGCAATCGCCGCGTCGGCGCGGCGCGGCGTGCGGTGGGCCAGCTTCAGCCCCTCGAACGCCTGCGGACTGGTGACTTCGTGCACCAGGTGGCGGTCGATGTAGAGCAGCGCGGTGCCGTCGGCTTCGACGTGCACGACGTGGGCGTCCCACAATTTCTGGAATAAGGTCTGGCCGGGCATGGGAAGGGCAAATTACGTAAAGTCCAATTATTTCATAGCTGGGCGCCGACGGGCACGGATTCTGTTTTTCCCCACGCCGCATACACTGCCCACGCCAGCGCCGCGCTCGCCGCAGCCAGGGTGAAAGTCCACGCCGGGCCCAGCGTGTCCCAGGTCAGACCGCTGGCCAGCCCGCCGACGGTGCCGCCGATGCCGTAGGACAGGCTGGTGTAGAGCGCCTGCCCGCGCGCTTGATGGCGCCCGCGGAAATGCTGGTGGATCAGCGCCACCGCCGCCGCGTGAAAGGTGCCGAAAGTGAAGGCGTGCAGCGTCTGCGCGCCCCACACCAGCCAGGCCGACTCCACCCCCCAGGCGATCAGCAGGAAGCGCAGCACCGCCAGCGCGAAGCTCGCCAGAATCAGCTTGCGCGGCGTCACCTGCGCAAAAATACGCGGAATGACGAGAAAAACCCCGATTTCGCACAGCACGCCGAGCGCCCACAGCCAGCCCACGGTTGATTTGCCGTAGCCATGCTCGACCAGGTAGATCGAATAGAAGGTGTAGTACGGCCCGTGCGTCACCGCCATCAGCAGACAGGCGGCCAGCAGCGACGCCACCTCCGGCCGCTTCAGCACGGCCCAGACCGGGATGTGATCGCCGGCATGCGGCAGGATTTCGGCCTCGGGGATCACCCGCGCGAACGCGACGATGCCCAGCATCACCGCCAGCACCGCCCACGGCAGCCAGCCGATCGACACATGATCGAAGGCATGCCCCAGCCCCACCACCATGACGATGAAGCCGACCGAGCCCCACAGGCGGATGCGGCCGTAGGCGTCGCTGCGCTCGCCCAGATGCGACAGCGTCATCGCCTCGACCAGCGGCAGCGACGCGCTCCAGAAGAAACTCAGCGCCGCCATCACCACAAACAGCCACCAGAAACCGTCGCCGGCAAACACCCCGGCAAACACCAGCACGCTGCCTATCGCCGCAATCTGCACGATCGCCGTGCGGCGGCCGGTGCGGTCGGCAATATGCCCCCAGATGTTGGGCGCAAAAATCCGCATCACCTGCAGCAGCGACATCAGCACGCCGATCTGGAAGGCGTTGAACGCCAGCGACTGCAGATACAGCCCCCAGAACGGCGACATCGCGCCGACGAAAGCAAAATAAAAGAAATAGAAACCGGACAGACGCCAGTAGGGAACGGCACTCATACGGCCGGATTATCCCTGAGGCGGGCACCGTTTCCGCATCCGCATTTCAGTCCGGGAACGAATAAAAGCGCTGTGCGGCCGGGTCACCCCATGCCGGATGGCGAATCGCGCGAGGGGATGCGCGCGATCCATGCCATCAGGATCAGGCCGCCGGCTCCCATGGCCAGCTTTGCCGGCCAGCCCGGCACGAAAAACCCGATGGAGACCGCGAAGCTCAGCGCGATCAGCCCCAGCGCGATGCGCTTGGCGCGATACGGGATGCTGCGATGCTCACGCCATTCGCGGATCAGCGGCCCGAACTGCGGG
>NZ_MKUG01000169.1 GCF_001897685.1 Thiobacillus sp. 65-1402
TGCATCGGGTGCTGGCGCCGGGAGGCCTGCTCATGTTCGCCACCTTCGGCCCCGACACGCTGAAGGAATTGCGCGCGGCGTTCGCCGCCATCGACGACGCACCGCACGTCAACCGCTTCATCGACCTGCACGACATCGGCGACATGCTGATGCATGCCGGTTTCGCCAGCCCGGTGATGGAGATGGAGATGCTGACGCTGACTTACGCCGATCTCAAAACCCTGATGCGCGATCTCAAGGGCATCGGTGCGCACAACGCGGCAACGGCGCGGCGCCGCGGGCTGCTTGGCAAATCGGCATGGATGCGGCTGGAGCAGGCGTATGAAACGCACCGGCTCGCAGGTCGCCTGCCGGCCACCTTCGAGGTGATCTACGGCCATGCGTGGGCAGGCGACAAAACGCAGCGCGAGGACGGACGCCAGGTGATCCGGCTGAAGATCGACGAGCGCCGCCGCCAGCGCGGACTGCCATGACGGCACGCGGGCTGTTCGTCGCCGGCACCGACACCGGCGTCGGCAAGACGCGGGTGGCGGTGGCGCTGATCCACGCCCTGCGCGCAGCGGGGCTGCGGGTGGCGGCGATGAAGCCGGTGTCGGCGGGCAGCGCGCCGGGCGGGGTGAACGAGGATGTGGCGGCCTTGCTGCAGGCCGCCAACGTGCCGGCCGACATGCGCGATGTGAATCCCTATGCCTTCGAGCCTGCCATCGCGCCGCATCTCGCGGCGCAACAGGCCGGCGCGCGGATCGAACTGGGCGTCATTGCCGAGGCCTACGCCCGGCTCGCCGCCAGAGCCGATGTGGTGGTGGTCGAAGGAGCGGGCGGCTGGCGGGTGCCCTTGAACGAGCGCGAGGACATGGCCGACCTGGCGCAGCGGCTGGCGCTGCCCGTTGTGCTGGTGGTGGGCCTGCGCCTGGGCTGCCTCAATCATGCGTTGCTGACGGCCGAGTCGATAGCCGGCCGGCAGGTGCCCTGGGCGGGCTGGGTGGGCAACCACATCGACCCGGCGATGGCGCAAGCGGCGGCCAACCTGGATGCCCTGCGCGCACGCCTGCCGCAGCCCTGCCTGGGGGTGCAGGCGTTCATGGCCGATCCGGGCTGTTCAACCGACGCGCCGTCCTGGCTGGCGCTGCCTAAAGAATTAGCATCTTAGAATAGTCGTTAATAACGATATTATTCATAAAAATCAAAAACTTAAGATTGTCGCCCGGCTTGTTCTGCTGGCGGGCGCCGTGTTACCGTCTGCGACATATTGCCGCAGGTGCTTGCCTTGGCTTCCGATTGGGAAGGCAGGGCACGGAAGACGCTGCGGACGGCTCGGCCGATGCGTTTGCATTCCGCTCGCGGCCGTTCGCTGACGCACACTCGGGAACGGTTCGTCTTCCAGGACGAAATGATCGTGCCGGAATGGTACGCCGGCACCCGTGGAGAGCGTCGCGAAACGGAGGCCGGACACTGCCTGAGCGCAACACACGCCATAACGACTATACATAACAGAGTCGAGAGGATGGGGGGACGCGATGAAGAGCATGTGGCAGCGGTCGGGGATGGGGGCGGCGGCGCTGGCGGCGAGCCAGCCGGTGCTGGCCGAATACGGATACAACTTGCAGGCACCGGCGAGCCCGGTGGCACACCACGTGTTCCAGTTGCACAACCTCATCATGCTGGTGTGCCTGGGGATTTTCGTCGCGGTGTTCAGCGTCATGTTCTATTCGCTGCTGAAACATCGCAAATCGCTCGGCCACCGGGCTGCCCACTTCCACGAAAACACCGCAGTCGAGGTCGTCTGGACGGTGATTCCGTTCATCATTCTGATGGGGATGGCCTATCCCGCCGCCAGGGTGGTGATCGACATGAAGGACACCTCCAATCCGGACATGACCGTCAAGGTCACCGGTTACCAGTGGAAATGGAGCTACGACTACCTCAACGACGGAATCCGTTTCTACAGCACCCTCGCCACCCCGCGCGAACAGATCGACGGCACCGCCGCCAAGGGGAAGCACTATCTGCTGGAAGTCGACGAACCGATGGTGGTGCCGGTCGGCAAACGCGTGCGCCTGCTGATCACCGCCAACGACGTGATCCATTCATGGTGGGTGCCTGCGCTTGGCGTCAAGCAGGACGGCATCCCCGGCTTCATCCGCGACAGCTGGTTCAAGGCCGACAGGATCGGCACCTACCGCGGCCAGTGCGCCGAACTGTGCGGCAAGGAGCATGGCTTCATGCCCATCGTCGTTGAAGTGGTGTCGGAAGACGCCTACAAAGCCTGGGTGGCGAAGAAGCAGGGCAGCGCGCACGCTGCTGCGGCCGACAATGCCAAGACCTTTGCAGTCGCCGAACTGGTGGAGCGCGGCGAGAAGGTCTATCAGGCCAACTGCGCGGTCTGCCACCAGGCCAACGGCATGGGAATCCCGGGTGCATTCCTGCCGATCAACGGCTCCAAAGTCGCCACCGGGCCGATTGCCGATCACATCCGGGTGGTGCTGAACGGCCGGCCGGGCACCGCGATGGCGGCTTTCGCCAGCCAGCTGTCGGACGCGGACATCGCCGCCGTGGTGACCTACCAGCGCAATGCGTGGGACAACAAGATGGGCGACGCGGCGCAACCCGCCGCCATCGCCGCCGCACGCGGCGGAACCGCCGAAGCCGCCGCTCCCGCCGCGCAGTGAACAATCGATAGGAGAGCCAGCCATGTCTGACGCAGTCCACGCCCCCGACGCCCACGGACACCACGCGCCCCCCGGCGGAATCATGCGCTGGCTGACCACCACCAACCACAAGGACATCGGTTCGCTCTACCTGTGGTTTGCGCTCATCATGCTGTTTACCGCCGGGTCGATGGCATTGCTGATCCGCGCCGAACTCTTCCAGCCCGGCCTGCAGCTGGTGCGTCCCGACTTCTTCAATCAGCTCACCACGATGCACGGCCTGATCATGATTTTCGGCGTCATCATGCCGGCCTTTACCGGGTTTGCGAACTGGCAGGTGCCGCTGATGCTGGGCGCGCCGGACATGGCGTTTCCGCGCATGAACAACTGGAGTTTCTGGTTGCTGCCGGTGGCGGCCATCCTGCTGATGTCCTCGTTCCTGCTGCCGGGCGGCGCAGTCGCGGGGGGCTGGACGATGTATCCGCCGCTGTTCATCCAGGGCGGGGTTTCGTACGACCTCACGATCCTCGCGGTGCACATCATGGGGCTGTCGTCGATCATGGGCTCGATCAACATCATCACCACCATCCTCAACATGCGCGCGCCCGGGATCACGCTGATGAAGATGCCGCTGTTCGTGTGGACCTGGCTGATCACCGCCTACCTGCTGATCGCCACCATGCCGGTGCTGGCGGGCGCAGTGACCATGCTGCTCGCCGACCGCAATTTCGGGACCCACTTTTTCAACGCGGCGGGAGGCGGCGACCCGGTGATGTTCCAGCATATTTTCTGGTTCTTCGGGCATCCCGAGGTGTACATCCTGATCCTGCCGGCTTTCGGCATCATTTCGCAGATCATTCCCACCTTCTCCCGCAAGCCGCTGTTCGGCTACGCCTCGATGGTCTACGCCACCGCATCGATCGCGATCCTGTCGTTCACCGTCTGGGCGCACCACATGTTCGCCGTCGGCATGCCGGTCGCGGCACAGCTGTTCTTCATGCTGTCGACCATGCTGATCGCGGTGCCCACCGGGGTGAAGGTGTTCAACTGGGTGGCCACGATGTGGAAGGGCTCGCTGACCTTCGAGACGCCGATGCTGTTTGCCATCGCCTTCGTCTGCCTGTTCACCATCGGGGGATTCTCCGGGCTGGTGCTGGCGGTCGCTCCGGTCGACATCCAGCTGCAGGACACCTATTACGTCGTCGCGCACTTCCACTACGTGCTGGTGTCGGGGGCGCTGTTCTCGATTTTTGCTGGGATCTACTTCTGGCTGCCGAAGTGGACCGGCCACATGTACGACGAAACCCTGGGCAAATGGCACTTCTGGCTGTCGGTCATCGGCATGAATATCGTGTTCTTTCCGATGCATTTTCTGGGGCTGGCCGGGATGCCGCGCCGGATTCCCGACTACGCGCTGCAGTTCACCGATTTCAACCAGATCGCAACGCTGGGTGCCTTCGTTTTCGGGTTCAGCCAGCTGGTTTTTCTGGCGGTGGTTCTGAAAGCGATCAAGGGCGGCGCCAGGGCGCCCGCGCGGGTGTGGGAGGGCGCTGAAGGCCTGGAGTGGACGGTGCCGTCGCCCGCCCCCTATCACACCTTTGAAACCGCGCCGGCGGTGAAATGAGCGGGGGCGCGGCAGGCATGACGGACAAGCGCAACGGCAGATACCGCACCGCCGCCATTCTGGCGGCGTTCGCTCTCGGCCTGTTTCTGTTCACCTTGTACAGCGGGCTGCAATAGAACATGGCCATGGGCAATGCCAGAACCCTGACCAAGCTCGTGGCGGCGACGCTGGGCATGTTCGGATTCGGCTTTGCCCTGGTACCGTTCTATTACAAGATTTGCGAGGTCACCGGCATCAATTCGGGGGACGAGCAAAGCCTGGCGAGGAACACGCAGGTCGATGCCAGCCGCTGGGTGACGCTGGAGTTCGATGCCAATACCAATACCGCTTTGCCGTGGCAGTTCAAACCCCTGCAGCGCAGCCTCAGGGTGCATCCGGGCCAGCTGGTGCAGGTGGAATACGAAGTGATCAACAGCAGCGATCGGACAGTCGTGGGGCAGGCCGTTCCGAGCTACGGTCCGGCGCGGGCGGCCGCATACTTCAAGAAGATCGAGTGCTTCTGCTTCACTCCGCAAACCCTGGCGGCCGGCGAGCGCCGCAGGATGCCGGTGCTGTTCGTGCTGGACCCCGCGATGGACCAGGAGCTGCATACCGTGACGCTGTCGTATACCTTCTTCGATACCGGCGCCAAGGCGCAGGCGGCGGAGCGGCGGGAAGCGGCGCCGCATGGCTGACAGGGGTCATCTCAAGGCCGCGCTCGCCGTGTTCTGGAGCTTCTTCGGCGTGCGCAAGCGGCGCGATTACGATGCCGATGCGCAAAACCTGAGCCCGGCGCAGATCGTCGTCGCAGGACTGGCCGGCGGAGTCGTGTTCGTGCTGACGGTGTTGCTGGCGGTCTATCTGATAGTGCAGTTCGTGAAATGAAGGGTCAACGGACAAGGGGGAGGGGAAGACATGAGCCTGGCACAAACCGATAAATATTATCTGCCGCAACCTTCGCTGTGGCCGATCGTCGGCTCGGTCGCACTGCTGCTGATGGCCGTGGGCGGCGTCATGACCATACGCGGGGTCGACAACGGCGGCTGGGTGCTGCTGGCCGGTGTGGCGATCCTGCTGTTCATGATGTTCGGCTGGTTTGGCGAAGTCATCCGCGACAGCGAGGCGGGGCGCTACAACAAGCAGGTCGACTCGTCGTACCGCTGGTCGATGAGCTGGTTCATCTTTTCCGAGGTGATGTTCTTCGCCGCCTTTTTTGGGGCATTGTTCTACACCCGCGTGCTGTCGGTACCCTGGCTCGGCGAGGGCGACACCATGCGGCAGTTGTGGCCGGCATTCCAGGCCGCCTGGCCTACCGCGGGGCCGGGGCTGGCGGCGGACGGGCTCAAGTTCACCCCGATGGGCGCCTGGGGGATTCCGGCCATCAATACCCTGTTGCTGCTGAGTTCCGGCGTGACCGTGACCTGGGCGCACTGGGGACTGAAAAAAAACAATCGCCGGCAACTGGTTTCAGGCCTGGTGATGACGGTGGCTCTGGGGGCGACTTTCCTGGGCTTGCAGGTCTACGAATACCACCATGCCTATACCGAATTGGGGCTGACCCTCGGCGCCGGCGTCTACGGCGCCACCTTCTTCATGCTGACCGGCTTCCATGGCTTTCACGTTCTGGTGGGAACGACGATGCTGCTTGTCATGCTGCTGCGTTCGATCGCCGGCCATTTCACGCCTGACCACCACTTCGCGTTCGAGGCGGTATCGTGGTACTGGCACTTTGTCGATGTGGTGTGGGTGCTGCTGTTCATCCTGGTTTACTGGATGATCTGAGTCATCCGCAAGG
>NZ_MKUG01000170.1 GCF_001897685.1 Thiobacillus sp. 65-1402
CCGGTGGTGGCGAGCCCGAAGAACGTGGTGCTGGAACTCGGGATCGCGCGCAGCGCCGACGACGAGGCCTTCGTCTCGACCCTGGAGCAGGTGGTTCACGAGCTCAAGGCCTCGGTGCTGTCGCCCTTCATCACGGTCGAGGCGATCGGCCTGCTGTTCGGACTCGACATGTTCGGCAAGAGCCTTGCGCCGCTCGCCTACAACCGCTGGCGCCAGCGGCTGCATCCCGACAAACCGGACAGCCGCCTGCTGCTCGACAAGCTGTCGCGGGAGCAGGCCGAATCGATCATCCGTTCGCTGCAGCGCGCCCTGATCGTCAAGGCGGTGGGGCGCGAGCTCGGCATCCAGCGCGAGGCGATCACCGACGAGACGATCCGCGAACTGCGCGAGACGGCGCTCGGCAACCAGCCGCAGGCCGCCGCCTTCGCGCAGCGTTTCGCGCTGAACGCCGAGGCGGAACGCCGGTTCATCGAGCGCCTGCGCAAGGTCTACCGCATCAACCGCGGCTATGCGCAGATCCAGCTCGAGCGCCTCGGGCGCATCGGCTTCACCCTCGACGAGCAGGCGCATTTCGTCGGCCAGGCGCTGCGCTCGATCGGCCTGACCGAAGGTTTCTCGCGCTTCGTGCTGCTCGCCGGACACGGCAGCACCTCCGAGAACAACCCCTACGAATCCGCGCTCGACTGCGGCGCCTGCGGCGGCAACCACGGCATCACCAACGCCCGCGTGCTGGCGCAGATCGCCAACAAGCCGGCGGTGCGCGCGCGCCTGCGCGAGCAGGGCATCGCGATTGCCGACGACAGCTGGTTCGTGCCGGCCTTCCACAACACCACCACCGACGAACTGCGCCTGTACGACCTCGACCTGCTGCCGCCGAGCCATCTCGTCTACACCGAACGCCTGAGCAACGGGTTGCAGGCGGCCTCGCGCCTGTGTGCGGCGGAGCGCATGGCCACGCTGGATGAAGCCGTGGCCGCGTCGGGCGGGCAGGCCGATCCGGCGAGCGCCTACCGGCTGGCGCGGCGCAACGCCATGGACTGGTCGCAGGTGCGACCCGAGTGGGGGCTGGCGCGCAACGCGGCCTTCGTCATCGGCCGCCGTCACGTCACCGGCGAGCTCGACCTCGAGGGCCGTGTGTTCCTGCATTCCTACGATTACCGCTGCGATCCCAGGGGCCGCCTGCTGGAAAACATCCTCGCCGGCCCGCTGGTGGTGGGGCAGTGGATCAACATGGAGCACTACTTCTCGGCAGTCGACAACGCCCACTACGGCAGCGGCAGCAAGGTCTACCACAACATCGCTGGCCGCTTCGGCGTCATGACCGGCAACCTGTCCGACCTGCGCACCGGATTGCCGGCGCAGACCGTGCTCAAGGACGGCTTGCCGTACCACGAACCGCTGCGCCTGCTCACGGTGATCGAGGCGCCGTTCGCACACGCGCGGGCGGCGATCGAAGGCGTGGTCAAGGTCAGGAATCTCGTCCACAACGGCTGGCTGCGCATGGCCGTGGTGGACCCCGAAACCCATGTCGCCCATGTATTCGAGGACGGCGCCTGGCGGCAGCGCGCGCTGCACGCCGCCGGCGCCGTCGAAGAGAAGGAACTCGCGCTATGAACCACCTCAACCTCAGCCCCGTGAAGAAGATCGAGATCATCCTCGAGGGCGCCCACCAGGAATTCGCCACCGACCTGCTCGACCGCGCCGGGGTGACCGGCTACACCCTCGTCGGCAACCTATCGGGCAAGGGCCGCCACGGCTTCCACGAAGGCCACCTGATGTTCAACGAGGACGCGGTGCTGATCATGATCATCGTCGCCGTGCCGACCGAACTGGTCGAGCCGATCCTCGAAGGCTTCTCGCCCTTCTTCAGCAGCCACACCGGGGTGGTGTTCATCTCCGACATCCAGGTGAGCCGGCTGGTGAAGTTCAAGCACTGAACGCCGCCGCCGGGGGCATCGATGTCAGGAGCGCGTCACGCGCCGGCGCGAGCGCGTCACCGGCTTCGGTTGCGGCAGCTTCATGATGCGGTCGGCCTCGTTCAGCACGAATTCGTGGAAGGCCTGCGCGATCGGCGACATGCGCTTGCCGCTGCGGTGGACCATGTACCACTCCTTCATGATCGGGAAGCCCTCGACGCTGAGGATCGCGACACGCCCCAGCGCCAGTTCGAATTCCAGCGTGTGCAGCGACACGATGCCCAGCCCCAGCCCGGCCATCACCGCGTGCTTGATCGCCTCGTTGCGGCTCATTTCCATCGAGGTATTGAGCTTGACGCCGCGGTCTTCGAAGAAGCGCTCGATGGCATTGCGCGTGCCGGAGCCACGTTCGCGCAGGATGAAGTTTTCCTCGACCAGGCGGGCGAGCGGCACGCGGGCGGCGCCGACGAGCGGGTGATCCGGCGGCGCGATGATTACCAGCGGGTTCTGCATGAAGGCCTGCGACTGCAGTTCGATGTTCTCGGGCGGCGTCCCCATGATCGCCATGTCCGGCGTGTTGTCCTGCAGTTGCTGCACGACTTCCTCGCGGTTGGTGACTTCCAGATGCACCTGGGTGCCGGGGTGGCGCTTCAGGAAGGCTGCCAGCAGGTAGGGCGCGAAATACTTGCCGGTGCTGGTGACGGTGAGCGCGAGCGTGCCGCGTTTCACGCCCTTCATGTCGTCGAGCACGGATTCGATGTCGCGGAACTGCTGGGCGATGGTGCGGCTGAAGGCGTAGACCTCCTTGCCGGCCTCGGTGAGATAGATCTTCTTGCCCATCTGCTCGAACAGCGGCATGCCGACCTCTTCCTCCAGCTGCTTGATCTGGGTCGAGACCGCGGGCTGGGTCAGGTGCAGTTCCTCGGAGGCGCGGGTGAAGCTGGAATGGCGCGCCACCGCTTCCAGCAGGCGCAATTGGCGAAACGTCACGTTCATGTCGCGTCCTTTTCTGTCGGTTTATCCATTCACTATAGTGAATGAAAACAATAAATATTATTCATTTTTTATTATGCAATTGCCTCTTTATAGTTCGCAACAAGGACAACAGGCACGTGTGCCCGACGTCAGACCCTAATGATCAACCGCTGATGCATAAGGAAACCAGATTATGAGTGAAGCGACTGCAACCGCCACGGGCGAACGCCTCAGCGGCCGGGAAGCGGCCATCGCCCGCCGCCAGGCGCTCTCCCTCCATGGGAAGAGTGCGCTCAAGGCCGGCACCACCGCTGCGCCGCGGAGTGCGACCGAAGCCCGCATGGCGGCGCGCGCCAGCGCCCCCGCTGCGGCGCCCGCCGCCGCCCCGAGCTGCGGCTGCCGGCACGGCGAGACCTATTCCGCACGCGTCGAGGAAGCGCGCCCGGCCACCCCGGTGGCGCTCGACCCGATCCCCGCCGTGCGCCAGCGCCGCATGGAGCAGTCGTTGAAGGGCCGCGGCGACGCGCCGCCCTGCCGCCCCTGCGGCCGCATCAAGCCCGAGCCGCCGAAGGTGGAAATCGGCACGACGCTGGCCGGCAGCACCGTGACCGGCAACCAGGTCGAGCGCACCGCGCACGTGACCGGCAACGAGGCAGGCACCTGCCGCAGCGTCACCGGCACCGAATACGTCGGCGCCGAGCAGTTCGGCGAATTCTGCGGCACGCTGCCCGAGCCGGCGCCGGCCAAGGTCGGTACGAGCAGCACCAGCCGCGGCCGCCGCGTGACCGGCACCGAAGTCGGTCGCAGCACCCGCGTCACCGGCGACGAGACCGGCACCTGCAAGCGCGTGACCGGCACCGAATACCTCGCCGCCGAACAGGCCGGCGAATTCTGCGGCACGGCCCCCGAGCCGCGCCCGGAAAAGGCGACGATGGGCATGACCGCCGGCCGCAATGCCGTGTCGGGCAGCGACCTCGCCCGCACCGTGACGGTGACCGGCGGCGAATCCGGTGCGGCCCGCCACATCACCGGCAGCGCCTACGCCGACGCGTTGGCGCGCCCTGCCGCGGAGGGCAACGGCCCAAAAAAGGTGGAAACCCGTCGCACGAGCGCTGGCGCACCGGTGAGCGGCACCCTACCGGGTCGCTCATCGAAACTTTCCGGCGATGAGCCGGGTGCCTGCGCGCGCGTGACGGGTTCCGACTACGTCAATACCGAGGAATTCAAGTCCTACTGCCGCACCGAACCCTACCAGTCGCCGGCCAAGGTGGGCGTGTCGCGCACCCTCAAGGGGCTCGACGTGTCCGGTACCCAGGTCGGCCGCTCGTCCCGGGTGACCGGCGACGAGCACGGCACCTGCAAGCCGGTGACCGGGACGTCCTACATCGGCGCTGACCAGTACGCCGAGTTCTGCGCGGCGCGTACCGCGGCGGAAGCGATCAACCGTGCCCGCCTCGGCCGCAGCGCCGACCTCACCGGCATCCAGCCGGGGCCGGACGACAAGATGACCGGCAACGAGCGCGGCGCCTGCCAGCCGGTGAGCGGCACCCCCTACCAGGGCGAGAGCCAGACTGCTGCCGCTTGCGGTCGTGCGCCGATGGCGCAGGCCTTCCGCAGCCGCGGTCCCGAGGGCTCGCAGGCCCCGGCCGCGATCACCGGCAACGCGATGGACGCCGGCCAGGGCGGCAACCGCACCGGCGACTTTTCCGTGGTGTCGCCGGCGCGCGCCGCGCAGGCTAGCGAGACCCGCCGCATCACCGGCAGTGCCTACGGCGTAGGCGGTCGCATCACCGGCCCGCTGGCGCGCGCCACCGGCCTGGTGTCGGGCACGCCCGAATTCCGCTACCGCGACGAGGCGGCTGCCGTGGCCGTGCCGGCTGCGCCGCAGCCGGCGGCTGAAGCCGCACCCCAGCGCATCACCGGCGAAGGGCGCGAGCGCCACATCACCGGCGACGCCTGGGACCGCGGCAGCCGCGTGACCGGCACCGAAGGTCCTGCGACCCGCCGCAATCCGACCCAGCGCGGCGATGCGCGCGGCAACGCGATGAGCGCACGCGCCTTCCGCGACGTCGAGACCCCGGAGCCGTCCGCCAGCCGCATCACCGGCAGCAGCGGCAACGCCAGCGCGGGTGCGACGATCACCGTGTCCGGCGGCGCCCGGGGCTAACGAGGCGTAGCGAGGACGATCCGCCATGAACACCCGTCAACGTCACGATGCGATGCGCGCGCGCCAACCCGCCCCGGCGGGCATGGCGATGCGCGCCGCGCCGGCCGCGCACACGCTGCCGAGCTGGCCGCAGCGTGTGAGCTTCTGCCCGCCCGGCATGCAGGAGAGGGCCGGCGAATGCGTCTCCAGCGTGTGCGCGCCGCAGGCCCATCCGCTGATCGACGCGGCGCGCAACGCCGAGCTGGCCGAGTACGAGCGCACGGTGCGCCAGCGTTTCGACGCCATCGTGCCGACGCTCAAGGAGATCGCCGCGCTGCAGCACGAGGCCGGCTTCGAGCAGCGGGCGCAGCAGATCGCCCGCGAGCGGCTGGGTTTCGAATTGCCTGGGACGGTGCTCGCCGACGCCTGGGTGACCACCCTCGACATGCGCAAGCTTTACGGCCACAGCGTGCTGCAGACCTACCACACTCTGGCCCGGGACTACAGCGCGCGCTGGAACGGCCACGCCGAAGCGGACGCGATGCAGCGCTTCTTCGTCGAATGCGGCTTCCACGAGGTCGACATCAGCCCCTGCGCGGACGGCCGCCTCAAGGGCCTGCTGCAGTTCGTGCTGCGCCTGCCGCTCCAGGCGGTGCGCCGCAAGTCCTACGCCGGTGCGATGTTCGACGTCGAACTGAACGTCAAGCACTGGACCGAGACCGAGCTGCGCCGCTTCCGCGAAGGCGTGCCGACGCTGTCGGACGCCGGCACGCGCTACCTCAAGATCGCGGTCTACCATTTCAGCAGCTCCGACCCGCATCACGAGGGCTGCGCCGCGCACGGCAGCGACGACGGGAAGGCCGCCCAGGCCGCCCTCGACCGCCTGGCCGCGTTCCGCACCGCGATCGAGAACGGCTTCTGCTGCGGCGCCTCGGTGGCGACGCTCTTGATCGGCGTCGACACCGACAACGACGCGATCAAGATCCACGTGCCCGACGCCAACGGCGAAATGGACACCGCGTGCTGCGTCGACAACCTGGCCGTGTATCGCCAGACCGCCGGCATGGCCGCTTCGGAAGCGCGCTGGCGCCTCGGCGCGGCGATCGACGAGGCGGTGCGCGAGGCTGGCCGCAGCGCGCCGGAAACCGGCATGCGCAGCCTGATCGAGCGCCTGCTGACGAACAACCTGTCGCAGATCGACTACGTCTGCGCGCAGCACAACGGCCGCTACGCAGACGTCGGCCACGCCGAGCGCTTCATCAACATCGGCGACAGCTTCGATGTGCTGCATCTGCGCAACCTCGCCTACTTCGGCCATCTGCACACGATCGAGGAAGGCGCGGCGGACATGGACGTCGGCATCAAGATCTTCAGCGGCCTCAACGTGGCGCGCGGCCTGCCGATCCCGATCGCGATCCACTACCGCTACGACGAGCAGGTGCCGGGTTCGCGCGAACGCGCGGTGGCGCGCTGCCGGCGGATCAAGGCGGCAATCGTGGCGCGCTACCCGCGGCTCGCCAAGGAAGGTTTGCTGTTCTGCGGCATGACGGTGCAGGGCAAGGCCCCTGGTAGTGCGCAGGAAGACATTTCGGACATCGACACCAACTCGCATGGGCATTGAGGCGAAGCGATGAAGATCATGCAAGTGGAGAAAACCCTGGTCTCGACCAACCGCGTGCGCGAAATGGGCCACCGCCCGTTGCTGGTGGTGCGCGAGAAGGCCGGCGGCGCGCGCAGCGTGGCGGTCGACGCGGTGGGCTGCATCCCGGGCGACTGGGTGATCTGCGTCGGCAGCTCGGCGGCGCGCGAGGCGGCGGGCGCGAAGGACTTCCCGAGCGACCTGACCATCATCGGCATCATCGATCACTGGCAGGAGCACTGAGATGGAAGTCATGCGCGTGGTGTCGGACCTGGTGTGCACGCGCCGCATTCCGGGCCTGTTCAGCGCCTCGCTGCGCGTGCTGGCCGACGACAAGGGCAAGCTTTCCGTGGCGGTCGACCCGGTGGGCGTGCCAGAGGGGAAATGGGTATTCACCGCCGGCGGCTCGGCCGCCCGCTACGGCGCCGGCGATTACAGGATTCTTACCGATCTGACGATCCTCGGGATCATCGATCAGTGGGATGCGACGGAAGCGCGTCGCGAAGAGAGCAAGGCAGTTTCATTAACCGTGTAAAGGAGAAACATCATGGCAAACGCAATGACGGGCATCGCCCTTGGAATGATTGAAACGCGTGGTCTGGTGCCGGCGATCGAAGCCGCCGACGCCATGACCAAAGCCGCCGAAGTGCGCCTGATCGGCCGCCAGTTCGTCGGTGGCGGCTACGTGACCGTGCTGGTGCGCGGCGAGACCGGTGCGGTGAACGCCGCGGTGCGTGCCGGTGCCGACGCCTGCGAGCGCGTGGGTGACGGCCTGGTCGCTGCCCACATCATCGCCCGCGTGCACAACGAAGTCGAAGGCATCCTGCCGACCGCCGCTGCGGCCTGATTGGGCCCGGCGCAACGGATTGAACGCAATTTTTGATAGGAGTTAGGAAAATGGCTACTGGAATGACTGGCATTGCCCTGGGCATGATTGAAACCCGCGGTCTGGTTCCCGCGATCGAAGCGGCTGACGCGATGACCAAGGCGGCGGAAGTGCGCCTGATCGGCCGCCAGTTCGTCGGCGGCGGCTACGTCACCGTCCTCGTTCGTGGCGAGACCGGCGCGGTCAACGCGGCGGTGCGCGCCGGTGCGGATGCATGCGAGCGCGTGGGCGACGGCCTGGTTGCTGCCCACATCATCGCCCGCGTCCACAACGAAGTCGAAAACATCCTGCCGACCGCGGCCGCGGCCTGATCGGGGCGCGCCATGGACATGGCAGTTGAAACGAAGCGTACGGTCATGACGGGCACGGCCAGCGGCATCGCGCTCGGCATGATCGAAACGCGCGGTCTGGTTCCCGCGATCGAGGCGGCGGACGCGATGACCAAGGCGGCGGAAGTGCGGCTGATCGGCCGCCAGTTCGTCGGCGGCGGCTACGTCACCGTCCTGGTGCGCGGCGAAACCGGCGCGGTCAACGCGGCGGTGCGTGCCGGTGCGGATGCATGCGAGCGTGTGGGCGACGGCCTGGTTGCCGCCCACATCATCGCCCGCGTCCACAACGAAGTCGAAGGCATCCTGCCGAGCGAGGCGGATGCCGGCGGCGGCGGGCGCGACGGCGAGGTGGCCTGCGTCAACTTCTGAGCGGGTGAGCGAGGTTACGGCGATGGACCCACGACTACTGGGATATCTCAACCGGGCATTGGGGCATGAAATGGCTGCGGTGCAGCAGTACATGGCCCAGTCCAGGCTGTGCGGCCTGTGGCAGCTGGCGGATTACTGCAGCCACTTCCACCAGGACGTCATCGAGGAACTCGGCCACGTCGCGAGCCTGACCGATGCGCTGCTGAAGCTCGGTGCGGCACCGAATGCCACGCAGCTGCCGCCGGTGCGGCTGGGCCGCTCGCTGGAGGAGATGCTGGCGATCGACCGCGTGCTCGAGGTCGAGGCGGTGCGCCTGTACGAGGAAGCCGCCGCCTACTGTGCACGGGTGCGCGATGGCGCGCACCACGCGCTGTTCCAGAAGATCCTGAACGACGAGCTGGAACACCTGCAGGAACTCGACCGCATGGAAGCCGACCTGAGATCGAAGGAGAAACGTTATGCCTGAGGACAACAACCCGATCCCGCACTGGCAGCGGCAGGATCTGCCGCCGATGCTGAGCCGGCGCTTCGAGTTCGAGACCTACGCCGAGACCCGGCGCTTCCTCGACGGCGTGGCGAAAGTGGCCGAGGCGGCGCAGCACTACCCGAACCTCAGCTTCGGCAAGACCTACGTCAGCGTCACGCTCGACGCCGACGGCAAGAAGATCGGCCCCGACCTGGTCGCGCTGGCGCAGCAGATCGACGCGCTCGCCCCCGGCGCGGCCTGACGCGATGGCCGCGCTGCGCATCGCGCTGGCGAATCAGAAGGGCGGCACCGGCAAGACCACGCTGGCGGTCAATCTCGCCGCCGGCCTGCACCGGCGCGGCGCCACCGTCCTGCTCGATGCCGATCCGCAAGGCTCGGCCGGGCACTGGGCGCGGGTCGGCAGCGAATCCGGCGACCTGCCGCCGGTGCGCCGGCTCGGCGAGGGTGCGGTCGACGCCGCGATCCGCGACGCGGCGCGCGCGCAGCGCCACGTGCTGGTCGACTGCCCGCCGCACCTGCAGTCGGGCGTGCTGCAGCAGGTGATGCAGGCGGTCGACGTGGTGCTGGTCCCGGTGCAGCCGTCGCCGCTGGACCTGTGGGCGAGCGTCGACATGGCCGAGGCGGTGCGCACGGCGCAACGGCGCAACCGGCCGCTGCGCGCGTACCTGGTCGTGAACCAGCTCGACCGCCGCAACGCGCTGTCGGGGGCGATGCAACAGGCGCTCGCCGAATTCGGCCTGCCGGCACTGGCGAACGGACTGACGCGGCGTGCGGCGTTCCGCAGCGCGGCGCTGGAAGGCGGCAGCGTGTATGCGCTGGGCAGCCGCGGCGCGGCGGCGGTCGCGGACGTGGAAGCAATCATCAAGGAGGTACTGAGTTCATGAACAAGGCATCAGGCAAGCTCGCCGCGGGCGTGCGCAAGGTGAAGACCCAGCAGACGGCGCCGGCCGCCGCCGACAAGGCACCGGTGCCGGCACCGGCAAAGACGGCGGCGCCCAAGCGCGTCGTCGCCGCCCCCCAGGCTGCCGTGGCAGCCCCGCATCCGGACCGCGTCTGGCCGGATTGACCGTGCACGTCGCAGGCGTGTGCCGCAGCGCCGGGTCACCCCCAGCGGCCGCGGGGACGCGGCACCCGCCTGCAGGCGTGCACCGCGAGCGGTGAGTCTTCTCGCCGCCGCAACCGGGTCGTTGCGGCCCGGATAGACGATGCGTCGGGCCTTGGCCCGGCGATGGATGAGCGCCACGACCTCGCTTGCAAGTTTGACGGAGAGACCGATGTTGACGCCCACCAATCCTGTTCTGACGCGGCTGCTGCCCTTCCTCGCGTGGTTTCCCATGACGCGCGCGAGCCTGCGTGCCGACCTGCTCGCCGGCATCACGGTCGCCCTCATCCTGGTGCCGCAGAGCATGGCCTACGCGCAGCTTGCCGGCCTGCCGGTGGTGTACGGACTCTACGCCGGCTTCCTGCCGGTGATCGTCGCCGCACTGTGGGGGTCGCTGCGCCAGTTGCACACCGGGCCGACCGCGATGCTGTCGCTGATGTCGGCGGCGGCGCTGCTGCCCTATGCCGCAGTCGGCAGCGAGGCCTTCATCGTGCTGTCGGTGATGCTCGCGCTGATGGTCGGCATCCTGCGCCTGGCGCTGGGCCTGTTCCGCCTCGGCGTGCTGGTGAACTTCCTGTCGCACCCGGTCATCATCGGCTTCACCAATGCCGCTGCGCTGATCATCGGCCTGTCGCAGCTCAACAAGCTGATCAACGTGCCGATGCCGCGCAGCGACTGGTTTCTCGCCGACCTCTGGGTGGTGCTGCAGCAGCTCGGCAGCACCCACTGGCCGACGCTGTTGTTCGGCCTCGGCGCGTTCGGTCTCATCTGGCTGCTGCAGAAGCGTCTGCCGCGCCTGCCCGGCGTGCTGATCGCGATCGTCGTCACCACGCTGGCAAGCTATGTGATTGGTTTCGAGCGCACCTCGAAGGCGGGCGTCGAAGCGATCCAGGACGACGGCGTGCGCGCGCTGGTGGTGCGGCTCGACCAGGCGGCCGTCGCGCTCAAGCGCAACAGCGAGGCGACCGCGCGTCTGCAGGCCGATCTGGCGCGGGCCGAAGAGGCGGGGGCAAATTTCGACGCGCTGCTCGACCTGAAAACGGGCATCGCACGCAACCAGGCTGCCGCCGCCGCGCTCGGCGAGCAGATGATGAAGCTGCGCATCCAGCTGCACCAGATCGATTTCACGCGCCACGCCGGGCCGAACGGCGAGCCGCAATTCGTCGTCGCCGGCGAGATGCCCGAGAGCGAGCCGCTCGGCATGGGGCACTGGCGCTTCGGCGGCGTCGCCGGCGGCGAGGTGAAATTCACCGGCGGCGGCGAAGTGGTCGGCGCGATTCCGGCCGGCGTGCCCGGCTTCGCAGTGCCGCACGTCGACTGGGCGCTGGTGCTGCCGCTGCTGCCGGCGGCGCTCGTCATGGCGCTGCTCGGCTTCATGGAGGCCACCTCGATCTCCAAGGCGATCAGCGCCAAGACCGGGCAGCGCATCGACACCAACCGCGAACTGGTGGGGCAGGGGCTGGCCAACATCGTCGGCAGCTTCTTCCATGCCTACGTGGTGAGCGGCTCGTTCTCGCGCTCGGCGGTGGCGGCGCGCGAGGGCGCGCGCACCGGCCTGTTCGCGATCGTCAGCGCGCTCGGCGTGCTCGCGGTGATGCTGTTCCTCACCCCGCTGCTGTACCACCTGCCGCAGGCGGTGCTGGCGGCGGTGATCATGCTCGCGGTGTTCGGATTGGTGCGCGTGGCGCCGCTGGTGCACGCGTGGAAGGTCAACCGTCCCGACGCGGTGATCGGCATCGCCACCTTCGTCGCCACGCTGGCGATGGCGCCGGCGCTCGCCAACGGCATCCTGCTCGGCGTCGGGCTGACGGTCGCGCTCTACCTCTATCGCAACATGCGGCCGCGCGCCGAGATCCTCGGCCGCCATCCGGACGGCGTGCTCGGCGGCATCGACACCCACAAGCTGCCGGCGATCAGCGAGCGTTACGTGGTGCTGCGCTTCGACGGCTCGCTCAACTTCGTCAACGTCGCCTACTTCGAGGACGTGGTGCTGCAGGCGCTCGACCGCTTTCCGCAGGCGCAGGCGGTGCTGGTCATCGGCAGCGGCATCAACGATCTCGACGTGTCGGGCGAGGAGAAGCTGCGCGCGCTGGCCGAGCAGCTGCGCGAGCGCAACGTGACGCTCTACTTCAGCAGCCTGAAGCGCCAGGTGATGCAAGCGTTCGAGCGGAGCGGGTTGTCGAGGGTGATCCCCGCCGACCACATCTTCAAGACCAAGGAAGTCGCGCTGAAGACGCTCGACGCCAGCTACGGCAGGCCCCGGGCCGAACCTGCGCTGTCGGCCTCGCCGCAGGCGTGAAAACAGCGTGGACAGGCCCTATTTGCGCCGCGCCGGCCTGGTGCCGGCGTCGGCCAGCACGAACTGCTTGAACGCCTGCGCCACCGGCGACAGCCGCTTGTCGGCGCGGTGCACCACGTACCAGTGGCGCATGATGGGAAAGCCCTCGACGTTCAGCACCGCCAGCCGCTTCAAGGTCAATTCCATTTCCAGCGTCTGCTGCGACAGGATGCCGAGTCCCAGCCCGGCCTGAACGGCCTGGCGGATCGCCTCGTTGCTGCTCATCTCCATGCTGCTGCGGATGTCCTGTCCGCGTGCGGCGAAGAAACGCTCCATCGCCGCGCGCGTACCGGAGCCGGCTTCCCGCACCAGGAAGGACTCGGCCGCGAGCGCCTCGACCGTCACCTTGCGCCGCCCTGCCAGCGGATGGCCGGGCGGCGCGATCACCACCAGCGGGTTGTCCATGAAGCGGGTCGCTTCCAGCCCGAGACCCTCCGGCACCTGCCCCATGATCGCGAGATCGATGCGGTTGTTCGCCAGCAGATCCAGCACCGTCGCGCGATTCGATACGTCGAGGTGGACGGCCACGCCCGGGTGACCGCTGCGGAAGCGTGCCAGGATGCCGGTGGCAATGGCATTGACCGTCGACGTCACCGCCAGCCGCAGGCTGCCGCTGTCGACGCCCTTGAGCTGCGCGAGGTTGTGCTGCAGATCGTCCAGCCGTGCGGTGATCGCCTGGCTGGCGTGCAGCACCTCGCGTCCGGCGTCGGTGAGATAGATTTTCTTGCCCAGCTGCTCGGTGAGCGGCATCCCCAGAATCAGTTCGATCCCGCGTACCTGCATCGAGACCGCCGGCTGCGACAGGTGCAGCTCCGCGGCCGCGCGCGAGAACGACAGGTTGCGGGCGACGGCCTCGAAGACCCGGAATTGGCGGAGCGTCAGTCGGCGCATGACTCGATCAACCTATAAGGAGATTTATATAGTTTTTATCATAACAATTGAATATTAATTATATAAGCGTGTCCGTATAGTCCGCTCCTGTCGTTTTCGGGGGCGGGGCTCCCGGAGCTTTTTTCACTCGCAGGAGCACGCCATGGATCAGTCCGCACGTTACGCCGACCTCAGCCTCAAAGAAGAAGACCTGATGAAGGGCGAGAAGCACATTCTCGTCGCCTACAAGATGAAGCCGAAGGCCGGCTACGGCTACCTGGAAGCGGCCGCCCACTTCGCCGCCGAATCCTCGACCGGCACCAACGTCGAAGTCTCGACCACCGACGAATTCACCAAGGGCGTCGACGCGCTGGTGTATTACATCGATGAAGCGAACGAAGACATGCGGATCGCCTACCCGATCGAGCTGTTCGACCGCAACGTCACCGACGGCCGCTTCATGCTGGTCTCCTTCCTGACCCTGGCGATCGGCAACAACCAGGGCATGGGCGATATCGAGCACGCCAAGATGATCGACTTCTATGTGCCGCAGCGCGCCATCCAGATGTTCGATGGCCCCGCCACCGACATCTCCAACCTGTGGCGCATCCTCGGCCGTCCGGTCAAGGACGGCGGCTACATCGCCGGCACCATCATCAAGCCGAAGCTGGGCCTGCGTCCCGAGCCGTTCGCCAAGGCGGCCTACCAGTTCTGGCTGGGCGGCGACTTCATCAAGAACGACGAGCCGCAGGGCAACCAGGTGTTCTGTCCGCTGAAGAAGGTGCTGCCGCTGGTGTACGACGCCATGAAGCGCGCCCAGGATGAAACCGGCCAGGCCAAGCTGTTCTCCATGAACATCACCGCCGACGACCACTACGAGATGCTGGCCCGCGCCGACTACGGCCTGGAAGTGTTCGGCCCCGACGCCGACAAGCTGGCCTTCCTGGTCGACGGCTACGTCGGCGGCCCGGGCATGGTCACCACCGCCCGCCGCAACTACCCCGGCCAGTACCTGCACTACCACCGTGCCGGCCACGGCGCCGTCACCTCGCCGTCCGCCAAGCGCGGCTACACTGCCTTCGTTCTGGCCAAGATGAGCCGCCTGCAGGGCGCGTCCGGCATCCACGTCGGCACCATGGGCTACGGCAAGATGGAAGGCGAGGCGTCCGACAAGGGCATCGCCTACATGATCGAGCGCGACGAGTGCCAGGGCCCGGTCTACTTCCAGAAGTGGTACGGCATGAAGCCCACCACCCCGATCATCTCCGGCGGCATGAACGCGCTGCGCCTGCCCGGCTTCTTCGAGAACCTCGGCCACGGCAACGTCATCAACACCTCCGGCGGCGGTTCCTACGGCCACATCGACAGCCCGGCGGCCGGCGCGATCTCGCTGCGCCAGTCGTACGAGTGCTGGAAGTCGGGCGCCGACCCGATCGAGTTCGCCAAGAGCCACAAGGAATTCGCCCGCGCCTTCGAGTCCTTCCCGAACGATGCCGACAAGCTGTATCCGGGCTGGCGCGAAAAGCTGGGCGTGCACAAGTAAGAACACGGGGATGCAACCTCATCCCCCCGCGGGGCGGGTTTGAAGCGGTCTCCTAGCCGTCGAGAACCCACCCGCGCTACACGCCTCCGGCTTTCCGGGGGCGTTTTTTTTCTTCCGTCGCGAGGAATGAGCATGATCGACAAGGACCAGTACAAGGTTCAGCAGGAACCCTTCTACCAGCAGCAGCGGAACGAGGTCGCGCTGTACGAGGCCGCCTACCGCAACCGCCTGCCGGTTATGGTGAAAGGCCCGACCGGCTGCGGCAAATCGCGCTTCGTCGAATACATGGCGTGGAAGCTCAACAAGCCGCTGATCACCGTGGCCTGCAACGAGGACATGACCGCGTCCGATCTGGTCGGGCGCTATCTCTTGGAAGCCAACGGCACCCGCTGGCTCGACGGCCCGCTCACCACCGCCGCGCGCATCGGCGCCATCTGCTATCTGGATGAAATCGTGGAAGCGCGCCAGGACACCACCGTGGTGATCCACCCGCTTACCGACCACCGCCGCACCCTGCCGCTCGACAAGAAGGGCGAACTGATCAACGCGCATCCCGACTTCCAGCTGGTGATCTCCTACAACCCCGGCTACCAGACGCTGATGAAGGATCTGAAGCAGTCGACCAAGCAGCGCTTCACCGCCTTCGATTTCGACTACCCCGATGCCGCGCTGGAAGCGCAGATCGTGGCGAAGGAAACCGGCATGGACGCAGCGGTCGCCGCCCAGCTGGTGAAGATCGGCGGCGTCGCGCGCAGCCTGAAAGGGCACGGCCTCGACGAGGGCATCTCGACGCGCCTGCTGGTGTACGCGGCGACGCTCATCAAGGACGGCGTGGCGCCGGTCGACGCCTGCCGCATGGCGCTGGTGCGCCCGATCACCGACGACGCCGACATCCGCGAAACGCTGGATCACGCGGTCGACGCGACGTTTGCGTGAAAATATAACAATGCAGCCCCAGTTCGTCACCGCGTCAGTGCTCACCTGCCCGCATTGCGGGTTTGCCAAGCAGGAGGTCATGCCTGTGGACGCGTGCCAGTGGTTTTACGAGTGTGAACACTGCCATCAGTTGCTGCGCCCGAAACCGGGCGACTGCTGTGTCTATTGTTCCTACGGGAGCGTCCCCTGTCCGCCGGTCCAGTTGTCCGGGAAGAAGGGCTGCGGCTGCCATGACTGATACCGCTTACCAGCATCCGCTGATGGCTGCCTACTGGAAGCAGCTCGACACCCGCTTTCCGCAGGTGGAGGAGGTGTTCGAGGACTGCATGGCGGAAGCGCTGGCGGTGCTCACGCGCGAAGGGATCGATGCCTACCTGGAAGCCGGCCGGGTTATCGGCAAGCTGGGCCGCGGCGCCGAGCCGATGCTGGCATTCATGGAGGAGTGGCCGTCCAGCGCGATAGCCGTGGGCGAAGCGGCGCTGCCGGCGGTGATGGCACTGGTCCAGCGCATGCAGAAATCGCCCAACGGCCGCGCCATCGCGCCCTTCCTGCAGACGCTTGCGCCGCTGGCGCGGCGGCTGCAGTCGGCCGAGCAGCTGCAGCACTACCTCGACATCACGCTCGACTTCATGGAGCGCACCACCGGCTCCATCCACGGCCACCACACCACCTTTCCCAGCCCCGGCCTGCCGGAGTTCCTCGCCCAGGCGCCGAACCTGCTCAGCCAGCTGACGCTGGCCGGCCTGAAGAACTGGGTCGAATACGGCATCCGCAACTACGGCAGCCACCCCGAGCGGCAGAAGGATTACTTCAGCCTGCAGTCGGCCGACAGCCGCGCCGTGCTGCAGCGCGAGCGCCACGGCACCCTGCTGGCGGACGTCGAGCGCAAGCTCGACCTGTACCTGCGCGGCCTGTGGCAGGACAGCGACCATCTGGTGCCGTATTCCACCGCGTTCGACGAAATCCGCAAGCCGATTCCCTACTACGACAAGCTCGGCATCCGCCTGCCCGACGTCTACGACGATGCCGGAGACATTGCTGGCATCGACCGCTACCGCGCCGCGCTCGCCCACATCGTCGGCCACCGCCGCTGGTCCGAGGCGCAGATCGCCGACAACTGGAGCCCGTTCCAGCGCATGGCGGTGGAGTTCTTCGAGGACTGCCGCGTCGAGACGCTGCTGATCCGCGCCTACCCCGGCCTGCGCAAATTGTTCCTCGCGCTGCATCCGGCACCTTTGGAGAACGCCTGCGATCCGGAAACCACTTCCTGCCTGCGCCACCGCATGGCGATGCTGTCGCGCGCGCTGCTCGATCCGGAGCATGGCTACGCCGATGCCGACCTCAACGACTTCGTCGCCCGCTTCCACGCCGTCATGGCGCAGGGCGAATCCAGCACCGAGGAGATCGCCGCGCTGGCGCTCTCCTACGTCGCCAAAACCCGCCGCCAGAGCGACCAGTTCGCCCGGATCCACTTCGACGACACCGTGGTCGATTACCGCGACGACAACCGCCAGTTGTGGAAATTCATCGAGGCCGGCGACGAGGAAGAGGCCTTCGACGAGCAGCGCAAGATCGAGCCGGGCGAGGAAATCCACGGCCTGCCGCCGCGCCACTACCCGGAGTGGGACTACGGCAGCCAGACCTACCGCCCGGACTGGGCCTGCGTGTACGAAGCGCTGCATCCCAGCGGCAACCCGGCCGACATCGACCGCCTGCTCGCCAAGCACGGCGCGCTCGCCAAGCAGCTGAAGAAGATGCTCGACCTCTTGAAGCCGCAGGACAAGGTGCGCATCCGCTACCAGGAAGAAGGCAGCGAGCTCGATCTCGACGTCGCCATCCGTTCGCTGATCGACTTCAAGGGCGGCGCCACCCCCGACCCGCGCATCAACATGAGCCACCGCACCGACGGCCGCGACATCGCCGTCATGCTGCTGCTCGACCTGTCGGAATCGCTCAACGAAAAGGCGGCGGGCAGCGACCAGACCATACTCGAACTCTCCCAGGAAGCGGTTTCGCTCTTGGCCTGGGCGATCGAGAAGCTGGGCGACTCGTTCGCCATCGCCGGCTTCCATTCCAACACCCGCCACGACGTGCGCTATCTGCACATCAAGGGCTACGGCGAGCACTTCAACGACGACGTCAAGGCGCGCCTGGCCGCGATGCAGGCAGGCTGGTCCACCCGCATGGGCGCGGCGATGCGCCACGCCGCGCATTACCTCGGCGCGCGCCGCGCCGACAAGAAGCTGATGCTCGTCCTCACCGACGGCCGCCCGTCCGACGTCGACGCCCACGACGAGCGCCTGCTGATCGAGGACGCGCGGCAAGCGGTGAAGGAACTCGACCAGGACGGCATCTTCACCTACTGCATCAGCCTCGACCCCAGGGCCGACGAATACGTCAGCGACATCTTCGGCCGCCAGGTCACCGTCGTCGACCACGTCGAGCGGCTGCCGGAAAAGCTACCCGCGCTTTTCATGGCGTTGACGAAGTAAATGCCCCAAGCCGCGTAGCGACGGCCGGAGCCCCCAGCCATTCGATGCGGCATGCGCCGGCAGAACGCTTGACTTCCCGGCGGGTCGGAGGCGAACCTGCCGGTTCGTCCGCCCATCCTTGTCCAAGCCGAGACCGATTTTCATGCGCCGCCTGACTCTGCTCCTGCTCGCCGCCCTGCTTGCCGCCTGCGCGGCCCCGCCCCCGGCGCCGTCCATCCCGACGCCGGCCCCGCTGCCCAAGCCGCCGCTCAAGATCGCGCTGGCGCTGGGCGGCGGCGCGGCGCGGGGCTTTGCCCACATCGGCGTGATCAAGGCGCTGGAGGCCCAGGGCATCGTGCCGGACATGGTGGTGGGCACCAGCGCGGGTTCGGTGGTGGGCGCGCTCTACGCCTCGGGCATGAGCGGCTTCGAGCTGCAGAATCTGGCCCTGACGATGCAGGAGAACATGCTGGCGGACTGGACCCTGCCCAACCGCGGCGTGCTGAAGGGCGAAGCGCTGCAGGATTTCATCAA
Organism: Thiobacillus sp. 65-1402; assembly: GCF_001897685.1. Taxonomy (GTDB): domain Bacteria; phylum Pseudomonadota; class Gammaproteobacteria; order Burkholderiales; family Thiobacillaceae; genus Thiobacillus. The sequence continues at coordinate 18,542 of NZ_MKUG01000170.1, forward strand.
CCTGAAGGTGAAAAACCTCACCATCCAGAAAATGCCCAAACCCCTGGGCGTGGTGGCCACCGACCTGCAAAGCGGCGAGAAAGTGCTGTTCCGCCGCGGCGACACCGGCATGGCGGTGCGCGCCTCCAGCGCCGTGCCGGGCGTGTTCCAGCCGGTCGAGATCAGCGGCCGCGATTACGTCGACGGCGGCCTCACCTCGCCGGTGCCGGCTCAGGTCGCGCGCAGCATGGGGGCGGACTTCGTCATCGCGGTGGACATTTCCAGCGTCAGCCGCCGCGGCAAGCTCAGCGGCACCCTCGACGTGCTGCTGCAGACCTTCGCCATCATGGGCCATACCATCAGCAGCCACGAGCTGGAGGATGCGGACGTCGTGATCCGGCCGCAGACGGCCGCGGTGAGCAGCACCGATTTCGAAGACCGGCACCTCGCCATCCTGGAAGGCGAGAAGGCCGCCGCCGCGGCCATGCCGGAACTGAAGGCCCGGCTCGCCAGGGCGCGGGCGCGCTGACGCCGGACGGAGGGGGCTGTTCGAGCGGCGGCATCCTGCCTACGCCTGCCAGACCCCGTACCCCGCCTCGCGGAAATCGATCGCCAATTCCACTTCCAGGTCGCGCGCGTGCTCGTACGACAGCGGGTTGTAGAGCGCGTACAGCTCGGGCAGCAAGCGCAGGCCGAATTGCTTGACGAAGCGGTTGGACTGGATGCCCGCCTTGTGCCTGTCGAAGCGCAGGTCGGGATCCAGACCCGTCATGCCGACGTGGACGCACGGCTTGCCGGCGACGTAGCCGGGGTTGGCTTTCCTGAATCGGGCTTCGTGAAGCACGTCTTTC
>NZ_MKUG01000171.1 GCF_001897685.1 Thiobacillus sp. 65-1402
TCCCGTGGCCACGCCGACGAACACGAACACGGCAATGAACAGCAGCACCGGGGTCAGGCCCAGCAGCAGCACCCCCACCACTCCGCTGCCGAGCGCGGCGATGCCGCCCGCAGCCGGACGGCTCATCAGCATGGAAAGCAGCCAGCCGGTGACGATACCGCCGACAATGAGGATGACGAAGAGGCCATCGCCCCCGCCGCCGGCTGATGCGCTGGGCGCCGGCAACGGCTCGCCCTCGATCAGCCGCATCAGCTGCTGCACACCCGCGTCGATTCCGCCGTAATAGTCGTCCACCTTGAAATATGGCGTGATGGTTTCGGCAATCACCCGCTTGGCGATGGCGTCAGGAATCGCGCCCTCCAGCCCGTAACCGACTTCAAGCCGCAGCTTGCGGTCGTCCTTGGCGACGATCAGGATCACCCCGTCGTCGATTTTCTTGCGCCCGATTTTCCATTGCTCGGCCACGCGGATGCCGAACTGTGCAATGTCTTCGGGCTGGGTGGTGGGGACGATGAGAACGGCAATTTGGCTGCCCTTTTGCGCTTCGAACGCAGCCAGCTTGCCTTCAAGCGCGGCCACCTGCCCGGCGTCGAGGGTGCCGGTCAGGTCGGTGACGCGGCGCGACAGCTCGGGCACCGCCACCTGGGCCCAGGCCGACAGCGCACACAGCAGCAGAAAGAAGCCGGACGCGAACGTCCGGGCCAACCGGCTCATCCGGGGATCAAGAGCCGCCTGCAGGCGCGGCCGGTGCCGGGGCGGGCGCACCGAAATCGACCTTGGGCGGCACGGCGATGGCCTTTTCGTTTTCCACCGTGAAAGTCGGCTTGGTTTTGTAGCCGAACAGCATCGCGGTGAGATTGGACGGGAAGGAGCGCACCGTGACGTTGTAGAGTTTCACCGCGGCGATGTAGCGGTTGCGCGCGACGGTGATGCGGTTCTCGGTGCCTTCGAGTTGCGCCTGCAAATCGCGGAACAAGCCATCGGCCTTGAGTTGCGGATAGTTTTCCGCGACCAGCAGCAAGCGCGAAATCGCGCCAGTGAGTTCGCCCTGCGCCGCGATGAATTTCTGGAATGCCGCTTCGTCGTTGATCAGTTCCGGCGTCGCCTGAATCGCGCCGACGCGGGCGCGCGCTTGCGTGACGCTGATGAACACGTCCTTCTCGTGCGCTGCATATCCCTTCACCACGTTGACCAGGTTCGGCACCAGGTCGGCGCGGCGCTGGTACTGGTTCAGCACCTCGGCCCAGGTCGCCTTGATGTCCTCGTCCGTCGTCTGCAAGGTGTTGTAGCCGCAGCCGGAAAGTGCCAACGCGATGAAAGTCACGCTTAGCCATTGGAATATGTTGCGCCATTTGAACATGTCGGTCTCCCGGGATGGTTGAGTGATGTAAGTCTAGGCCACGCCCCAGGTGGCGAACAGCGGGTCGGATTCGGCGAGCGCGTCGGCATAGCGGTCGTCCTTCGGCCGCTTGAGGCCGCGCTCGACGTAGGTCTCCACCTTCTTGAAGCCGGCCCGCTTGATCAGCATGCCGACCCAGGCCATGCGCTCCATCGGGTGCAGCTGGGTCCACAGCTTGATCGCCTTGGGCGGGAAATAGCGGTGCGACAGCGTCACCGCGAACATGCCGCCCGGCTTCAGCACCCGCTTGACTTCTGCCACGATCCGGTGCGGCTGCGTCAGGTATTCGAACGACACCGTGCACACCACCGCGTCGAAGCTGGCGTCGGCAAACGGCAGCGTGGGGTCGGCGTTGATGTCCTTCACGATGCGCTCGGCGAGCTGCGGGTTGTCGGCGAGCTCCTCGGCGTTCAGACCCAGCCCCACCGCCGACTGCACGGTGTCCGGCAGGTGCGAGCGCCAGCCCGCCATCAGGTCGAGCACCCGCGCGTTCTCCGGCAGCACGGTGCGGTACAGCGCCTGGATGCGGCGCGCGCACACCGCATCGACGTGGGCGACCTTGCGGGCGAGCGCGTAGAACTCGGGGTCGGGGGATTCGTCTTCGCGGCTGAACGCATCCGCCCCCTCGAAGTCGGTCGGCGTCGGCATCTGCGTTTCCATCCCGCTCCATTCGAGCAGTTGCGTGACCTGGCCGACCGGCTCGGTCGAGACATCGCTCTTGCCGCTGTCGATGCTGAAAATACGGCCCTGCAGCGGATGGCTGAAATTGGCGACGAAGCTGGTTTCGTTCAGCTTCGTCACGCGGAACATCGGCGCCGGGGCGTCGTCGGCGTGCAAGAGCTGCGACGGGTAGAAGCGCCCCGTCTTGAGCGGCGCGATGTCGCTGCGGAACACCTCGTTGGGCACCTCGTGTTCGATCTTCGGCCCGACATCGACCTGCGCGTCGACCGGCGGCGTGTCGCCCGGCATCCACACCACCACCTGGTGGCGGCCTAGATCGGAAAAATAATTGACGCGAAAGCGCAGCGCGGAATGCAGGAGTTTCATGGGTACAGGGGTCAGGAGTCAGGGGTCAGGGTGGCATAAGTCCGCCGCGCCAGGCACAGGTCTTCCCACGCGCGCGCCTTGTCGGCCAGGTTGCGCAGCAGGTAGGCCGGGTGGTAGGTCACCACCAGCGGCACGCCCTGGAACCGGTGCACGCGGCCGCGCAGGCGGCCGATCGCCTCGTCGGTATCGAGCAGATTTTGCGCGGCAAAGCGTCCCAGGGCGAGGATGAGTTTCGGCTGGATGAGTTCGATTTGCGCCAGCAGATAGGGCCGGCACGCCGCCACCTCGTCCGGCTCCGGATTGCGGTTGCCGGGCGGGCGCGATTTCAGCAGGTTGGCGATGTAGACATTGTCGCCGCGTTGCAGGGAGATGGCTGCCAGCATGGCGTCGAGCAGCTTGCCCGCCTGGCCGACGAACGGCTCGCCCAGCCGATCTTCGTCCGCCCCCGGCGCTTCGCCGATGATCAGCCAGTCGGCGTTGCGGTCGCCCACGCCGAGCACGCCCTGGGTGCGGGTGAGGTGCAGCTTGCAGGCGGTGCAGTGGGCGACGGCATCGGCAAGCTCCTCCCAGTTCAGGCGCGGCCGAACCGGCGCGGCAGCCGCTTGTGCGACAGGGGCTTCGCGCAGACGCCACACCGGGCCGATGCCCAGTTCGTCGAACACGTCGGCCCGGCTCAGCACGACAAGTCCTTTTTCATGATAAGCGCATCCTCGCGGCCGTCGCGCGCCGGGTAGTAGCCGCGCCGCACCGCCAGATCGACGAAGCCGCTGCCGCGATACAGCCCGATCGCGGCGCTGTTGGAAGTGCGCACCTCCAGGAAGACGCTGTCGGCATGATGATCGCAGGCACGCGCCAGACAGTGGTCGAGCAGGTCGCGCCCGAGGCCGTGCCGCCGCCACATCGGCGCGATGGTGAGGTTGAGCAGATGCGCCTCGCCGGCTGCCGCCAGCATCGCGTAGTACCCGATCACCTCGCCCTCGGCTTCGCGCACCCACATGCTGTAGCCGGCATGAAGCGAGTCGGCAAAGTTGCCCGGACTCCACGGGTATTCGTAGCTCGCCAGCTCGATCCGGTGAATGCGCGGCAGGTCGGCCTCGGTCATCGGCCGCAAGCGATGCGCGATTTCGAATACGGCGCTCATGCGGTTTTTTTCCGGCGGCGCTCGTCCACCGTCAGCGCCACCTTGTCGCGCAGGTAAATCGGGGCGGCCAGCGCTGCGTCCATGCCTTCGCCGCGCCCGAATGCCCGGGCAGCAAGCGGCGCCATCGCCGCGGCATCGGGCATCAGGGTGCCGTCGATGCGCGCCAGCGCCGCCAGGCGCGGGCGCAACGCCTCGCCCAGCGCGACGAAACCGTTGCCGGCGCCGACCCAGCCGCCGCCCGCCGGCACGCTCACCGATTCGGGTAGCGCCAGGGCGGGTTCGCTGACGGCACGCCAGCCTGCACCATCGCGCTGATACGCCGCCCAGTAGACCTCGGCCATGCGCGCGTCGAGCACGGTCAGCACCCGCTCCGCGCCAGCCTGTTCGGCGATCGATTGCAGCGTCGAGACGCCGGCCACCGGCAGGCCGGCGCCCAACGCCAGGCCTTGCGTCACGGCGCAGGCAATGCGCAGGCCGGTAAACGAACCGGGGCCTGCGCCGTAGCCGATGCCGTCGAGCTGGCGCAAGCTCATGGCCGATTCGCGCAGCAGCTCGTCCACCATCGGCAGCAACAGGCTGCTGTGCCGCTGTTCGGCCAGCACCCGGCGCGCCTGGACGCGGCCATCCAGCCACAGCGCAGCCGAGCACCATTCGGTCGAGGTATCGAGAACGAGCAGTTTCATGAGTGCTCCGAACTGGACATTCGCGACTGGAACTTTGCCCCAAAAAGACCTTCGCAGAATAAAAATGCCGAAACCGTTTCCAGCCGCGACGGCACGCGCAGCCGGGTCGGATACCCGACGAGCGCGGCAACAAAGGATGGGGACGGTTTCGGCATTTTTATGTCGCTAATTTCCAATTCGGAGCACTGATATTTTACCGGTTGCCGCGATAGCTGACCCGGTAAATCGCTCCAGCCTGGTCGTCCGACACCAGCAGGCTGCCGTCGGGCATCACCAGCACGTCGGCGGGACGCCCCCAGGCCGACTCGCCTTGCTGCCAGCCGCTGACGAAGGGCTCGTAGCTCACCGCGCGGCTGCCCTGCAAGCGCACCACGCTGACGCGATAGCCGTTTTTGCGGCTGCGGTTCCACGAGCCGTGCTCGGCGATGAAGACGGCGTCCCGGTACCGTTCGGGGAACTGCTTGCCACGGTAAAAGCGCATTCCCAGGCCCGCCACGTGCGCGCCCAGATTCTGCACCGGCGGCTCGAATTCGTCGCAGCGGCGGGACTGGCCGAATTCGGGATCGGCGAAGCTCCCGCCGTGGCAATACGGGTAGCCGAAATGCTGGCCCGGCCGGCTCAGGCGATTGAGCTCGTCGGGCGGCGCGTCGTCGCCCAGCCAGTCGCGGCCGTTGTCGGTGAACCACAGCTCGCCGCTTTGCGGCTGCCAGTCGAAGCCCACGCTGTTGCGCACGCCGCGCGCGACCACCTCGACCGTGCCGCTGGCCACATCGAGCCGGGTAATGATGGCGTACTTGTCCGGATCGGGCGCGCAAATATTGCATGGCGCGCCGACCGGCACATAGAGCTTGCCGTCCGGTCCGAAGGCGATGAATTTCCAGCCGTGGTGGGTGTCGGCCGGATAGGCGCTGCTGACGATTTCCGGGCGCGGCGGGTTTTTCAGGCGCGCTTCGATATTGCGCAGCCGCAGGATGCGGTTGACCGCCGACACGTACAGATCGCCATCGCGGAATGCCACCCCCACCGGCATCTCGAGACCGGCGGCAATCACCACCGGCGTGTGCGGCGCCTGCAATGGAATTGCGTAGACCTTGCCCGCGCGCATGCTGCCGGCAAACAGCGTATTTTTTCCGAGCGCCATCTGCCGCGCGTTGGGTACGCTGGCAAACAATTCGATCTGGAATCCCGGCGGCAGCCTGAGGCTGGACAGCGGCAAAGCCGGCACCGACAACGCAGCCGCCGAGGCTTGCGCCAGCCAGGCCAGCGCCATGGCTATGAAGACGATCAGTTGCTTCATGGTGTTCGGTCCGCCTGCAGCGGAATCAGGATTTCGAAGCGCACCCGCGACCATGGATCGCGCACCTCGGCCAGCCGCACGATGCGTGCGCTCAAGGTCTGCCCCCGATCGAGCAGGCGCGCCACGTCGGCATTCTCGCGGCGCGGCACGTAGCCGATCTTGTGGCCCCGCCATTCCACCCGCACCGCCCGGGCATCGTGCGGATTGTCCGGCTCGCGAACCAGGGCAAGCGCATCGCCGGCCCGCATCTGCGGCCACAGCGCCTTGCCCGCGTGGTACTGAAACCCCGCCAGCGGCGAATCCTGCAGCAGGATGTGCGCGGCAACTTGTGCGTGGAGCGGTTGCATCCACAGCCCGATCAGACACAGCAACGCCAGCCGACGACGCATGGGGAATCCGAATCTCTGGTTCCAAACCAAGCATTTTAGTGGGAAATCCGTCTCCCGATTCGCACCGGCCCGAAGCTTTCGGCTTTACTTTTTTCACTCGACAAGCGGCCAGCCGCTTGAGGTAGGATGAATGCATTCTCAACTTCCCCACGCCTGCCAAGCCCACCATGCCGAGAAAAGCCGTCGCCAAAACCAAGCTGTTCGTGTTGGACACCAACGTGCTGATGCACGACCCAACCAGCCTGTTCCGCTTCGAAGAACACGATATCTATGTGCCGATCGCCACCCTGGAAGAACTCGATCAGCACAAAAAGGGCATGAACGAGGTTTCGCGCAACGCCCGCCAGGCCAGCCGCTTCCTCGACGAGATCGTCAGCAAGCTCGACAACATCGAGGAAGGCGTGCCGCTCGCGCCACACAGCCACAGCGCCGCCACCGGCCGCCTGTTCCTGCAGACCCAGGCGATCAGCGGCGACATTCCGCTGAGCCTGCCGACCAGCAAAGTCGACAACCAGATTCTCGGCGTGGTGCTGTTCCTGTCGCGCCACTATCCCAAGCGTCAGGTCATCCTGGTGTCGAAAGACATCAACATGCGCATCAAGGCCCGCGCGCTGGGGCTGCCCGCCGAGGACTACTTCAACGACAAGGTGCTGGAAGACACCGATCTGCTGTACGCCGGGCTGCGCGAACTGCCGGCCGATTTCTGGGACAGCCACGGCAAGGGCATGGAGTCGTGGCAGGCCAACGGCAACACCTATTACCGCATCAAGGGACCGCTGGTTGCGAGCTTGCTGCCCAACGAATTCGTCTTCCAGGAAGGCCCCAACCCGCTCTACGCGAAAGTGCTGAAGGTCGAGGGCAAGCAGGCGGAGATGGTCACGGTGCGCGATTTCAGCCACCACAAGAACAATGTGTGGGGCATCACCGCGCGCAACCGCGAACAGAATTTCGCGCTCAACGTGCTGATGGACCCCGAGATCGATTTCGTCACCCTGCTCGGCCAGGCCGGTACCGGCAAGACCCTGCTCACCCTGGCGGCGGGCCTGGCGCAAGTGCTGGATAAAAAGATCTACAGTGAAATCATCATGACCCGCGTAACCGTTCCGGTAGGCGAGGACATCGGCTTCCTGCCCGGAACCGAGGAGGAAAAAATGACGCCATGGATGGGCGCGCTGGAAGACAACCTCGAGGTGCTGAACAAGAGCGACGACGAGGCTGGCGACTGGGGACGCGCGGCGACGCAGGATCTGATCCGCTCCCGCATCAAGGTCAAATCGTTGAACTTCATGCGCGGGCGCACCTTCCTCAACAAATTCCTGATCATCGACGAGGCGCAGAACCTCACGCCCAAGCAGATGAAGACGCTGATCACGCGCGCGGGGCCCGGCACCAAGGTGATCTGCCTGGGCAACATCGCGCAGATCGACACGCCCTATCTCACCGAAGGCAGTTCCGGCCTCACCTACGTGGTCGACCACTTCAAGGGCTGGCCGCACAACGGCCACGTCACGCTGCAGCGGGGCGAACGTTCGCGCTTGGCCGACTATGCTGCAGAAGTGCTTTGACCCCAATCACGCAAGGAGACGCACCATGCAGAAACACTGGATGATTCTGGCCGCCGGCCTCGCCCTGGCGCTGCCCGCTCACGCGATCGACTGGAAGGAGATGCTGAAGGGCGTGATCACCAAGCCGGCCGGCGAGACCGCCACGCGCAGCGGGGTCGACGCCCTGTCGACGACCGAGATCAATGCCGGCCTGAAGGAGGCCCTGACCCGCGGCGCCGACGCCGCCGTCGCCCAGCTTGGGCAGAAGGACGGCTTCTTCGGCAACGCCGCGCTGAAAATCCCGCTGCCGCCCAGCCTGCAAAAAGCCGAAAAAGCCATGCGCATGGTCGGCATGGGCAAGCAGGCCGACGAACTGGTGCTGTCGATGAACCGCGCCGCCGAGGCCGCCGTGCCCGAAGCCAAAATCCTGCTGGTGGACGCGGTGAAGGAAATGACGCTGGAAGATGCCCGCGGCATCCTGACCGGCGGCCAGACTTCGGCCACCGACTTCTTCCGCAGGAAAACCGAGGCCAGGCTGACCGAACGCTTCATGCCCACCGTCAAGGCGACCACCGACAAGGCCGGCCTCGCGCAGCAATACAACCGCTATGCCGGCATGGCCGCGCAGTTCAACCTGGTCGACGAAAGCCAGGCCAACGTCGAGCAGTACGTCACCCAGCAATCGCTCGACCGCCTGTATCGGCTCATCGGCGAAAAGGAGCAGGCCATTCGCGCCAACCCCTTGCAGGCCGGCAGCGACTTGCTGAAAAAGGTCTTCGGCGCGGTCAGCGGCAAGTGATGCCCCGGGCAGAGCGGCACGGCCAGGCTACGTTATGCTGCGGCTGGCTGGCAGCCGCGATCGGGATCGCCATGAGCATGACAACGCTCGGCCTGCTTGCCGGGCTGCTGCTCGCCCTGCCCGCCCACGCGTGGGAAGTCGGCGAATTCAAAAACGGCATGAGCCGCGCCGAGGTCGAACAGGCGCTCAAAACCTGGAACTTCGACAAGACCCTGCCGGCCGGCAGCGACGGTCTGTTTGCCTACGATCTGCCCAGCAACCCCGCCGGCCGCCGTTTCCTGTTCACCTTCTGCAACGACAAGCTGGTGGCGTTCGATCAGGAAATCGAACCGGCCTTCCGCCATTTCGTCGTCATCGCCTCGAACTACGCCAACCTCTACGGCAACCCGCTCAAGGTCATTCCCTACACCAGCGTCATCGCCAGCGGCGAAAAAAGCCTGCTGGCGATGTTCTGGCGCAAGGGCGCCGACTACATTGGCCTGAAATACGCGCTGTACCCGAGCAGCGAGCAGCTGTCGATGACCTGGCAGATCAACAACAACTGCTGGCAGGCGCCGCGTTAGCCCCACCCGCCACGGCGGCAGGCCGCGACACCGCCGTAAACATGCGTCCTGCTTCTCGGCGCGGCATTCAGTCCGCAGGCTTGCGCATCCGTTGCGGCGCCGCATGCGCGCAGCGCCCCAAGGCAATGACCAGGGCGGGCGTTTCACCCGGCGGGACCCGCAAGGCAGCGGCCAGCGCCGCTGTGTCGAACCCGCCGATCGGACAGCTGCCGAGGCCCAGGTGCGAGGCCTGCAACAGCAGCTGTGCTGCGGCAAAGTTGCACTGGCCTTGCGCCCAGACCGCGATGGATTCCGCGCGATAGAAGGCACGGTAAGCCGCGTCGGTCGGCGCAATGTCCTGGCCGCGCGCCTCGGCCTCAAAACGTGCCCGCACGTAATCCGAATCCGGATCGAGCGCCGCCACCAGCGCCACGATCACGATGAATGCCGCAGCGCTGGCAGCAGCAGGCTGGTCGTAACAGGCTCGCGCAACGGCTGCCCGTCCCGCCCCGTCTTCCACCGTGATGAAACGCCATGGCTCCAGGCCAAAGGCCGACGGCGCCAGGCGGCCCGCCTCCCTCAGCACAGCCAGCTCGCCCGCAGCGACGGGCCGGCCCGCGACAAACCGGCGGCAAGCGTAGCGTCGTTGAATTGCTTCGAGCAGTATGGCGGACATCGGGGCGGCTCCTTGGATCGGCGGCACTTCAACCATAGCGCATCGCCGCTGACCGGGCAGGCGCTGCGGATTTTCAGCCCGAACGCAGGGCGGGAATCCCCTTACACGAGCAGGCCCTGACGGGCAAACAGCCACAATTGCTGGTGGGTCAGTTCGCCGACGGTTTCCGGCGCCAGCCCTGTCTCGGCCAGCGTGGTCTGCATGATGGCCACCAGTTCCTCGATCGTGTGGCTGCCATCCAGCAGGCCGAGCAATACCCGCCCCGACGGGTCCAGGTCCATCGCCACATGGCGCGCGCCGCTTACGATCCAGCCCGGCGACTTTGCCTGCCAGCGGGCCAGTGCATGCGCACAAGGGCGCCCCTCCAGCTCGGCGTCGACCGTCCCGGCCGACACCGTGGACATGACGCCATGCGTGATCACCAGCCGGAACAGCGCCTCGCGGAATCCGGCCTCGTCCACCTCCCCGCTGACGTCGAATTCGGCCAACACCTGCCTGGCGGCAGACAACAAGGCCGCGTAATCCAGCGCGCCGGGATAGGCGGCCGCCAGGGCCATGGCGGCCGCTTTCATCGCAGGCAGCGACACCGGGAAAGTGTTGCCGGCCGGATTGACGAAGCGCTGCTCGGTGGCGGCGCCCAGATCGATTTCCTCGTCGCTCCGCACATCGGCATAAAACGCCAGCCGGCTCAGCGCCTCGGCCTGCGGTGGCTGCGCACAGGGGGCGTCGGCGCGCGCGATCACTGCGCGGCGAAAGCGGGTTGCCAGCGCCTCGTCGAGCGCCGCCTCGGCGTCGAGCCAGCGCCCGGCCATGCTTTCGGGAATCAGCCCCCAGCCATCTTCAAGCTCGACCACGGCACGACGCGGACCGGCTTCGCCGACATAGCGCAGCCCGTGCGTATCGAGCTGCGCAGCGAATTCGGCAAACCGCATCGGCGCATTGAATTCGGCAAGGTACTCATGGAACAGGTAGGACGGCGCAGCCGACTTGAGATAGGCGATTTCCTTCAGCAACACCGGATCGCTCCACTCGGCTTCCAGTGCGTCCAGCACGCGCAGCGCCTGTTCGAATCGGGCAGGCGCGGGCAGGTCGGCCGCAGTGCGTTCGGTCAGCGCAGTGCGCAGGGGCTGCAGGGGATTCCAGCCGGCCTCGACATTGAAGCTGAGATAAGCGATGCCGTGCGGCGACAGATGGCGCCGGCACACCTCAAGCAGTGCCTGCTGCACCGCAGGCGGCACCCAGGAAAACACGCCGTGCGCGATGATGTAATCGAATTCGCCGAGATCGTCCGGCAACGCGGCCAGATCGCCATGGATGATGCGGACGTTGGACAAACCGAGATGGCGGATGAAAGCCGCGCCCGCCTCTGCCTGCACGCGCGACAGCTCCACCCCCACGCAGCGCGATTCGGGCCAGCGCCATGCCAGCGGAATCAGGTTGCCGCCGGAAGCGCAGCCGAGTTCGAGGATGCGCGCACGGCCAGGATCGGGCGCATCGAAACCGTGCAGCCGCGCCACCGCTGCCAGGAAATCCGGCTGGGTTTCCGGCAGCGGCAGGCTGTCGTAGGGGAGTTCGTCGTAGCTGGCGAGGGTATCCATGGCGCGTGATCAGTATTCAGGGGCTAGGTGTGATGTTTCAATAGGTTGTTCACCCGGAAGGATCTGGGAAACTGGAGTTCTCGAAGCTTCAGTACTCTCAGAGGGCCAACCGGATGAACAGCCATAAGAATGCCAGAACCACTTATGAAGGGCGCAAATTGCTGATCGAGCGCATTGCTGCGATGGGATTGAAACCAGCCGCGTCGGCCGCCGGCATCAGCATGCGCACTGCTCGCAAGTGGTACGGTAGGTTCAAGCAATTCGGGCCGACCGGCCTGCTCGACCGCAGTTCCAGGCCTCACAAGACGCGCAGCACCGTCGATGCGGCGCTTTGCCGACGAATCGAACAGTTGCGTCGTGCGCGCATGCCGATGCGGACTATCGCCGCCATCGTGGGGCGCAGCGTGGCAACGATCAGCCGGGTACTGGCGCGGCAGGGGCTTTCCAGCCTCAAGGCGCTCGACCCTGCCTCGCCGGTGCTGCGCTATGAGCGCGACGCGCCCGGCGAACTTCTGCACATTGACACCAAGAAACTCGGCAGGATCGTGCGCCCCAGCCATCGCGTGACCGGCAACCGGCGCGACAGCGTCGATGGCGCGGGGTGGGAGTTCGCCCATGTAGCCATCGACGACCATTCCAGAGCAAGCTTTGTGCAGATGTACGCAGACGAGCGCAAGGATTCGGCGGTGGCGCATTACGCTGCCCTTGGCGTGAAGATCAAGCGCCTGCTGACCGACAACGGCAGCGCCTACCGCTCCCACCTGTTTGCCAGGACGTGCCAGGCCTTGGGGATCAAGCATACCTTCACGCGGCCCTATCGGCCGCAAACCAACGGCAAGGCCGAGCGTTTCATTCAAACCTGCCTGCGCGAATGGGCCTACGGTCGGGTCTGGAACAACAGTGCGGAACGCACTGCCTGGCTACCGGCATTCCTGGCTTACTACAACGCCAGAAGGCCTCACTCGGCTCTCGGCTACAAGCCTCCAGCTTCACGGCTCGCCGGGAACAACCTATTGCAACTCAACAGCTAGGGCCCCGGAATCCTAGCCCCTGAATCCTGCCCCCTGCAATCAATGCCCGCGCGAGCCCGGTTTGGACGAGAACAGGGCAGCCTGCGGGCGCGGCTTGCGCGGCTGGGCGGAGGGGTTCGCTGCCGCACCGCGATTGGCCGCCGGCTTCGCGCCGCCAGCCGCGGGTTTTCCCTGCGGCGCACGGCCGGGGGCGTTGCGGCCGCCGGGCTGCGGCTGCCTGGAATTTTGCCCTTGGCGCTGGCCGCCCCGCCCTTGCGGCGGACGCGGCGGGCGCTCGTCGGACATCAGGTCGGCCTTGGCCGGCGGAACGAAGCCGGGTTCGATTTCGACCCGCACGATGGAGCGCTTGATCAGCTTCTCGATGTCGCGCAGGTAGCCCACTTCCTCGTCGTCGACCAGCGACAGCGCCGAGCCGGTGGCGCCGGCGCGGCCGGTGCGGCCGATGCGGTGGACGTAGTCTTCCGGCACGTTGGGCAGTTCGAAGTTCACCACCTGCGGCAGCTGGTCGATGTCGATGCCGCGCGCGGCGATGTCGGTCGCCACCAGCACGCGCACGCTGCCGTCCTTGAAGCTCGCCAGCGCCTTGGTGCGCGCCGACTGGCTCTTGTTGCCGTGGATCGCGGCGGCGCTGATGTTGTCCTTGTTGAGCTTCTCGGCCAGCTTGTTGGCGCCGTGTTTGGTGCGGGTGAACACCAGCACCTGCTGCCAGTCGTGGTGCTTGATCAGGTGCGCCAGCAGATCCCGCTTGTGCGCCTGCGGCACCCGGTGCATCGACTGTTCAACCACTTCGACCGTGGTGTTGCGGCGCGCGACTTCGACGCTCTTCGGGTTGTGCAGGAGGCCGTTGGCGAGGGTGCGGATCTCGTCGGAGAAGGTCGCCGAGAACAGCAGGTTCTGCCGCTGACGCGGCAGCACCGCGAGCACTTTCTTGATGTCGCGGATGAAGCCCATGTCGAGCATGCGATCGGCTTCGTCGAGCACCAGGATTTCGACGCCGGAGAGGTCCACCGTCTTCTGCCCCAGGTGGTCGAGCAGGCGCCCCGGCGTCGCCACCAGGATGTCGACGCGCGATTTCAGCGCCTTGAACTGCGGGTTGATGTTGACGCCGCCGAACATCACCATCGAGGTGAGCGACAGGTATTTGCCGTAGGTCTTGACCGATTCCTCGACCTGCGCGGCAAGCTCGCGCGTCGGCACCAGGATCAGGCAGCGCGGGCGGCCCGGCTTCACGGCCTGCGCGGCGCGCGTCGACAGATGATGCAGGATCGGCAGGGTGAAGCCGGCGGTTTTCCCCGTTCCCGTTTGTGCCGCGGCGAGCAGGTCGCCGCCTGCCAGCACCTGCGGAATCGCCTGCGCCTGGATCGGGGTGGGCGTGGTGTAGCCGGCGTCATGAATCGCACGCAAAATGGGTTCGGCCAAGCCGAGCTCGACAAAAGCCGGGCTGGCTGCGGATGTTTCAGTAGTCATGGTGGTTTCCTGCGACGGCCTGTTGCGCTTGTGGCAACACCAATCGAGGCAGACGGACAGTGATCGCGAGATCAATAAAAAACCCGCATCGATTGGTGGAAGCGGGCGGCCTGGCTTGACAGCCAGACGGGAAATGTTCGGGTGGTGGGCAGTACAGGGTTTGAACCTGTGACCCCCGCCGTGTGAAGGCGTGTGAACGGTCTGGAACGCCCGGAAACCAGCGCCGCTTCGTGTCCTGATGGGCTGGAAAGGGTGCCGCTGGTGTAGAAATTACACCGGGATTACACAGGCGGGCCAGATCGCGCCGTGTTGCGTTGAAGGCTCACGGATGGGCCAAGGTATAGCCCGAAACGAAATAACGCAACAGCGGCAATCCTCGCGGCCCAGTTTCCCTAGAACGCGAACCCCACCCGCACCCGGGTCTCGATCCCGCCCGCATCGATCCCGACGCGCGCCTGGTTGACCTCCGCCCCCACCCGCACGACCCGGCTGAACACCGGCACGTCGCGCTCGATCCACACGCCCGCAGTCGAATCCGCCGGCGACCATGAAATGCCCGCGCCCCAGCGCTTGGGCGGCTCTGGCGGTGCTGCGGTGTCGACAGGGACATCGATGCCGCCGACGATCTGGCCGTCGGGGCTGCTGGCCAGGACGCGGCGCATGCCGTCGGGCTCGCGGATCAGGGTCATGTCGACGGTGACCGGCGGGCAGGGCTTGCCGGCCTCGGCGATCGCATCGGGCTGCACGACGACCTGTGCGACGCGTTCGACCTTGGCCTTGCGCGGGATCTGCTGCTTGGGCTTGGCCTTCGGATCCGGCCGGCGCTCGAGGATCACCGAGCCGTCGGCCTGGTGCTGCTCCGGCGCGGCGGTTTCCTGCACGGGCTTGGGCTGGCCAAACCACCAGCCCGCCGCGGCGGCGGCGAAGATGGCGATAGCGATCGCGGCGAGGGGCAATCTGCGCGGCATCATGCCAGCGCCTCCATTGCGCGCTGGTAGTACGCCCGCCGGTCGGCCAGGCCGTTGTATCCGCCATTCACCCGCCGGGTGATCCTGCGGAACGCGTCGTCGTCCGCCGCGTCGGCGAGATCGTTGAGATGGCGGCTGTGCCAGAACCATGCCGCCGAGCGGCATGCATCGACCACGCCCGCCAGCATCTCGGGGTGATCGAGCAGGCGTTCGTCGCCGTGCAGCGCGAGCGAGCAGGCGCGGTAATTGGCGCGCCCGGTGATCTGGATCAGGCCGCGGCCCTTGAATCGCACGCCGTCGCCGGGATGCACGTTGCCGAGGTCGGCCCGGCCCTCGTAGGCGCGGCCGGATGCGATCTCCTCGACGTAGCGCAGGCTGCCTGACTCGTGCGCGACTTGTGCCAGAAACGCCGCCTGGCGCGCGGGCGAGGTGATGGCGAACTCCGTCATGGCGTCATTGATCTGATCGATTAGCCGCTCTGGCCTGAATGCCCTGGGCATCACCGCCCTGATCTGATCGAGCGTGATGCGCATATCAGCGCCCGAACATCCGCTGGATCAGCAGCTCCAGCCCGGAGTTGCCCAGGCTGGCCAGCATCGCAGCGATGCCGATCTGCGCAATGAACGGCAGGCCCGGGAACAGCGCCAGCACCGACCCCGCCACCAGCGCGAGGCCTCCGGTGGTGATGCACCGCCCCAGCGCCTGCTTGAGCGTGATCGGCTCCTTGGTCTGCAGGATCTGCCCAATGGCGATCAGCATGCCGATGCCGGTGAAGACCAGCGCCTGGAAAATGTTGTCCCACCAGGTTGCTGCTGCTGCGATTTTTTCCTGCATGGTTTCCTCCGATCAGGTGTAGTAGCTGTCTGTTTTCACGGCGTAGTAGGTGGTCGTCCCCCACGCCGCCAGCGTGTGCGCGACATCGGCTCCGCCATAATTGATCTGCTGGCCGGATGGCGGATACACCTTGAGTGCGTTGGCCGTCTTGTTGAACACCGTGCAGCGTTCGCCCTGGGCGATGGCGGGCAACTTGACGCCGTCCGCCGTGCCCGCCGTGCTGCTTGTGACCTCGCACAGGCGCGCGGTGAGGGCGGTTGCTGTGCCGGCCGTTGAGCCAGCCGCAGCCACGCTTTCCTGCACGCTGTCAACCTGCGTTGCAACTGCATAAGCCGTCCACGCGGTGCCGTTGTAGAAATACTGCTTGTCCTCGTCGATCACGTGGATCTGCCAGCCGTCGGCAGGCGCATAGAACGCCCACGCGCCATTGGTGTAGTGGGCGAGCTGCTTTTCCTTGCCGGCCCATGCGCCGGTCGCGGTCGCCCCCACCACCCATACGCCGCCCTCGGTCGGCGAGCCCGGCGGTGTGGATAGCGACAGGGTGACGACGCCTCCAACAGTCAGCGCCTCGATCATGCGCAGCGCTTCATTGTGGACAACCTCTTTTGCCTCCTGGGAGGCGGCCAGTTCGGGCAGGCCCGCACGCGGTGTAGTCATTGATGCTCCTTAAACAGTGCCGGCCAGCGGGTAGCCACGTCCAACGCTCGCCGACAATTGATAGATCAACACCTTCATGCCGGGCTTCAGTCCGCCGAATAGCGCAGTCTGCTGGGCGGCGGTGATGGTGGCCGTGTGTGATGTCGCGGTGTAGGTAGCCAGCACCACGTCGGCGTCCGACAGCACATCGATCTCATACGCTTCAAAGTCCTCGGACAGCATCGCGTCGACGTTGTCGCGCCACAGCCCACCGATGCGCGTGCGTCGCAACCAGGTCAACGCAATGTCGCCGGAGCCGTTGCGGGTCGCCTTCAGGTGGCACGGCGAATAGGGCTTGAGGGCCCGGCCGAGCGCTATGTACAGGCACGCTGTGATGTCTACGGGGTCCTCCCCGACCGACACCACCTTGTAGTCGAACGGCCGGCCGATGTTTGCCAGCGGCATCGGCATGCGGTTCACGTTCTCGTCAAGCACGAGGAACCGCTCATTGCCCACATGTCCGTCGATCGCCCATTCGGTACCACGGCACCCGCGCAGAAACACGCTCAACAGATACGAGCCGTCGCCCTGGAGCACGGCGTTCTGGTAGTGCACGACCTCGTCGCCGATCATCGCCGGGTTCGCGCCCGCCAGCATCTGGTCGAGCGTCACGCTCTCGAGCGTGCCTTGCGGCAGGCTCACGGCGATGTAGGTCTTGCGGTCGATGAGCCCACCCGAGACGCCGCCACCGAACGGCCCATAGGCCGTGCCGAGGCGCGCGGGCGCGCGGCGTGTGGCCTCGGTTGTCCACGACGCGCCGCTGTCTGGCGAACGCAGAACGTCCGCCCCGCGCCAGCCGGAGTATCCCGTCAGCGGCGCAAGGAATCCCTCCGGGTTCTCCTCTGCGTCGCGCGCGAGCGGTGCCTCGAAGAACTCGTACACCGTGGCCACGGGGCCCGGCATGGAGCGCGCGCCGCTGGCGGTACGCGCCCCGGCGAAGGTCGCGGTGTAGCGAACCACGTCGGGCAGGTGCGGGACTGCCTCGATCTTGATGAGCCCATTCGCCCCCCGGTCGACGCGCTCGATGCGGAACGGGGTCTCGACGCCGTCGAACGGAATCGGGATGGTGTCACCCGGCTCGTACTCGGCCAGCGTGCGGGTGACGTTGAAGGTGAATTTGTCGCGCTCCCCCCACATCAGGTATTGATGCCTGAACGCGATGCTGTTCGCTTCCTCGGGCGCCATCGCCACAGGCAGGTCGACGTTCGCTTTCTGCGCGCTGCCGGACACGCCAGGCAGGCGGGAATACTGCAGCGCCTTGGCATAGTCCTGCTCGGGCGACGAATAGCTGACCGACACCTCGTTCGGCAGCTCCTTGTCCTGCGTCGTCTTGATCTCGTACCACGGCCGTGGCTTGCCGTTGGGCAGGCCGGCGCCGAAGTCGCGCCAATCGAGCGGAACGAGGGTGCGTGTCTTCGAGGTTGTCCACGCATCCAGGCCGTCGAGCCATGTATCGCAGTCGGACAGCTGGCCGGCGGTGTGCCACGCGCTGCCGAACTCCTTGACGCAGCACAACGTCTCGACGATCTCGGCGTGCCAGAATCCGTACCAGTCCTGTGTCGCCGGATAGGCGCAGAACGTCCCGGCCATCTCGCCGGTGGTGTTGTAGAGGTTCGACAGGTAGGTGTGGCACTTGCCCATCAGCGCCTCGCACGCGCTGTTCACCGGCGCCGAGATATTGCACATGCGGGTGTAGAGGGCGCCGCGCCAGATCATCGCCGCGAAGTGCGGCTCGTGGTAGTTGCCGAAAGCCGGCGTCGTCACCGAGTAGGCGTAGCCGCAGCACTCCCACAGCGTCGTGCCGTCCGCGACCTGTCCGCCGAGCGTGGTCGGCCACGTTGCGGGCTCCGTGGCGCCGCTGCTGCCGGTCTGCACGCAGCGGTACAGGTAGCCGTTCGCCACCGTCGGGCGGATCAGCGACGTGTCGCTGTTGAAGCTGCCGGTGTGATAGTCGGTCGTCGCCTCCCATGGCGCGATGGCCTCCGGGATCTCCGTGATGACGTAGTTCGGCCAGCCGGGCCACAGGCCGTTGAGCCACTGGTAGAAGTCGCCCGCGAGCGTCTTGGCCGTTGCATTGCCCGTGCGCCGCGCCGCGTTGGCGATGGACTGCATCGGCCGGTACTGATAGCCGGCCCACATCGTGTTGGGGTCGGTCCATTGCCAGGTCCACGTATTGACGGCGCCATATTCTTCATTGTCGGCGCGATACCAGACATAGACCGGCATCATCGGGCCGCGCGCGCCGTAGTTGGTGGCGTACTCGTCGGCTGCGTCCAGCAGGAAATCCAGCATGCCCTGCATATAGGTGGGCTCGCTCGACCGTGCCCATGCGTCGGGGAACTGGTAGCCGCTCCCAGGCGGGCCGCGCCAGTCCGAAATCTGCCCGCCCATCGTGATGACCGTGAAGGCCGTCACATAGGGCGTGTAGGGCATCGGGATCTCTGGGATCGGGCGCACCCGGCGAATCGTGAGCGTGTGTTCGGACGCCTCCCAATCGGAGATCCCGACGTTGCGAATGGTCTCGTTGACCGGGAATCCGGCATACCCGCTGCACGTCCAGGTGACCGAGCCGTCGGCGACGGTGTTGCCGATCACCAGCGGCCAGGCGGGCTCGGTCGCGCCCGAGGTTCCGTCGGTCGCCGTGTAGGCATAGCCGTTGTAGGTCGTGCTGGTGCGCCGGTTCCCTGCGCTGTAGGCGTGGCTGGCCTGCCACACGGCGGACACCAGCCCCTCGCCCGTGCTGATCGCGCCGTTGCTACCCTGTGAGACGTAGCGGCGGAACAGGTTGATCGGAATATCGAGCGTCTGGAGTGCGCTGCCGCCCGTCAGGGTCAGCGGTGCATACCAGGTGTCGTCGGCGTCGAAGTTGATCGAGCGGCGCAGGAACACCCAGACGCGGTTGACGGACGGCACCGAGCACCCGATTTCGACGCGGATATGCGTGTCCTGCGCCTTGCGTTCCTCGCCGCTGAGGCCGCGAATGATCTGGGCCTCGAACTGGCGCGACAGATCGGTGGCAGCCGGAATGAAGCCCGTGACGTTGCCGCTCAGGGGGTCGCGCCGCCAGTTCGCTGCGCTCATTCCCATGCGCTTCGAATAGGACGCCGTGCCGGTCAGGCTGAATGCGGTGGTGGTCGGCTGCGGACGGAACCAGGAGCGGCCGTCGTCGATGTCGCAAATCTGCTTCAGCGACTCGACCGCTGCTGCCCTGGCATCCAGCCAGCGCGACTCACCGGTGGCCAGGTACATCTCATCGAACGAAGCCACGGCCCACTCGGCAGCGTCAGGCGCGCACGAAATCTCGCCGTCGCGCAGCACGCGGCACACCGGGTCGACCTCGAACGGCTCATTGACATCGATCAGCGCGCCCGCGTTGTAGCTGTAGGCCACCACGGCGTCCAGCGCCGCCGTTGGCCCCGGCAGGTACACCGTCGACGGCTGAATGCCGTCGGGCGATTTGCGCAGCTCGAACGGGTATTTTGTGACGGCGACCGCGTCGCCGACGATCTCGGCGTTCGGCAGATCGGAAATCGGGAACGATTCGGGGTTGAAGACCACGAACACCTGGTTCGCCAACTCGCTGTAGTAGCCCGGGCCGACCGGGATGGTGGCCTCGACGCCCCCCGTGACGGGTTCGAAGCGCAGCAACGTGTGCATCCGGTAGGACTGCGCCTCGATTGGGGCGCGCACGTTGACCAGCCAGTGCGGCAGCCACAGCGTGGCGCCGTTCGGGATGGGGGCGCGATAGCAGACCTCCTCCAGGCCCTGCCACACCAGCAGCGCACGGTCAAGCCACGACTGTTTGCCGGTGATGCGGTAGGCGTGCGCACACGCCTGCAGCAGCAGCGTCATCCCCTCGGACGTTCCCGCCGATCCCGAGAACAGGCCGGCGCGGCCGAGCTCGCCGTGGTAGGCGTTGATGAGCAGGCCTTTTTCGTTCAGGAACACCCGGTCTTCATACTCCGGGCGGAACGCCGGCTGCGGGCGCTTCAGAAACTCGATCCTGCCGGCCGACTCGCGGATGTCGAACAGGTACGCGGTCTTGAGCGCGTCCAGAATATTCCGGCCAGCCGAAACGGAGTCGATGATGTGCCCAAGCACGTTATCGGACAACTGCGAACAGTCGATGTCGGCGTCATCGAGTCCACACATGCGACAGACCCTGCCGATGATCTGGTGCAGCGGCGCCGGGCCGTCTGCGGCTTCGGTGATGCCGCCGTGGCCGTCCGCACATGCCTCCACCGTGACATGCGGCACCGTGTTCGAGAACGCCGATATGTCGACTTCGTTGAACACGATGTAGGCGCGGCCACGGAATGCGGGCGTCGAGGTCGAGCCCATGTATGCCTGCATCGTCGGGTCGGGCATCTGGTCGAAGGTGCCCGGATAGAACGCGATCTTGTCGGCGAGCTTGGCCGACTCCGCCTTCGTGTCATCGTCGCGCCAGTGCTCGGCGGAATACACCAGCACGGAGTTGAACCAGATGCGCTTGATCGCGCGGATCGGGCCCTTGCCGATCATCACCGCCCAGGTCTGGTAATGCCGCTCCGAATAGGATGTTTGCGTGATGGTCTCGCCGCCGCCGCCCTTGCCGACGTTCTGGCTCGTGGTGGTGGCCGTGACGACGATGCGCCGCGGGCCGAGCCACATCAGGATCGGGTTGACGCGCGCGGTGCCGGAAATGACCGGGATGGCCACACCCTCCTGCGTCTGGGGCAGGCCGTCCTGCCCCATCACCACGCCGCGCCGGTCGGATACGACGCGCTCGGTGGTGACGACCTTGCTGCTGCCGCCCCCTAACATTTAGCTGCCCTCCGGGATTCGATGGGCCGCGATGATGCGATGCTGCCAGCTGCGGCCGATCTGGGTCTCGACCACGCGCCCGATGCCGGCATAGGAATGCAGCAAGGTGTCGGGGCCGGTCTTGATCGCGACATGGTGCGGCCACGGGCCGATGCGAAACGTCAGCACGTCGCCCGCCTCTGCCAGCGCCGGGTCGGGCAGGCGCTCGAGGTGCGCGTCCAGGATGCGCAGCAGCTCGTCGTCCCGGGCGTGGCGGGCGTACGTCACATAATCCGCGTCCTCGGCGAGGATGCCCAGCTCGCGCGCGACGCACACCAGCACCCCGACGCAGTCGATGCCGACGCCTGGCACGCGCGCCTGGTGGTGATACGGCGTGCCGATGTACTGCCGCGCAATCGACACAATGCGCTCGCCGTGTTTGCTCATAGCACAGACCTCGCGAATACCGGGTCGAGGCCCGGCAGGAACGGCTCGCCCTGGAAGTTGATGGCGTTGTTGAATTTGGCCGCACAGGTGCCCAGAGTGTGATCGCAGCCCGCGACGATGCTGAAGGTGTCGCCGGCCTGGATCGCGGCGACCCCAGGGCGCAACAGCACCACGAAGCCCGGCGCGTACTGCGCGACATATTCGACGGCGCCGGCGTTTCCTCCAGTAAGCCAGGTCAGGCGCCCGGCACTGAACCAGCTCACGGCCTGTGTCAGTGCCGGGGTCTTGAGCAGGCGGTTCATGCTTACCGATTCCACCGCGGCCGTGGCCGTGTAGCCTGCCGGATTGACCAGGCACGGCTCGTCGCCGGTGAGGCTGCCGAACTCGGCGCGGCAGATGCCGGACGTGAGCGTGCCGATGTTCTGCTGCAGCAGCTGGATCAGGCTGCGCGCCTCGATGCTGTAGCCGTGGCCGTCGGGTTTCACGATGGCCTGGCCGGTATAGCCGGTGAACAGCCACAGCGTGGTTTCGGGCGTGACCGTCGCGGGCAGGTTGGCCCGGTCGACCTGGAATATCTCGACCCTGGCGTTGTCATACAAGCCGGAGCGGAGGTCCGTCCGGTGCTGCGCCGACTCGAAAAAGCCGTCCATATCGACGTTGCCGACGCTGTCCCGCAGCGAGTTGGTGATGGCCGTCGTGTCGTCAGCGCCGCGCGCCGACCACGTCTTTCCGGCGAACACCAGGTCCCGGCTGTTGGCGGCATAGTGGAACTGCTGGGAGTCGCGCCGGGTGATGCGCAGGCAGGTGGTGATCTGCGCCACCTCGGCGGCAAAGGCGGCGCGCAGGGTGGCGATCAGGGTTTTCACTGAGGCAGCTCGATCAGGGTGACCGGGCTGACGGAAAACCACTTGCCATCGTTCGTGAACATCTCGAACTTGTGGCGAATACGGTCTTCCTTGAAGCGCACCGGAACATGGAACTGGAACGTCGCCTTGACGACGGCATCCAGCGCGGGCGCTGCAGCGAAGGTAACGATCCCGGTGGCGGCGTCCAGCGTCCAGCCGCTGGCCTGCAAAACATCGTCGACATACACCGCGACCGTGCCGGCGATCGGCTTGGTGATCGGGCGCACATACTCGTATGCCGATTCACCGTAGTGCTTAACCAGCTGGAAGGTCGCGAGCGCACCCGTGCCAAACCCCAACAACTGCTTGGTGCTGGCCTTGTGGTCGGCCTGGTCCAGAAACCGGAACCCAATGGCCGCGCCGCGCACCATCGTGTGGAACTCGAGCAGCGCGTCCAGGTCGGCCTCGAGCATCCCGCGTTCGCCCATCGACCACTCGCGGCGCGGATCGTCGAGGTCGATGTTGCGCTGCTCGTGCCCGGTGCGCTTTTCTATGATGCCAGTGCGCCACTGAGGCCCGCCGACGGTGCCGAAATCATTATTCAGCACAGGCAACACGGTTTCGATGAAGGGCGGCAGGGCTGGCATCAGGTGTTCCTCTTGACCATGCGCTCATAAGCGAGGCCCATGTCCGCCTGGATTTGCGATTGCGAATAGCGGAAACTGTCGGCATCCTGCGCATGGACGTCGATGTAGACATTTCCTCCGCCCGGTGCGGCGCCCGAGCCGCCCCGTGTCATGTCGCGGATCGCGTTCGCGTATTTCTTCGGCAGGATCATTTCCTCTTCGTGCGTCTGTACGACGGGGTTCAGGCCGCGCGGGATGTCGTAGCCGCCGGCGGCGGACTTGCGCTTGCCAATCGCCATCACGGCGGCAAACACCGCAGCCATTGCCGCCAGGGCGAGGATCGGGCCGACGTAGGGAATCGAGGCTTGCGAGGCTGCAGCGCCGGAGCCGGCCTGCGCGGCGTTGCCGGCGACCACGGCGGTTGTCTCGGCGGTCTTGGTGGCGACGGTGGCGGCAGCACCCGCAACCTGGACACCCTTTTCGGCGGTGGTGAACCCCATCAGCGCCGCAAGCCTCTTCGCCAAGCCAAGCGCCCAATCCTTGACCATCCCGTTCACAACCTTGTCGGCGAACCAGCGCACCACCTCCGCGCCGACGGCCTGCATGGCGTTCTTCCACGTCAGCGTGCCATTCATAAGCGCCTGCACGCCCTTGTCCCACAGCCCGCTAACACGATCGCCTAGATCTCTCCAGATGCTCGCGGTTTCCTCCGCCTGCTTCAGATCGATTTCTTTTTTCTTCAGGCCGTACTGACGGCGCAGCTCGAGGAGCTGCTGTTCCAAACGCTCGATCTCGACGGGGTCTTGCGTCGGGTCCTGTTTTGCAAGCTCGATCTTTTTCTCGATCAGATCAGCCTCTGCTGCCAGGCGTTGCTGGTTGAACTCACTCAAGCGATCAAGGTATTCGGCCTGGGTGATGCTACCCATCTCGAGTTCATGGGCTGCCATCGCCTCCATCTCATCAATGCGGGCGATCTCGGCGTTCTTCGCGCCTTCCACACGCAGGAGCTGGATCTGGTCCATCTCCTTGATCAGCTTCTTGTCGGCTTCGAGCACGGCCTGGTTCGCGGCCTCGTGGTACTCGTTGCGCTGCTGGTCGATTTCGTACAGCGTGCGCTGCAGGTGGGCGGCTTCTTCCATCGCCCATTCGGCATCGCTGACCTGGTCGCCGGTCTTGGCCTTCTTGGCTTTCTTGCCGCTGTCGAATACCTCGCCGAAGGTGAGCGGGCCGCCGCTGCCGGCAGCGCTGCCGCCTGGTGCGGCGGACTTCTGCGCCTGCAGGGCGGCCAGTTCGCTGCGCGCTGCGGCGAGCTTGGCGGTGATCTCGTCCTTGGTGCCGTACAGCATCTTGTGCAGCAGGCCGGAGCCGTCGCTGCCCTTGAGCGCGCGCTCAAGCGTGCCGATGTTGCCCTTGAGTTCGATGATGCGGGCCGAGGCCTTGTCCATCGTCATGCTGTTGGGCAGCAGGTCAAGGAAGGCGCTGCCCATCGAGACCTTGAGCGCGTCCCACCGTAGACGCATTTCGTCGAGGCGGTCGTTGAACTCGCCCGCACGCGGGGCAAGCTTTTCGAGCTTCGTCGCGTATTCCTCGCTGGCGGCGGCCGCCTCGCGCAGATCCGCGGCGCCGCGCTGCAGCAGCGGCAGCAGGTCCTGGAAGCTCTTGCCGAGCACGCGGTTGGCAATGGCGGCGCGATCCTGCGGCGTGGCAGCGCGGCCCAGGGCGTCGGCGAACTGGATGAAGGCCTGCACCGGATCGCGCGCGGTGATGCCGAGCTTCTTCGCCTCGGCGGCGTTCTCCGCCATGAAGATCGACAGCTTGTTGAGGCCCTTGCCCAGCGCTTCGAGGTTGGTGTCGGACTGCTTGGCGATCAGCTCGAAGCTGGCCAGCGCCTTGACGCTGGTCTGCGTACGGTCGGCCAGGTCGTTGAGCGAGTCGGCGGCGTCGATCGACTGCCGCGCCATCGAGGCGATACCACCCAGCGACAGCACCGCACCGAGCGCGGTGAAGCGCGTGGTAAGCTTCATCACCGACGACGCGACGCCGTCGACGGCCGGGCCGCCGCTGGCGCCGAAACGCTTCAGCTCGTCGCCCGCCTCGCGCAGCTTCTGCTTGAGGGGGGCGATGTTGCCGTCGATTGTGAGTTCGGCTTTATTGTCAGCCACCGCGCGCCCCTTGTTTTTCGCGCACGGCACGGACAGTGACGGCGCGATTCAAGACGCGGTTCAGCTTTTCCTGATTGGGCTCGGCGGCAAACAGGGCGCAGAAGAATGCCAGCGTGTAGACGTAAGGCATCAGCCACCAGGCATAGCGCACTTCGAGTCGGATCGTGATCTGGGTCGCCATCGTCACAGTCCGATCAGATCAAGCATGGGATCGTCCGGCCGACCTTCCATCACCGGCAGGCCGGCAGCCAGCGCGGCGCGCATCGCATCCTCGGCGCTGGTCGGCGTTGCAGACGTATGCAGGGGCTGGGTGTCGGGCAGGCCGAGCGCGAGCGCGATGCGCTTGAGCTGCACGTTGGGCGGCGGCACGCTGGCCCAGAATGCCGAGAGCGCGTCGACCTGCGGCAGCGTCACGCATTGGTCGACGTGGTCCCAGGTCCAGCCGGTGGCACTGACGATCCAGGCATAGAGTCCGTCCCAGTCTGTGCCAGCACCTCCAGAATCTTTCCCAGGTCGGCCCGGCCAGCCTCCATGGTCTGCAGGCCGTTGACGCGCGCGATGAGGTCGATGACCGGGGCGAGGTCCCACAGCGAGACGGCATGCGACTCGATCTGGCGCGCGGGCGCGTTGAGCCCGAGCGACAGCGTCTTGACGATGTCGTCGTACAGCGCGTCGGTGACCTCCATGCGCACGAAGGCCTGGCTGCAGCGGATCAGCGCCGGGACCAGTTCACGGTCGACGCCGAGCGGACGCGCGCGCACGGCGTACACGTGGCCGGCGAGCACGACGGTATCGACGCCCGCGAGGGCGAGCAGCACGCGGCGCGAGAAGACGCTGCGCACAAAGGCAACCAGCCGTGGCCACACCCCGGCGCCCGGCAACACGGAAACGACGACGGCACTCATAACAGGAACCCTCGTGATTGCATAAACTCAACCGGGTGCTTTGAGTGTTTTTGGTTATTGCAACGCTGGCGCAGAAGCTGAATGTTGTCGTCGGTATTAGCGCCACCGAGCGAGATCGGCATGATGTGGTCGAGATGGTATTTGTCGCCGAGCGGTTGCCCACAGCACGCGCATTTCCCGTGCTGCAACGAAAACAGGCGCGCGGGCAAACTGGAGGACAACCTGCCACCCATATCGCGTTTACGTGCGCGGCGATTGTGTTGGATGACGCGGACCTTCTCTGGATTCGCCTTCACCCACGCGGACATGACTGCCTTTTTGCGCTCGGGATTCGCGGCATACAACGCCGCGTTGGTTGCTCTTTTGCGCGCCGCGTTCGCTTTACTCCAGGCGGCGGCGGTGGCATCTGCCTTCTCTTTATTTGCCCTGTACCACGCGGCGCTTTTTGCCTTCTTGCGCTCGGGGTCAGCGGCATACGCAGCGTAGGCGTTAGCGCACGCCTTACACCGCGACTGCTTCCCGTCTCGACTGGACCTATGCATCGAGAACTCGGACAGCGGCTTTTCAACGCCACACTTCGTGCAGTGCTTCATTCAGCACCCACTCTAAAAAAGACAAATGTAGCCGAGCTCGTCAGCGGCGTCGGAGAACGCTTCCGCCTCGAAGTCGTAGATCGCGAAATCGTCGGACTTGAGCGGCAGCGCGAACTTGTTGGACACCGCGCGATTAAGCTTGCAGACGAGGTTCTTGCCGTCGTAACTGTTCTGCAGCATGAGCGTGAAGCTGGGCATGTAGCCCATGGTCTCGTTGGTGAGCGTCAGGATCTGGCCGCCGGTCGCCGCGCTGTATTCGTAGCTGACCTTGATGGCCTTGCCCTGGTCTGCGGCGGCGAAGGTGTAGACGCCGGTGGAGGCGTTGAGCGAGTACTCGCCGGTGGCGGGTGCGCTCGCCACGCGCGTGAGCTGCACGCCGGTGGCGGTGAACACCACGCCCATGTCGGCGACGAAGGTGCCGGAGCTGGGCGGCACCATGGTGACGGTGTACGGGCCGGGCGTGGCAGGGATGGTGTAGGCGTCGTCGAGCTTGACCGCCTTGATGCCGGTGGTGGCGGCCTTGCCGAGGAACAGGCTGCCGATGATGGCGGCGTCGAGCTTGGCGTATTTGGCCTTGATCTCGATCTTGCCGCCGGCCTGACCGGCGGCGATGGGGTAGCGCTTGTTGCCGCGCAGGGTCTTCATCTCGACGGACATGTCGACCGAGACGTCCTGCAGGTCGCCGATGATGACGGGCGTGGGGTTGGCGATGGCCGTGCCGTCCGCCAGCTTCTGCGGGACCGTGATGATGCGGCCGACTCCGAAATTGATCATTGCCATGGTGTGTGCTCCTGGTTAAGTGGCGACGGAAAAATCGCCGGGGCGAACGAGAATCTGGATCTGGTAACGCGCGGTGAGGCGGCCGCGCACGCGGTCGGCCGAGTCGTTTTGCAGATCGGTGGAAAGCAGGCGCAGACCCTTGCCTTTGGCCGCGATGACGGCGTCGGCCAGCAGCAGCGCGTGGGCTTGCATGTGCAGCGCGTCGACGGCGGTTTCCCAGTCGTCGCCGGCGGCCATGCAGGTGAGGGTGAAGGCGAGCTGGTGGCGCTCGCCGTTGGAGGTGAGCACGTCGCCGCCGCTGTCGGCGCGGCGCACGTTGATCGCGTCCAGCTCGTCGTCGCCGAACGCGTCGTCGCGCCCCCGGAAAACGTGCGTGCCCGCGGCCGTGGAGCCGGCCAGCAGCACCGCGTGCACGCGCGCCATGATCAGCTCGAACACGCTCGCCGCCATCAGCTCACCTTCCTCAGCGGCACCACGAGATCGAGGCCGTCGAACGTCGCCGGCTGCGGGTTCTCGCGCGCCTGGTAGGTGCCGCCGTTGATCGTGAAGCTGTCGCCGCGCACGACGTTGAAGGTGACCGCGGGATAGCGCACGCTGTAGTCGGTGCCGATCATTTCGCCGCCGACCATCGCCATGCCCGGCGCGTCAAAAATCCCGCGATCGGTGACCGGCGCCCCCGCCTGCGGCGTGTGCGTCACCGCGACGCCGAAGTCGGCATAAAAGGGAGCAAGGTCGGAGAAGTCCATGCCTGCCAGCGTGGCAGGAGGGGTGCGACATTTGTAGGCAAGGAATGTCGCGGGGTGGAAAGAAACAAGCCGCCCGAAGGCGGCGCGAATCTGCTGTGATAATTTATCGCTTCTCACCCCGCCCCTCGGCGGCTCGAACTTGATGGGGCGGTCATTTTGATCATCCGAACCTCTGCTGCGGCTTTTAATACTTGCCAGTCCGTAGATCGTCAGGGAACACTCCAGCCGCATCGCTAAACGCGACAGCCAGTTGACGCACAAAATCAAGTCCGGGGTGTGTATCGAATCGAGTAATGAACAAGCCAGAGCAGCGAGTTCCAAGCGTTGCGGCGCTGCCTCCCATAAACTGCACCGGAGTCGCACCTACTGCGGACTCCGGATTTAGTGCGAGCATACAGAAACCAAAAGACTGAGCTTCCGCGTCATTCCAGTTTCCGGTCGAGAAATCAATCGCAGCCGTGGTGAACGCGCCGCCATTCAGGGACACGGCGACAGTGTTATTGAGCGTGTCGATATACCCGCACAGTGCGGACCTCGCGCCGGCTGTGAGTGCCGCTGATTCAGCGACACCAATCACGTTCGGGGTGACTCCGTCGAATTTGTCGCAAATGCGTACCCGCCCGACGCCCGTTGCTATGTGTTGACTCATGGTGAAAGCCTGAACCGAGTCATTCCCCACCCCGGCGCCCATCATGAAGATGGTCTGTGTTTTATCCACCGTCGCGCCCGTTGTCGCCGGATAAATATCAGCGGCAAAAAACAGCAGCCCCTGGGAAGCTATAAGCGTTTCGATGGCGCACAGATCATTAAGGTATGCGTTCCCGATCACGCGGGCATAGGTCGAAGCCTTGCCAGTCCCATCATTCGGTGGGGTGGCCCACTTGGCATTTGCCCACACATTGGGGGTACCTGTCGTATCGACGAGCGGAATGTCAGGGCCATTTCCCATCGCGTCAACCAGCGGTCCTCCGGAATATTGGCGCAAACGGTACCAAACGGATTTGTTGCGCAGACCGACAGAGATGTTCCCCCCCGTCGTCGGATGCACCGCCACATTCCGCTCAACATCGAACAGCAGCGGCGTCAGCCCCCCTCTCGTCGGATCATCCCCCACATACACCGCCACCCCACGATTCACCAGCTCGGCCTCGCGATCCGCGCTCAAGGTCAGCTGTGTCCCGGTGGCCTGTTCGACGCCGGCTTCGAGAATGGGGGCGGTGAGCTGGATGGTCATGGCGTGTCTCGCAGTGGGTGGGGGTGGGGATCAGCGCGCGGCTCAGGCCTGACCGGATTCGCTGTTGCCGCCCTGGCCTGCATCGGCTGCGGGGGCGCTGGCTTCCTTGGCGGCCTTGGCACGGGCGCGGCGCATGTCGTCGGCGGCCTTGAGCATTTCCTTGCTGGCGGTGAGCGTGTTGCCCTTGGTGGGGTCGTCGTTGCTGTCGACGAAGAGAGCGCGTCCCATGCGGGCGAGCTCGAAGGCGATGTCCTTGGGGACGCCTTCGACGATTTCTCCGACTTCGCAGTGGACGCCGCCGCGGTCGTCGCCGCGGTTGATGAGGCAGGATTCGGTGATGAGTACTTTGGGCATGGTTTTCTCCAGATGAACGAGGCAAGGCCTCGCCTTGCGGCAGGGCCCGTGCGGTTTGGGTTACGCGGTCAGCGCGTCTTTCATCACCGCGAAGCTGGCGGCGTGGCGGGCGGCGACGTCGAGGTCCTGCAGGGCGATGACGCGGCGGGTGCCGGAGGTGGCGCCGGTGTAGGGGTCGAGCATGATGTCGAGGCCGCCCCACATGGCGACGATCAGGTCGGCCCAGTTGCCGTAGGCGATCGCGGAGCAGACGCCGGTGCTGGTGCCCTTGTCGAGGTTGCTCGGCATGCTGTTGCTGGTGAAGGCTTCGTAGCCGAGCACTTCGCCCACTCCGCGCTGGCCGGCCATGCTGGTCCACACCGCCTTGCCGTTGGTGGACGCGAATTCCTGCGTCTTGCGCAGCTTGCCGCGCACCTTGGTGTTGGTGAGGTAGGCCAGGTTGCCGTTGTCGGCGTTGGCGTTGGCGACGGCGCTTTCCAGATCGACCATGTGGTCGTAAGTGGGCGCGAGGCCGTTGGTGCCGCCGGCGACGGAGCCGATGCCGCTGAGGTTCAGCAAGCCGGTGGGCTCGTTGGTGCCGCCGCCAACCAGGGCGCCGAGCTGGATGGATAGACCCAGCACGGAGGCCAGATCGGCGCGAACGAAGGCTTCGACGTCAAGGCTGGACTGCAGCAGAAGCTTGCGGCTGAAGTCGGTGAAGGCGCCGACAGTCTTGGGCGACAGCGGCACCTGGCCGACGGTCTGCTGGCTCTCGGTGGGCGCGCCGGATTCCGCAACCCAGTACCCGGTGGCGGCACCGGTCTGCGAGGGGATCGCGATGTTGCCGTTCAGGTCGCGCAACCAGGTGATGCCCAAGCGGTCGAGCACCATCGCGTTGCGCAGCAGGTCGATGAAGCTCGATCCGAGCAGCTCGGTGGCGACGAGGTTGCCGCCGCCGGTGGGCGCGCCGACGGTGAGGTCGCGGTAGGCAAACATCGCCTCGTCACCGCGCGCCATGGCGCGCTTGATCAGGCTGCGAGCGACGTTGGCGGCCATGGTGCTGTTCATGGCCATGCCGCGCGCCAGAACGTCGACGGGGATGGTGATCGCGGCTTCGCGGTCCTTGCTGCGCGAGTCGCCGCGCTTGTCCTGCGCGGCGCGGCTGCACTCGAGCTCGAAGGGTGCGAACTTGTGCGCGTTGACCGGATCGGATGCGGCCAGCAGCGCGCGGCAGAAGCTGAACTCCTCGACGTCTTTCTGGCTCATGCCGATCTCGGGCGACTCGGCGGGCTTGAGCGTGCCGCGCGCGGTGAGCGACTGCAGCACCTGGTCGCGGAAAACGTTGAGGTCGGTACCGGCTTCGATGGCGCGCTCGGCCAGGTCGGCGAGGCCGTGCTGTTTGCCGATGGCGGTAATGTCCTTGACGCGTGCACGCTCGGCGGCCAGCGGGTCGGCGCCGACTTCGATGTGGGAACGGGTGGCGGCGGGGTTATTGACCGGCGCCGGGTCGGTGATGATGTCAGGCATGGTATGTCCTTTCGTTTCGAGTGAACCGGCGGCGCCGGGGGTGGGCAAATCGACCACGCGATAGCGCGGCGTGTCTTGCTCGGAGGCCTGGCGGCCCAGGCCGACGGTGGCGTCGGCCGGGATATCCACCAGGGAGATTTCGAACGGTGTCCAGTCCGTGACGCGGTATTCGTTGGGCTGGTCGTCGTAAGCCTTGGTGAGCGTGCGCTCGTTGATCTGGTAGCCGATGGAGACGTTTTTCACGAGGCCGTCGGCGATGTCCTGGCGCAGATCCGCGAGCGCTTCGCGGCGGCTGATGACGAGGTCGGCCAGCAGCCGGTCGCCGTCGAGCCACGCGCGCTCGACGGCGCCGATGGCGGCGAGCGGCGTGGCGCCGACGGCGGTGTAGCGGTCATGGTTGGCGAGCACGGCCGCGCCGCCGTTGAGGCGCACGAGATCGACCTCGCCTTCCTTGTGGCCCAGGGTTTCCACCCACGGCTCGCTCCACCAGCTGCTGCGCAGGTAGGGCTCTTCGCTCGACACCGAGAGGCGCAGCCGCAGCAGGCCGTCGTCGGTGGCGCCCTCTTCGGCGGCGCGGACGGTGAGGGTGGCGGGCAGGCTGCGGTGCAGCGTGCCTTCGATGCGCTGGCGCTTGGCTGGCTGTTCGGCAGTGGCGGTCGGCATGGTCAGTCTCCGTTTTCAAGGCCGCGCGCGGCGGCCAGATGCAGGTGGCGGGATTTGGCGGGCTTGGTCTCGTCGTCGTCCGGCTCGGCGGGGGCGGCATTGCCGTTGGCCGGCGCGATCGCGCCGAAGAGCTTTTTCTCCTCGGCGATTTCGGCGAACAGCTCGTCCGGGTCTTCGCCGCGTTCGAGCACGATGCGGCGGCGGCTGGTGAGGTCGAGGCGCAAATTCGTTTCGTTGGCGTTTGCGGTCTTGTTCGGGTCGAGCGGGGCCCAGCGGCGCGGCTGCCAGGTGGCGGCGGCACGGTAGGCATCGACCAGGCTGGGGCGCAGACCCTGCGCGGCAAGCGCGAGGTAGGGCGCGGCGGCGTGCAGCACCGGCGCGTGCAGCCATTTGCGCAGGCGGGTCTGGGTCTTTTTGTGGTGCTCGCGCTCGCCGAGGATGCCGACCTGCGCGCTGGAGTAGTTCACCGCTTCGAGGTCGTTGCCGGCCGTGACGTAGCTGATGCCGCGCGCGGCGGACCAGGCGCGCACGTGGCCCTTGGTGTAGGTGTCGGCGTTGACGTTGGGCCACTGCGACTGGTTGAAGCGCACGTCGTAGCCCTGCGGGATGGTGTCCCAGGTGCCGGGTGCGAGCGTCTGGAATTTCTCGGCGGCGGCGGTGATGGTCTTGATCTCGTCCGGCGTGAGCACCTTGCCGGCGGCCTTGGCCGCGTCGAGCACCGACGACACGATGGTGTCGGCAAACCCGGGCGGGGCGTTGCCGTCCGGGCTCACGAAAAATCCGATCTGCTTGGCGGCGTTGGAACTGGCGACGGCGGCGGATTCCTCGAAGTCGTGCAGCAGCCACAGCCGGCGCGCGCCGATGGTCAGCCAGGGAATGCCGCGCAGCTGGCCGACTTCTTCCACCACGTAGCGGTGCACGATCTCGCTGGCGGGAACGCGCACGTGGCGGCCGACGGTGACATAGCCGGCTGGCGCGTCGCCCTGCTTGGCGACCTGCAGCCAGTAGGCGACGGGCTTGCCGGCGTCGTCGATTTCCTTGCCCATGCGGATGCGGTTGCCGCCCCAGGCGCGGTTGAGCGTCACATCGAGCAGCGTTGGGTCGAGCATCTGGACCTGAAAGCCCATCGGCCCCGATCCCGGCAGCAGCCGATAGAGCAGCTCGCCGCGGCGGGCGAGTGTGTTGATCGCGAGCGTTTCGACCTCATCCCACGGCAGACCGGAGACGTCGGCGTTCTCGCCCCACTTTGCCCAGGCGTCCTCGAAGGCGCGGTTCGTGTCGCGGTCGTATTCCTCACTGCGCGCCTTTTTCAGGCGCATCTGCAGCTGGATGCCGTTGGGCCCGAGCACGTTGTCGTCGAGCGCGGTGAGATAGCCCGCCGCCCATTCGTTGTTGCGGGCGAGCCCAGCTGACCGCGCCCACAGCGTGGGCAACTGGCGCGCGAGCGCCTCGTTGATGTGCACCTCGCTGGTCGACCAGCTCTCGGTGTAGGCCGGCGTCTCGGCGGCTTCGAAGTTGCGCTGCGCCTGCCGCAGATCCTGCACCATGCGCGCCTGCACCTGGCCGGCCACCGTACGCAGCGTGGACTCCATCCACTCGGCGCGCTGGGCGGAAGTTTCGCGGGGCTTGAAGAGGTTGCCGAAAAGACTCACATGCGCACCTGTACGCGGCCAGGCGAGGTGCCGTTCAGCAGCGCGATCGCCGCGTCTTCCTTGGCGACTTCGAATTCGTAGTAGCGGATCAGGTCGGTGATCTGCTGCGAATCGCGGAACTTCATGCGCCGGCCGGCTATGTCGTACTCGGCGACGTGCACCTGCCCCTTTTGCACGTAGGCCGCCAGCGCGGCGCGGGCGTTTTCGAGCGCGATGCGGTTGGCGCTGCGGCCGTCGTGCGTGGCCGCGACCGTGAGGTCTGGCAGGATGGTCACCGGCGTCGATTCGAGCGTGGCCTTCTCGCTCGTTGCCGACTTCTCCACATACGCCACCAGCGTCGCCGAACCCGCCACCCACGCGGCCGTGTTCGCGGCCGTGAGGCTCACCGTGTGCAGCGTGCCCGCGCCGGTGGCGGTGAACGTCTGCGCGGTGCCCGACGCATACAGCAGCCGATACTTCAGCGCCCAGCCATCGGCCGCCGAATACTCCGGCAGCTCGCGCGTCCACGACGCCGAATCGCCGGCGCGGATCGCAGTGGGTTCATTGGTGGGGAGTTCCATGCCTGCCAGCGTGGCAGGCAGGGTGCGACATTTGTAGGCAAGGAATGTCGCGGGAGTTGGAGGGGGCCTGGGCTAACGCGCGGGCATGACTGGCGAGCCGCTCGTCGGCCTGCCTTCGATCAGATTCCGGATATCGTCCATGTCCGTCGACGACACGAGCACCGTCCCATTGGCGAGCGCGGAATCGGCGAGCGCAGTCGCGATCTGCTGCACGCGCACAAGCTCATGAGCGCGCGCCCTCTCTGCCTTCCAATGCGCGCACGCGCGAACCTTGCCATCGGCGACGCGCGAATCGTCGCCGCACCAGTTCAGGCAGTCACACTTCATTGATTCTCCGTAAATTCATAGCGATCTCCGGACCAAGCCCAACACCACCATCAGGACTGCGAACAAGAGCGTGTTGAGTGACTGAGGACAACGTTCGAACGAAAGCCATAGCGAAGTCATCGGAACGCAGGCGAAGCCTCACACGTGCTCCATCAGGAACTCCAGAAATTCGATCTACAACACCCAAACCAAACAGGAACACGGTGCCGTCGGAACTTTCGCTTTCTAGAAACTTCATTGATTAATTACCCCCTATGTTCATCACGCAATTTTTCCAGCCTGATTTCCCGTTAAGCGAAAGTCATACAGGCATCACCCCCGCAGCCGCTTCAACCGCTGCGCCTGGCGCACGCTTACGCCGAGCAGCCGCGAGATCTCCTGCGCGTCGGCCTCCGCGCCGAGCTTGGCCAGCTGGTCGAGGTGATCGCGCTTGCGGCTGCGCGCCGGCACATAGAGCCGCGAGCCGCCGGCGTGCTCGCTGATCGAGCGCTTGAATCGCTCCCAGTCGTCGTCGCTGACGCCCTGCAGCTCGGCACGAATCATGTCCAGGAACAGGAACAGGTTATCGGTTGACACGCAGACTCCGGCGTTGCTTGAGGATGTTGCGGAACCGCGCCGCGGCCAGCTCGGCGTCGACGTCCGCCGCCGGCGCGTCGACCTTTTCGGCGACGTCATCGCTAGGGTCGGGTGCAGACGTTTGCACGGGATCGGGGGCAGGGGCACTGGGCTCGGGCGTGGCGAGCAGATCGCCCTGGCGCAGGCGCAGATCATCGATGTCCCACTGCACCTGGCGGCGCAGGTGCAGGCGCAGGTGGCGGCTCATGTAGAGGGTGTAGACGCAGCAGTCGAGGCCTTCCTGCCGGCGGTCGGTGCGCGCTTTCCAGTAGCGCTTGCGCGGGTTGAGGCGGTGCGGGATCTTCATCTCGGACAGCAGCTGCTCGAAGAAGTCGGCGCGGACGCCTTCGTACCAGTGCATGCGGCCGGCGCCATTTCCAGTCAGCCGCACGCGTCCGCCTTCCTGCGCCCAGCCGAGGATGAGGTCTTTGGCCTTGGCGGTGCCCACCTGGTGGATCTGCACACCGTAGCGGCTGGCCTTGGTGCTGCGGTGGTTAGGGTCGACGGGCTTGGGCGGCGTCCAGATCTCGACGCGGCCTTCGTTGTCGGGTGCGCCCTTGAGGGCCAGCACGGGGCGGTCGGCGCGGTTGTGGCGGCGGACGAAGGAATAGGCTGCGTCCGAGGTCTGGCCGTCTGAGCAGTCGATTCCGACGCCGGCAATGCGCAGGTCGCTGCCGCCGGCGTGCTTGACGGTCTGGCCGAGCATCTGCTCGAGCTCGATCCAGGCACCCTGTCCGGCGACGACGGTCTGGCCGTACAGCTCGCCCCAGTAGGCAAGCCACATCTCTTCGCCTCGCCCGACCACCCAGCACTGCACGGCGATGCGGTCGTGTTGCACGTCGACGCCGAGCAGGGGGTAGACGC
Organism: Thiobacillus sp. 65-1402; assembly: GCF_001897685.1. Lineage (GTDB taxonomy): Bacteria > Pseudomonadota > Gammaproteobacteria > Burkholderiales > Thiobacillaceae > Thiobacillus. Next base: position 35,773 of record NZ_MKUG01000171.1, read on the forward strand.
CGCCAGGGGTTGTCCATTCCTGGTATTTCTCGACGCGCGCAGCGAGCTCTTCCTCTTCCGGAAGCTCACCCTTGTACTCCCACGGCAGGCCGCGGCTGGCGTTCCAGAAGGCGACCATCTTCTCCGGCTCGCCGCGCTCGAATTCGTGCTGGGCGGTGAGGTACTTTTCCACTAGCACCGGCACGTAGCTGCCCTCGAAAACGCTCATCAACTCATTCATGTAGAACCCGCGATCGGCGCTGTCGGCGGTCGGCTCCCAGCCGTAGTTCGGCGCGACGGCGGCGGCGGCGCGGATGTTGACGGCGCGCTGCGCGTCGGTCCACACGCTGCCGCAGTGCGGGCAGGCATAGAACGCATCCTCCCAGCGGGCGCGGCCGTAGACCTCGCGATCGGGCCAGCGGGCGTCGAGGTCGGGTGCCCTCAGTTCGTCGTCGGCGAGGTTGAGGCCGGGGATGGTGACGTTCGACCAGTCGAGCTCGTGCCGCTCGCCGCAGTCGTGGCAGGCCACCAGGAAGCGCCGCTGGTCGGTGGTGCGCATCTCCTTCTCGATCTCGGACGCGCCCTTGGCGGTGGGTGTGCCGCCAATGACTTCGAGCGTGTTGCGGATGGTCTTGCCGCGTTCGCGCAGCAGCGCGATCGAGTTGCCCTGGCCCTTCACGTCCTTGTTCGTGTCGTCCGGCTCCTCGACGTAGCGCACCTTGGCGCTGGTCGACTTCACATCGGCCGGCGAGTTGGACGCGACGAACTTGATCAGCCCGCCCGCGTAGTGCTTGCGCGTGGTGCTGTTGCCGTCGGAGCGCGACTTCAACCGGATGAGCTTGGCCAGCACCGGCGTGGCCCGCACCATCGGCGCGAACTTCTCGGCGTCGAAATCCTTCGCCGACTGGATCCGCGGGAACATCGCCACCTGCACGCAAGGACGCCAGTGCGCGTGATAGCCCATCAGCGTGCACACCACGCCGGCCGTCCACGATATCTGCGCCGGCTTCTGCGCCACGATCCGCCCGACGCCAGGCTCGCCGGCAGCAGCCAGCACGCCGCGCAGCGCCGGGATGTTCTCGGTGTCGAACTGGCCGGCGTAGTCCGGGTTCTCCTCCGGCGACAGCCAGCGGTACTTCTCCACCCACTGCAGCGGCGACAGCGGCTCGCGCGGGCGAAGCTGCGCAAACACGCGCGCGAGCATGGCATCGAGCGCCTGCTCGGCCCAGCAATCCACGTCGACTGTGCCGCCGTCAGGCATTACTCGTCATCCTCCTGGTCTTCGTCCGCCTTCTGCCAGTCCGCCAGGCGCACCAGGAAGGACTCCAGCTCGCCCTGCAGCATCGTCTCGCGCGCGCTCAGATCCTCCGGCAGCTCGCGCGCCAGCCGCGGCACCGCGTCGAGCCACTTCTCGCGCGCCGCCACGAACGCCGCCTTCAGCTTCGGCTCCAGCAGATCGGCCGGAATCAGCTTGCCGCGCCGCTCCGCGTTGTCCATCTCGATCGCGTCGGCCTTCACCCGCGCCAGCCGATCGTTCGGCGACTCGCTCTGAACCTTCTTCACCTCGCGCTCGACATACCAGCGGATGCAGTCCGCCGACTCGTATTCGCTGGGTATCCCGGGGCTGCCACGGAACGCGATCGGGAACCCCTGCTCCTGCCAGTCGACGATCGTCTTCGGCGCTACCCCGAACACCTCCGCAACCCGCTCCTGCCCTACAATCCGCGACACTTACGCACCCCCCTGCACATCACAAAACTGGCGAATTCCCGCGATCGTTTCGCGCCGTGTGCGGAGGGGCTGGGAAGGACCCGTGAAACATGGGGCCCCGCCCTCGCTCGACAAGTTCGATGCTGGTTGGACGGCCCTGATCATCTGGCGTACCCCTGCAGCACGGCGCGTAGCTCACGCTGGAAGTTAGCGGGGAACTTGTCGAGCATCACCTGCTTCACCACCTTGTTGACGCGCCTGGTGTTGAACATCTGCCCGATGTCGATGGTGTTGAGCGCCTTGATCGGCAGCCGCTCCTTGCCAGTGCGGATGAACACCGTGCGGCCCATGTTGCCGACGAACGCACCCTTGATGGACTTCTTACCGCCGGCACGCTTGATCTGGAACTGCAGCTGGCCAGCCAGGTCGGTGCGCCCGCTGCGCTTGGCAGACGCCTTGCTGACCTTGCCCTTGGTGACGAACGCGATCAGGTTCATCGATCGGCCCGGGTCTTTTCGCGTGGCCTCCAGCGTGGCCACAAGCCTGAACGCACCGTTGCGTGCCGAGGCCTTGTAGACCTTGAGGCGATCCTTGGCCGTGCCCACGCTCACCCTGAACTCCTGGCTGATCTGCCGCGCCATCTGGGTCTTGCCCTGATCGATCGTCGTGTTCAGCGCCCGCACCACCGCCTTGTTGCCGATGTCCGTGCCCAGCTGGTTCAGCCTGGCCGCCACCTCGGGGAAGTTATTGCGGATGCTGATCGTGCTCATGCCGCCTGCCTTTCCGCCGACGCCGCTGCCCGCATGCGATCCTCGGCGGCGTGCACCATTGAGGTGAAGCGCCGGATCTCCTCAGCCATCCCGGCCAGCCAGTTCGCCCACAACGCGATCCGCTCGGCGTCATTGCTGTCGACGGCGGCCTTCACGCCCCGGTCGGCCTCGGCCAGATCGGCTTCGGTCCAACCCTCGGATTCCTTCCACCAGCGGCGCACCAGGACGTAGTCCGCCCGCATCGTGTTCAGTTCGACCGTCATACGTCGAACTCCAGCAGGTCTGAAATGTCCGGCCCGGGCGTGGCATCGTCGGCGTGGATCGAATCGGGATCGACCCTGGCCTGCTCGGTCAGGCGGATGCGATAGGCCCAATAGGCTTGATCGCGCAGCCGGCTGGCCAGTGTGAGGGCGCGCTTGTTGATGGCTGAGCGCTGGGCTCGGGTCAGTTTCTCGGGCATCACAGATCCTTTCCGGCAGAGGTTAGGAAGGTTGGGAGCAGGTTAGGAAGGGTGGAAGCCGCATAAACAGGGCTTGTTCCTAACCTTCCTAACCTTCCTAACCTGAAACGAGGTGTTGTGTGTGTAGCGGGTGTTACGCACGCGCGTATACGTGTGCGTGCGTGCCATGCACGCGCTACGTGTAAGGAAAAGCAAAACAGGTTGGGAAGGTTAGGAAGGTTAGGAACCTCCTTTATCCATGCGGGATTCAGGCTTCCTAACCTGCTCCCAACCTTCCTAACCTCGGGGCTAGAATGGCGCGGCATCGAGCCCTCCTTCCCCGGGTCGCACACCACCTACGCGCGCAGTTTCCATTGCCGGTGGTGCCGTTTCATTTGTCGCTGGATCAGAGTCCCTCTTCGGTGCCGTGTACCAGTAGCGCACCATGCCGTTGCGCTTTTCCACGCGCCCGCAGCCGAGCTTGCGCAGGGCGATGCCGATGCGCGTCTGCATGTCGCGGGTGAGCTTGCTGGCATCGATGACCTTCAGCCCCTCGAAGGCCGCCATGGCCACCGAGAACGGCTTGTATTGCTCGTATACCCAGTCGTGCAGCGCGTCGACCAGCGATTCGCCCTGCTCGCGCTTCAGCTGCTCGGGATCGAAATGAAGGCGCTGCTCTTCGCCCGTTGGGTAGAACCGCTCACCCTGCTGGTAACGCACGAAGGCCTCGGCGAACAGCTGGTCGCGCACCTTCGCCAAGCCGGAAAGATCGATCTCGCCGACCTCGATCGGCCAGAAGCGACGCCCGCCCGTCGGGTCCTTGTTCCATTCCCATTCGTTCGTGGAGCCGGAGAACACCGTCTGCCGTGGCACCTTGATCTGGCGCCGGCCATACACCGGCCGATATTCATCGATCTGGCGCGACAGAAACGACTTCTGTTTGAGCGACTCGGTGCGGGCCAGCGATCCCAGCTCGGGGAACTCATACAGCCACTTGCCCTGCAGCGCCGCCATCGAATCCTTGTTGTGCAGATCGATGTCGGTGTCGCCGAACCACTCGCCGCCCAGGATCGACAGCGTGGTCGACTTGCCGCGCCCCTGGATACCCTCGAACACCAGGCAGTAATCGAACTTCACCCCCGGCCGCATCACCCGCGCGATCATGCCGAGCAGAAACCACGCCGCCACCCGCTCCGTGTATTCGGTGCGCGCCACGCCGAGGTAATCTTCCAGCCAGTGATCGATGCGCGCCGTGCCGTCCCACCGCAGCGACTTCAGCCAGTCGCGCACGGGATGGAACGCAAACGCGCGCCCCAGCACCTCCACCGCCTCCGCCACCATGATCGACGACGGCGTGAAGCGATACGTCCGCGCCAACCACATCGCGGTGCGGCTATCGTCGGTGCCGTCCCACTCGCCGGCCATGCCGCCCTCAAAAGGCGGCGGCGCACGCTTCACCGTGCGCTGAGCGAATTCGTCGAACGCCAGCACCCCCTGCCACGAAGGATCGTTGAGCAGGATGTCGTACACGTTCGCCAGGCAGGCCTTCAGGTCGCCCTTGTCGTACAGCAGTTTCTTGCGCCAGTCCGGCATATCGTCCGGCAGCGAGGAAGCCTTGCCCCCCCCACCGGGCTGCGCCCGCGCCCGTGATGCTTTCGGCGGCTTGGGCGGAGACCAGCCGGCATCCATCGCCAGCTTGAAAATCGTCGCCCCCGTCACGCCCTTGCCCGGCTCGAAACTCTTCCAGTGCGTCGCCACCTGGGCGCTGCCGGGATACTTCGCCGACTTCGCCGACCAGGCATCGAACACATCGCCCGCGCCCGTGCCCAGCTCCGAGCAGATCGCCATCCCGATGTGAATCCAGTCGTCGTAGCCGCACTCCGGCGAAATGAACGCCAGCGCGCTCTCGACCTTGGCGCGGCCCTCCAGGGCTGGCGCCGGCGCAGTGGATGGCTTGCCGGTGGCCGCGCGCTTCTTGCCGCTCTCAACCGTCGCCTTCAGGCGCTTCAGCACCTTCTCGGGCAGCGGGTTCACCTCTTCCGGCGTGGCCGGATAGCGCTTGCCAGTAAACGTGAAGAACTGGCGCCCGCAGAACACCTCCACGCCAACCTCGTTCGACTTGAACGTCTCCGTCTCGCCCGAGCAGATGATGTGCACACCCTTGCCGCTCGGCGAGAACTCCGTGTAGCTGTTGCAGTTAGCGATGATCGCCGCGCCGCGCTCCGTCATCAGCTCCGTCGCCGGATCGAACATGCCATCGAGGTCCACCCCGATCAGGCCATCCCCCGGCAGAAAGGCGAAGCCCACGCCCGTCCAACGACTGCCAGCCTTCTCGACCGCCGCCCGCGCCGTGGCCAGATCGACCAGCGCCGCCCGATCCGCGTCCGAACCCTGCTCACCCGTGCGGCGCGCGCCGGAAACGTAATACGGCACCTTGCGCGGCTTCTTATCCCCCGGCTTCGACTCGAATCGCCACACCAACCACTGCGCGCGCGCAGCCAGCGTGGGGGGGATCGCATCGAACGCCACGGCGTTCAGACCTGCTGTATCTGTCTTGTCCTGCACGCCGTCCCCTCGGCCGTCGCCGGCCCCGTGTTCTGATTGTTTGCCGGGTCATCGCCCAGCATTCGTTTGAGTGTTTCGAAATAGCGCGACGCCAGCTCCGGCGTAGGCCGCGCACGCATTGCGTACGAAAGCGCCCATGCCTGGCGCTCCGGTTGGCTCATCGCGCGGCCCGCCAAGTCAACCCTCCGCAATCTGGCGGGCACGGTTCAACAGCTCCTCGCCCGCCGCGAAAAATTCCAGCATTTCGGACTGCAGCCCATCGATCTCGCGCGAGGTCAACTTGCCGTCCGCCAGCGCCTGGTGGAACTTGCCGGAAAAGTCGCCCAGCTCGCTCATCAAGCGCGTGTACGTCTCCAGCAGCGCCGCATCCGACACCGCCACATCGATGCGGGGAATCGGCGGCAGATAGCCCAGCGCCTCATTCATCGCCCGGCACATGCGGTGGTCGCCAGACACCCCCTGAATGCGCACCGACTCATCCAGGCGCAGGTGATGCGTCGTGTTCTTGGGATTGACCTTGTTCCGCAGCACCGCCGGATCAAGCCCAACCCGCGGCCCCAGGCTCTCAGACCCGCCCGGGTAATCGTGCACCGTCGCGAACGCCGCATCGGTGATGTTCATTGCCTCTCCCTCGTGAACGCTGACGCCGGCCGGGCCATTGCGTAGCCTGCATCCATTGATCGAAAAAAAGCCCCGGCCAGGACAGCGCCGGGGAAGGATTGGAGGAGGACTGCATGCGGCAGATTACGAACAGCACCGCCATCTGCCAGGGCGGAAAAGGCGCCCGTTCCAGGCTCGGTAGAATGGCAAGTCTCACCAAACCACACACCGAAAGGAACGGACATGGAAACCGAAGAACGGCTCAAGCGCCTGGAGAACGCCGTGCGGACACTCTCCTCGGAACTCATCGAGACGCAAAAAACCAGCGACGAGCGCGCGGCCCTGCTCATCGGCATGGAGCAGCTATGCCTATCCATGCTGCCGCTCATTTCTGCCCCCGAGCCGATGATCCGCAGCGTACTCGTGATCGCATACGACAGCATCGACAGCAAGCTCGACAAAGCGGACGACGAGTTTCGGGCCGCAGCGCGTCGAGCACTCGACGTATTCTCTGCTGCGATTCTTCAGTCGAGCGATATACGCGCGAAGCTGGAGCGGCCGGATTCGGATCGTCCCGCAGCGCCCTGAGATCATTCGCCTTGCGCGTCGAAATCGACAGCACACGCGACATCTCGGCTTCATCGCCGCGCCCGAACAAGCGTTCCCACCAGCCGCGCTTGCTCACGCGGCGGCCTCATCGCCGTCGCTGCGCCGGCGGTCTTCCTCCCGCCGCTCCCCGTCGCGCGGCTCGCCGAAATCACCAAAGTCGGGATCGCTCACTTGGCGGCGGTCGCCATCGCGGCGCTCGACACCCGAGCGCGGCTCGCCGAATTCCCCGAAGGTCGAAGCGCACTTGCATACCGGAGCCATATGGGACGGCAGAGCATCGCCGGGGTTGGGGTACAGGTCGGGCCGCAGATCGTGCGGCGTCATCCGGTACTCAAGAAAGTCCGCGATCGCAAGCACCACGTCGGCCGGTGGCATTTGATCGGGGTTGGGGCTGTTAAGCCACTTGTACACATGTGGCTGGCTGATTTTCGACCCGGGGATTCGCTCGCGAATGCCGCGCGCCAGTTGCGCCTGGCCGTGTGCCAAATCGACTGCCTGTTGGAGAGATTCCATGCTCATGCCCTCAGAATATAACCAAGGTTCTACTGATGTCAACAACTACAGTTCTTTGACTGTTTATGACCGTGGTTATAGGTTCCAAGCCATGAAATACGGAGAACGCTTACGCACGGCACGCGTCCACGCCAAACTGACCCAGCAGCAGCTGGCGGATAGGATCAATAACGTGTGCACGCAGGAGAACATCTCCAAGCTGGAAAGAAGCGACGCCACGGGCTCGGAGTTCACAGCGCAGTTCGCCGAGGCATGCGGCGTCAGGGCAATGTGGCTGGCAGAGGGGCAGGGCGATATGGTTGACGGCCTTTACGTGCACGACGAAAGGATCAAGCACCTGGTGCAGGTATGCCAGGACCTTGCCGATTACGACGTGCAAAGGCTCGTTCAGGCTGGCGATGCACTTAAGGAACTCAGCACCAAAACCAAGAAACCAGCGTAGCGCCAGAGTGTTGATGTTCGCGGTACAGTTGGAGCTTCAATTCGAATAAACAGGGGAGAGGGAAACATCATGAAGAACACACTGACGGCAGTGCTGATCGCCGCCACATTGAGCGGCTGCGCCACCACAGCCGACCCGCAACGCCAAGCCGTACTCAACGAGATCAACCGGACGATCCCGACCTGCGCCGGCGCCGACGACTGCAACGTCAAATGGGAAGCCGCTCAGCTATGGGTGGTTCACAACGCCCGCTACAAAATCCAGACGGCGACGAACGTCCTGATCGAAACCTACAACCCAGCCGACAGCAGCCCGTATCTTGCAGCCAGGGTAACGAAAGAGCCACTGGGTGGCGGCAAGTACCGGATGCTGGTCACGGTATGGTGTGACAACTGGATTGGCTGTATCCCCGACCAGTACGAGAAGGCGCTGGACTTCAACCGCACCGTGGCGGCAGCAAAGCCATGAAAACGACTCTAGCCACTACAATCATCGCGGCCACAGTGCTTGCCGGCTGCATGTCCGCCGGCATGGATGTCAAGCCCGACCAGGCCCGCGCCTTCCAGCCCGGCAAGAGCACGCGCGCCGAGATCGAGGCCGCCCTGGGCCGCCCCAACGTGGTGAGAAACAAGTCGGACGGCACCACCGAAATCGTCTATCAACACGTCGACGTCCGGGTGCGCGGCGAAACCTTCATCCCCTTCATCGGCGGCCTGGTGGGCGGCAGCGACGTGCGCACCAACGAAGTCACCTTCAGCCTCGACACAAACGGCGTCTTCCAGTCCACATCGAGCGCGACCACCGAGCAAGGCGCATCGCTGATCGGCTCAAGCAACTACCGCCCACCGGCGACGCCATGACCAACAAACCCCACCCCACCATCACCGTCGGCGAGCTGCTGGACGAACTTCGCAACTATCCAGCGCACTACACCGTCGATTTCGGCGGGCTCGTGTTCAGGCGGTTCAAGCCTCGGGCACCGAGCCACCTTCAGGCGGAATTCGCCCAGACAGTGTCTCTAGACGATGAAGGGTACGTGGTGGTTGATAACCACGACTGATTGCGGCGAGCGCGATCCCAAGCTCAGCGTCTTCCATAGGCGCATAGCTTTCTTCGATCATGCCATCCATGTATCGCGCCAACATCCAGCGGCCAGACGGGCCCATGCGCCACACCCACACATTACCCTGATCAAGCGGGATCTCCACGCCATCCTCGCGCCGGTACAGCAGGCCAGGCGCCCCCGCTTCCGCCAGTTCTTTCTGATCCATCCCTGACTCCTTTTCGACTCGCCCACATCGGGCGCGGCTTCATTGTGCCACAAAATATAACCTTGGTTCTTGACAGATTGAGAACCATGGTTATAAAGTAACGACATACCCCGTAGCCGCGCGCCCCGTTGCGCACCCCAAGCGGCAGACGTGATGGGCCTGGACCCATCCCACGGTCGGGCAACCGGCTAGGAGCCTCACGAAGACGCAGGGTGATGTTGGGGAGCAGTGAACCGATTAACCACGGGAGAGGGAATCGCAATGAACTTCGGAACCAGAAACGAACTGAGTGCATACAACGCCCAGCGCCGGGCCGAGCAGGCCGAACGCGCAGACACCATCATCGCTGCGGTGTGCCTGGCCGGAATGGCCGTCATGGTGCTGCTGGCCGCCGCCGGAGTGGTGTGATGCAGCCCATCGTCATCCCCTCCATCGTCTCGCTGCGCTGGCAGGAGGCGCTGGCCCGGCCCAGCATCGGGCGCTGGCACAGCCTCACGCAGATGCTGTCTTCCATGGTCGTCAACGCCTCGGTCTACACCCCGGGCTCGCCGATCGTCGACGACCTGCGCACCCTGGCGCATGTGGCGCATGCGCATCAACTTGGCATGCAACCGATGGCGGCCGAGGAAATGGCGGCCTGATCATGCTGAGCGACCTCCAGAAAAGCCAGGCGCTCCACGACGGTGGCGCCGTGATCGCAGCGCGCAAGGCCCACATGGCGCGCACAGCCACCGCCCTGCGCAAGATCGACCCGAACGACTACGGCCTCACGGCAGGCGAGTCGACCGCCATCCGCGCCGCACTCACGGCGATGGACAAGGTGATCGCCTCGCTCGCGAAGGATGCCCGCGAGGCCGACGCGATCAGGAAAGACTACGAGAAGCGCCTCACGGCGGCCAGGAAGGAATTCGCCACGCTGCTGTATGCCGACGTGGCGGACTGCATCGCGCTGATTGCAACAGCCGAGCGCGTACCGTTTTACGGATTCGAGCTCCGGTCGTTCCGGGATCGCAGCAGCCCCGTTGGAAATAGCTTGCATACCAAGGCTCGCGACGCCATCCACTCAATTGCCCACACCTGCGCCCGCGACAAGCTCGACCCAGCGACCAGGCGCCAGGAAGTCCTGGCTGGCCTGCCGGCGTTGAAGGAACGACACGCCGACCTCATCCGCGAGCTGACCACGCTCGCCGTCGCCGAACGCCTGGAGCAAACCGCTTGACCACCCGGGAAGCCTGCCCCATCGAGCCAGGCCGTAAAAGGAGTATCAAAATGTCAGCAAGACCCATCACCGACACCCTCCGCCATATCGGCGGCGGCGTGTTCATCGACACCGCCAGCGACAAACTCGCCGAGCTGGTGGCGGCGGTCGATTCGTCCGGCAAGTCCGGGCGCATCGACCTGAGCATCAACGTGAAGAAGGCCACGCGCGGCGGCGCCATGATCCTAACCGGCAAGGTCAAGGTGACCAAGCCCGCCGACGAGCCGATGGAAGCGATGCTGTTCGCCACCCCCGAGGGCAACCTGGTCGCCGACGATCCACACCAGCAAAAGCTGGATCTCAAGAGCGTGCCGTCCGCCTCCGAGGCCGCGCCCACACAACTCAAATCCGCATAAGGAACCACGATGGAACTCGCAAGCACCGAAACCGAAAACCTCGCGCAGACCCTGTCCCGCGAGATGAAGGCGCCGACCGAGATCGGCAGCAAACCCGAGTCGCACATCAAGCGCATTGCCATGCCCCCGGGCTGGAAGCTGGAAGAGCGCGACGAAGAAAAGCTGCTCGACGCCCCGCGCCGCAAGAAAGCGACCATCGAGCTCAACGATGCCGACAGCTTCGTCGACTACATCAAGCGCCACGGATCGCTCAACAGCAGCACGATCTGGTGCATCGCCAATTACAAGGCTGGCGACGTCAAGTTCACCGGCATCCTCAACGACCACGGCGAGGACAAGGACGCAGCAGCCTGGCGCGACCACAAGGCCAGCTTCTCGCCCGAGTTTTCGGAGGAGTGGAACCGCTGGGTGGGCAAGAACAAACAGCCATTCAACCAACCCGACTTCGCTTCGTTCATCGAAGAAAACCTCAAGGACATCGCCAGCGTCGACGGCAGCCCCACCGGCGCGCAGATGCTCGAAATGGCACTCACCTTCGAGGCCAACCAGGACATGCGCTTCAAAAGCGCGATCCGGCTGCAGAGCGGCGGCGTGCAGATGAGTTTCACCCAGGATGACGACGCCCAGACCATCCAGAAAATGCAGGTCTTCGACCGCTTCAGCATCGGCCTGCAGGTCTTCTGGAACGGCGACGCCTATCGCATCGACGCCCGGCTGCGCTACCGCGTACGCGACGGCAAGTTGACCTTCTGGTTTGAACTGATCCGCCAGGACAAGGTGCTCGAAGATGCCACCTCGACCCTGATCGGCCAGATCAAGGAGAAGACCGGGACCCCGTTCTTCTTCGGCAACCCGTTCGCCAACAGCTGACCAAGGGCGGCCGTCGTGAACGAACTCCTCCTCTTCGCCAGCTGCTTCATGAGCGTGTTCGCCCTCGGCTTCCAGAGCCAGAACGTCAACCAGGGGCACTACGTGGCGGCATTCCTCACCAGCTTTCTAATCGGCGCCGGCCACCTGGCGCTCTACCGGCTGATGCCGGAAGCCGGCTTTAGCGAGGTCGCCGCCTACATGCTCGGCGGCCCGTTTGGAATCACCGCCAGCATGTACGTGCATCGGCGGTATATGAAGAAGGGTGCGGCGTGAGCGGGCCACTCAATGACAGAGTGGAGGGGCGCGATGCAGCTTCATCGCGGCGCGTCCCTTCGCACGACGGGTTGTGCCCCGACGATTGAGAAACGCGATGACCGTAGCCATCCTCTTCGCACGCGCCGACAGCCACTACAAGGAACTTTCCGACGTGGACGTGTTTGATGCCGAGCGAGACGCGCGCACCTACGACGGGCCGTGGCCTGTGGTAGCGCACCCTCCTTGCCGAGCCTGGGGCCGGCTACGGGCCTTTGCAAACCCGAGGCCGGACGAAAGGAACCTCGGGCGCCTGGCTGTGGCACTGGTGCGGGAATTCGGCGGCGTGCTCGAACACCCGGCCGGCTCGACGCTTTGGGATGCGCAGAAACTACCGCGACCTGGCGAACGCGACCAGCTCGGAGGATGGACGCTGGCTGCGCCGCAGAAGTGGTGGGGCCACAAGGCAGAAAAGGCCACATGGTTTTATGTGGTCGGCTGCGCACCTGGCGAGATACCGGCGCTGCCCTACGTGATGGGCGAGGCGGCCTACGTGGTGCAGAGCCGGAAACGCGAGGACTACCGCCCGCACATAACGAAGGCAGAGCGGGAGCACACGCCCCCGGCGCTGGCGGAATGGCTGGTTGAGCTGGCCGCACGGTGCAAGGGGCATAACGCTCAAGTTGTGCGGCGCGGAGCCGCAGGCGGAGCGTCCGAACGAACGGAGGGTTAGATGACGACGTTTGACGAAGCTGAGTGTTTGAAAACGAACCCCTTCGAGGGTGATTTCGGAAGCCCTGGCGACAAGGTGCTGAAGGACAAGATTGGCACCGCGCGCAAGGGTGGAACCTGCGGCATGTGCCGGCAAGAGATTGTGCCGGGCGAGCGCGTGCGACTGCTGGCGGCTGTGTTCGACGGCTCGCTGATGAGCTACCGCTGGTGCTCGGAGTGCTGCGCTGCGATGGCGGCAAGCTGGACTGACGACGGGCGAGCATGGGAAGCCCGCGTGAGGCTCGGTGATGAGTCATCTAACGCTTGCGGTGAGCCGGGCCTTACGGAATCAGGCAAGGATTAAAGACGCTGGCGGGCCTCGGCTCGACCGGATTGTTGGACACGGACTGGAGCGAAGACATGAAACTCTACATGGTTGAAATAACCACCTACGGCGTGGTGATGGCCGAGGATGAATCACACGCGCACCAAGTGGCAGATAGCTACAAGCTCGACATCTTCAGCGACGACTGGAACCCGCGCATTGAAGTGGATGGCGCGGTGTTGAAGGTTGACGACCTGCGCCACGGATGGGACGGCGAGTGCATCCCCTACGGCGGCGACGGCAACACAAAGCTGGCCGAACTGCTGGTGCCCAACTTAAATTCTCCGACACCCCCTGTCGCATAACTCCACCCCACCCAACGGAGACCCGCGCCAATGCACACACTCGAAAAACCAAACGCGACACCGTCGCAAGTGTTGAACGGCACCCAGCCCAAGCCCAAGCTGCTGGAGCAGATGCGCGCGGTTATCCGCACCAGGCACTACAGCTACTCCACCGAGAAGACCTACCTGCACTGGGCCAAGCGCTTCATCCTGTTCCATGGCAAGCGCCACCCGGCCGAGATGGGCGCGCCCGAGGTCGAGGCATTCCTCTCCGCGCTGGCCACCGAGCGCAACGTCTCCGCCAGCACCCAGAACCAAGCCATGCACGCCATCCTGTTTCTGTACCGCGACGTGCTCCGCGTGGATCTGCCATGGCTCGACGGCATCACCCGTGCCCGAACGGCCAAGCGCCTGCCCAGCGTGCTCACCCAGCAGGAGATCGCCGCCCTGCTCGCACACGTCAGCGGCACCAACGGCCTCATCATCAAGCTGCTCTACGGCACCGGCATGCGCATCAAGGAGTGCCTGCGGCTGCGCATCAAGGACGTCGACCTCGCGCGCCGCCTCATCACCATTCGAGAAGGCAAGGGCAACAAGGACCGCGTCACCATGCTGCCGGCCAGCTTGGTTGAAGACCTGATACAGCACATCGACGAGCGGCTCCGCTGGCACAACCTCGACCTATCCACCGGCCACGCCGACGTCGAGCTGCCAGACGCCATCGCCCGCAAATACCCGCGCGCCGCGTCCGAGTGGGCATGGCAATACGTCTTCGCCGCGCCGAGCTACAGCACCGATCCGCGTAGCGGCAGCGTGCGCCGCCACCACTGGAACGAGCGCAATATCCAGCGCGCTGTAAAGGCCGCTGCTCAAGCAGCCAGAATCCACAAACTGGTGCATCCGCACACCCTACGCCACAGCTTTGCCACCCACCTGCTCGAAACCGGATCGGACATCCGCACCGTGCAGGAACTGCTCGGCCACAGCGATGTGAGCACCACCATGATCTATACCCACGTACTCAACCGGGGCGCGTGCGGCGCCACCAGCCCGCTTGACAGGATCACAGCATGAGAAAACACGGCAAGCGCAGAACCCGCTGGGTAGCCGACCCCCTCGCCTGGCAGAACACCATCGCCATGCAGCACGGCATGACCCGCGACCAGCTCGACGACCTTGGCAAGGCCATCCACACCGGCATCCTGCGCATGCGCAACGGACTCGGCATCGAGGATGACTTCTGGACCTTCGCCGCCATGGCCAACGTCAGCCTCATCCTGTGCGAACGCGACGTCGGCCCCGAATACATCGACGTCGTCTACACCCTGCAGGACGCCCTCATGGAGATCAAGGCCCGCCACGAGCGCACCGGTAAATGGGGATTCTCCGGCAGCGAAATGCAGGCCATCAACCGCGGCGCCGAACTGCACGAACAGCAGATCGCCAACGTGCCGCGCGCCGAATGCCGCGACGCCCTGTTCGAAGCGCGACGCCGGGCTGCGCAAGGCCACATCCTGGAGCGCGTGCCGGCATGACCACCCCTGCCCTCACCCGCCAGCAGCTCTGCGCGGCCCTCACCATCAGCGAGTCCACCGTCCGGCGGCTCGAACTGGACGGCATGCCCTATACTCCCGTCGGGATCAGGGCCAAGCGCTACGATCTGGAAGAGTGCAAAGCCTGGCTGCGGGAGAATCAACCATGTCAATCTGGACAGACAAGAAGGGACGCCGGCACGTCGGCATTATGGTCGACGGGCGCCGAGTTCACCGCATCCTGCCGCAAGACGCAACTGCGGGTGCTGCCAAGCAGCTAGAAGCCGACCTGCGCGCCGCGCTCGCCGTCGCCAAAACGCCGCGTATCCCCAGCGACCCGCGCCTTACCGAAGTCATCAGCCTGTACGTCGCCCACGCCGAAACCCTGCGCAGCACCAAGACCGCCCTCGACCACGCCCGCCGCATCGCGCTCTGGCTCGAAAAATACCGCGCCAGTCAGGCCCGCCAGGCTGCCGCCCACATCGTCAAGGACATGGCCGGCCACTACGCCGCCGGCACCATCAACCGCAGCCTCGGCACCCTCAAGAAAGCCCTGCGCCTCGCCTGGGAGCGCGGACTCATCCCCGTCGATTACAGCGCTCACGTCAAGCGCCTGCCCGAGAACAACGCCCGCAGCACCTACCTCAGCCTCGACCAGGTGCAGTCCATCGCCAGCCATTGCAGCACGCCGGTGCAGGCCGCCATCTGGACCGCCCTGCTCACCGGCGCTAGGCGCGGCGAAATCGTCAAACTGCGCCGCGAAGACATCGGCCGCGACAGCCTCATCATCCACGCCGGCAACACCAAGACCCTGCGCACCCGCACCGTGCCCATCGTGCCGGCCCTGCGCCCGTGGCTAAAGCACTTCCCGCTCGAAGTCGGCATCGAAGGAATCAAAAGCGCCTGGCGCCGCGCGCGCGAAGACGCCGGCATGCCCGACGTCAACTTCCACGACCTCCGCCACAGCTGCGCCAGCATCCTCATCGCCACCGGCGCCGACCTCTTCACCGTGTCCAAGATCCTCGGCCACAGCAGCGTGAAAACGACCGAGCGCTACGCGCACATGCAGATCGAACAGCAGCGCGACGCGATGCTGCGGGCGTTCAAAGCCAAATAGGGGAATGGTGGGCGGTACTGGGATCGAACCAGTGACTTCCACCGTGTGAAGGTGGCACTCTACCGCTGAGTTAACCGCCCGGATTACACCGGAAATTACACAGACCGCTCGGGAAGCCACGCCAATCAAGGAAAGCACTTGCCGTGTGAAGGCGATGCTCTACCGCTGAGCTAACTGCCCCGAAGCGGCGCGAATTAAACCACATCCCGGCGGGGAAGGTCAATTTTGGCAGCGCCTATCCAGTAAAATAGCGCCTTTTTCCATTCGGTCTTGCCATGATCCGCACCCGTTTCGCCCCCTCGCCCACCGGTTACCTGCATATCGGCGGCGCGCGCACCGCGCTGTTTTCGTGGGCGTTCGCGCGCCATCACGGCGGCCAGTTCATCCTGCGCATCGAGGACACCGACATCGAGCGCTCCACCCCCGAGGCGGTGCAGGCGATTCTCGACGGCATGGCCTGGCTGGATCTTGCGCACGACGAAGGCCCGTTCTACCAACTGGAGCGGATGTACCGCTACAAGGAAGTGATCGCGCAGATGCTGGAAAAAGGCCAGGCCTATCACTGCTATTGCAGCACCGAGGAACTCGACGCCATGCGCGAGGCGCAGCGCGCGCGCGGCGAAAAACCGCGCTACGACGGGCGCTGGCGCCCCGAGCCCGGCAAGGCGCTGCCGGTGCCGCCTTCCGGCGTGCAGCCGGTGGTGCGCTTCCGTAACCCCGCCGAGGGCACGGTGGCGTGGAAGGATCTGGTCAAAGGCACCATCGAGTTTTCCAATGCCGAGCTCGACGACCTCATCATCGCGCGCGGCGACGGCACGCCGACCTACAACTTCTGCGTGGTGGTGGACGACTGGGACATGCGGATCAGCCACGTCATCCGCGGCGACGACCACGTCAACAACACCCCGCGCCAGATCAACATCCTCAGGGCGCTCGGCGCGACGGTGCCGCAGTACGCCCACCTGTCGATGATCCTCGGCGACGACGGCACCAAGCTCTCCAAGCGCCACGGCGCGGTGTCGGTGATGCAGTATTGCGAGGACGGCTACCTGCCGGAAGCCGTGATCAACTACCTGGCACGGCTCGGCTGGTCGCACGGCGACGCCGAGATTTTCAGCCGCGAACAGTTCGTGCAGTGGTTCGACCTCGACCGCATCACGCCGTCGGCCGCGCAGTTCAATACCGAGAAGCTGCGCTGGCTCAACCAGCAGTACATCAAGGCAGCCGACGACGCGCGGCTGGCCGGACTGATGCGCCCTTTCCTGCTGCGCAACGGCGCCAATCCGGACGACGGCCCCGCCCTTGCCGCGGTGTGCGCGCTGGTCAAGGAGCGCGCAGCGACGATCGTGGAACTGGCCGACGCCGCCACGCTGTTCTATCGCACCCTGCATCCCACGCCCGAGCTGCTGGCGCAGCACGTCACCCCCGAGGTGCTGCCCGCTTTGAGCGAACTCGCCGCTCGCCTCGAAGCGCTGAACTGGGAACGCAGCGCGATCAGCGCGGCGTTCAAGGAAACGCTCGCCGCGCACGGCCTCAAGATGCCCAAGCTGGCGATGCCGGTACGCGTGCTGGTCACCGGCGAACCGCAGACGCCGGCGATCGACGCCACGCTCGAACTGATCGGCCAGGACAAGGTGGTCGCGCGCCTGAAAGCCGGGCTGCAGGCCGCACAAGCCTGATCGATTCCGCTATAATGCGCGCTGTTTTTCGCCGGCGTAGCTCAGTTGGTAGAGCAGCGCATTCGTAATGCGAAGGTCGTCAGTTCGATTCCGATCGCCGGCACCAGTTGTAAAAAACGCCGCTCTCCGAGCGGCGTTTTTGTTTGTGTCCTGGCCACTGCCTCCTGCCGGCCCGCGTCCCTGAGCCAGGCAAGGCGAAGGAAGGAAGGCCCCGGCACAGCAGGCTGATAATCCCAAGCCAGCCGGCCATGGCGAGAGCCCCTATTGTCCGCCCGGGCTGATGAGCAGCACGTCGCACGTCGCGGCGAGGGCCACATCCTTGCTCACGCTGCCCAGCAGCCAGTCCTGCAAGCCGCCGCCGTAGCCATGGCGGCCGAGAACGACCAGGTCGGCATGGTTGTCCTCGATGCACTGGCAGATTGCAGCGGGGGGAAAACCCGACTGGATCAGGCGCACGACAGCCGGGCTGTTGTCGATCGGGGCCAGCAGGGCATCCAGCTGTTTCTCGGCCTCGCTGCGCAGTTTGGCGAGCCAGCCCGTGATGTCCACCTGGTCCGACTTCGCCCTGCGCAAGCGCTGCTCGACCTCGCTGCCCAGCACGTGCAGTGTGTGCACCGGCGCGCCGCCGGCAAGCGTCAGCGCATGGGCGACCACTGCCGCCGACACCGGGGAGAAATCGACCGCCGCCAGCACCTGGCGGTAGGGTCCGTCCGCGGGATTCCTGACGATGAGCACCGGGCAGGTGGCCACCCGCAGCAGACGCGACACGGTCGATCCCAGGAACAGATCCATGAGCGTGTTTTCGCCGCGCACTCCGGCAGCCACCAGATCGGCGGACACCTCCTGCGCATAGGCGGCGATTTCGGTATGCGCCCGGCCCAGACGGGTGGCGGTGCGGACGCGGATCCCCAGCCGGCTGACCAGGCTGGCAGCCATGGCGTCGAGCCGGGTCTGCTCCGCCTGCAACAAATCCTGGTCGGTATGCTTGAATTCATCCGGGGCCAGCGTCAGGCCGGGATAAAGGTCGAGCGGGCGCACCACGTGCAGCAGATGCAGCTCGGCTTGGTGCTGTTCGGCCAGGTGCGCGGCGCGCTGCACCACCCGTTCGGAAAAATCTGAAAAATCGGTGGCGGCAACGATGTATCGGAGGCTGGGCATGGCGGGTTCCCGGAAGTTTTACGAGCAGGACCACTCATAATAGACATGCTGCGTGGATCGGGATTTCAGGCATCACGCCCGCCTGCATCCCCGTCCTCTCATTCGAGCGCTTGAGCCCTCAGAGCCAGCTTTCGATCTTCTTGCGGTCCGGCACGCCGCCGGCATGCACCACCTTGCCGTCGATCACCACGCCGGGGGTGGACATGACCCCGTAGCCGAGGATGGCCGCCATGTCGTCGACCTTTTCCAGATTGACCTGCACGCCGCGCGCCTGCGCGACTTCCTCGATGAGCTTCAGGGTGGTCTTGCAGTTGGCGCAGCCGCTGCCGAGCACTTTGATGTCTTTCATTTGCGTTCTCCTTCAGTTTGCCGGCTTGACCGCCTCGATGCTGGCCGAGGCGATGAAATCCTCGACCCCGCGGCCGGGCGCCCAGTGGCGAATGAACTCGCGGCTGGCGTCCTGGGGGGCGAGGCGGATGTCGGCGAAGCCCGCCGCCGCGAGCATCGCCGCGAGTTCGTCGACGCTCGCGGCGCCGGCCACGCAGGCGGTGTAGAGGGCGACTTCCTGCCGCATGGCCGCCGGCAGCGGCGCGGTGGTGACGATGTCGGAAATGGCGAGGCGGCCGCCGGGCTTCAGCGCCCGCCAGGCCTCGCGAAAGACCTGGGCCTTGTCCGGCGACAGGTTGATGACGCAGTTGGACATGATGGCATCGACGCTGGCGTCGGCGACCGGCAGATGCTCGATCTCGCCGAGGCGGAATTCCACGTTGGCGTAGCCGCCCATGACCGCATTGGCGCGCGCCTTGGACACCATGTCGGGGGTCATGTCGACGCCGATGACGGTGCCGTCCGGGCCGACCTGGCGCGCGGCGAGGAAGGCGTCGAAGCCTGCGCCGCTGCCGAGGTCGAGCACGGTTTCACCCAGCTTGAGCGCCGCGATGGCCTGCGGGTTGCCGCAGCCGAGCCCGAGGTTGGCGCCTTCCGGCACCGCCGCCGTCTCCTCGGCGCTGTAGCCGATGCCGCGCGACAGCAGCTCGGCGACGTCCTGATCCGACGGCGCGCAGCAGCCCGCGCTCGGCGCGCAGCAGCCGCTGGATTCGGTCCGCGCCACGGCGCCGTAGGCGGCGCGCACCTGCTGGCGGATCTGGTCGTGTTCGTTGATAGTCATGAGGACTCCTTGTTCGCGTCCGCGCCTCAGCAGCACGGTTTGCCGGAAGGCGTGGGGGTGCAGCAGGCACCGCTTTCCGCCGCCGCAATGGCGGCGAGCCGGTCGGCCGCCTGCGGAAAATGGCCAGCGTAGGCCGCATCGAACTTGGCGTCGAGCTTTTGCGCGGTTTCGTCGCGGATGTGGCGCGCGATCTCGATCACCGTGTCGATCTGCTCGCGCGACACGCCGTAGTCCTTCAGGCGCTCGATCTGGCACAGGCCCTGGCCGGGATGGTTGGCCGCGACATTGGCCGCCAGCGAAACCAGGGCGACGATGGAGGGATGCAGGTCGGTACTCATAAAACCCCTTTCAAGGCATTGAACAGCAAGCCCACGATGATGAACGCGATGCTGAGGTAGGCCGTGAACAGCGCCAGCAACGGCACCTTCGCGACTTTCTTCAGGATGATCAATTCCGGCAGCGACAACGCGGTCACCGCCATCATGAACGCCAGCACGGTGCCGATGGGCACCCCTTTTTGCAGCAGAACCTCGGCGATGGGGATGATGCCCACCGCGTCGGAATACAGAGGCACGCCGACCAGCACCGCGCCGACGACCGACAGCACGCCGCCGTCGCCGGCGATCTTCGCGACGAAATCCGCCGGCACGTAGCCATGGATGAAAGCGCCGACCCCCACCCCGATGAGGATGAATTTCCAGATACGGCCGACGATTTCCTTCACCTGGGCGACCGCATAGCCGTGCCGGGCGCGCAGCGAGGTGTCCTCTTCGATCGCGGCGGTTTCGCCCACGCGGATTTTCCACACGTAGTCCTCGATCCAGCGCTCCGGCTTGAAACGCTCCAGCACGAAGCCGCCGATCAAGGCGACGCTGAGCCCGGCG